>NZ_JBWJPF010000006.1:0-168302 GCF_056393265.1 Stenotrophomonas sp. Steno-C15
ACCGTAACCGCCTGCGGCGGTTACTGGCGCAGCTCGCGGTAGGTCGCGGCCGGGGCAGCGATGCCGGGGCTGGCGCGCCATGGATTGATGTCGAGGCCGCCGCGACGCGTGTAGCGCGCTTCCACTTCCAGCCACTGCGGCCGGCAGCGCGCGGAGACCTCGCTGAAGATCCGCTCCACGCACTGCTCGTGGAATTCCGCGTGCTCGCGGTAGCTCACCAGATAGCGCAGCAGGCCGGCCCGGTCGATCTTCGGCCCCCGATAGCGCAGGCTGACCGTGGCCCAGTCCGGCTGGCCGGTAACCGGGCAGTTGGATTTCAGCAGCGCGGAGACCAACGTCTCCTCCACCGGCTGCGCAGCGTCGGCCGAGAGGAAGTCCGCCTGCGGGGGGCCGTAGCAGTCGATCTCCAGGTCCAGGCCGTCGATGGATTCGCCCAGCGGTACCGGGCGCAGTTCGGGCAGGCCGAACGCCACCTGCACGGGTGCGCCGGCACAGGCTGACAGATCGTCGACAAGACGCGCATGCAGTGCCTCGGCACTGTCGATGCGGCTGCTGTTGAGGGAATTCAGGTACAGCTTGAACGACTTCGATTCGATCAGGCACGGCGAGGTGCAGGGCACCTGCACGGTGGCGACGGCCACCTGCGGCTTGCCACGCGGGTCGAGCCAGCTCAGCTCGAACGCATGCCAGCGATCATGGCCGACGAACGGCAGCGCGGTGTCGTCGAGGCCGATCTCGGCGCGGGCGGCGCGGCGGGGGATGGGAAACAGCAGGCCGGGATCGTACTGCGACGGGTAACTGACCTCGCGACCGAGGCTGGAATCCTGGGGGGTGTTCATGGGGCCATTGTATCGCGACGGGGCTGGGCCTCCGGCCGGGCCGGCCAACGGCGGAGCCCCTCCGTGGTGGTTTTGTCGGTTGGTCGTGGAAGGCGGTCTATCGGCTTGGCCGGGTGGGTAGGCGGGTCGGGGGACGCCGTAAACCCGTCCTTGGGGGCTTGGCCGCGGCATCCATGCCGCGGACACCCCCGCCCCGCCTACCCACCCGGCCCCTGACAGTTCCCTGCACGCAGCCACCACCACGGGAAAGATCAGAAAAATCAAAATCAAAAGCCAATCCTTCAGACATTCCCGATGTCTGCCTGTGTCGACCAAGGTCGACACCTACCAGCAGCCGCGTGAACCTGTCGGGGGCGGGGCGGTGTGGGCCTGCAGGACCGTTGGCGCCATGGATGGCGCCATCGAGCCCCCATGGACGGGTTTACGGCGTGTCCTGCAGGCCCACACCGCCCCGCCCAACCAACAGAAATCCAGCACCGCTTTTGCCGTTGACGTTGCCGTTGCTTCAGGGGTGCAGGGCTGCAAGCCCTGCCGCAAAGCCTCACCCTGCCGGGGTGCCGGCACCATGCAGGTAGTCCAGGCTCACCTGCAGCAGTGCACGCAGTCCCACGTCCAGCGCCTTCTCATCCAGCAGGAACTTCGGCGAATGATTGGCCGGTGCCGTCGCCGGATCGATGCCCACGCTGGTGGAGCCGACGAAGAAGAACATGCCCGGCACCTCCTTGGCATACAGCGAGAAGTCCTCCGCGCCCATCTGCAGGGGCGGTTCGTACACGTTGTCCTTGCCCACCACCGCCTGCAGGCTCGGCAGCATGCGCGCCGTCAGCGCCGGATCGTTGACCGTGGCCGGGTTGCCTTCTGATTCGTAGATGTCGGTGACCGCCTTTGCCCCGTGCGCGGCCGCAGTGTGCTCTGCGACGTTGCGCAGGTCGGCGAAGATCTGCTGGCGCATGCCCTCGTCGAACGTGCGGATGGTGCCGACCATCTCCACCTCGTCCGGAATGATGTTGTAGCGGATGCCGCCGTTGATCGCACCGAAGGTGAGCACCGCCGGCTGCTTGGACAGATTCACGCGACGGCTGACGATGGTCTGCGCGGTACCGACCAGATCGGCCGTGGCAACGATCGGGTCGACACCGTTCCACGGCGCGGAGCCATGCGTCTGGCGACCGATCACCTTGATGCCGAAGCGGTCCGAGGCGGCCATCAGCGGACCGCCACGCACGGCGATCTGACCGGCCTGCACGCTGGAGAACACATGCAGGCCGAACACGGCTTCCGGCTTGAAGTCGGCGAACAGGCCCTCCTTCAGCATCAGCGCGGCACCGCCTTCTTCCGGCGGCGGCGCGCCCTCCTCTGCCGGCTGGAAGATCAGCATGACCTGGCCCGGCAGGTCCTTCTTCATTGCCACCAGCGCCTCGGCCACACCCAGCAGGGTGGCGGTATGGGCATCATGGCCGCAGGCATGCATCACGCCCACCGTCTGCCCGCGGTACTGATCGGTCGCCTTCGAGGCAAACGGCAGGCCGGTCTGTTCGGTCACCGGCAGCGCGTCCATGTCGGCGCGCAGGGCGATCTTCGGACCCGGCCTGCCGCCTTCGATGATCGCCACCACGCCATGATGGGCAATGCCGGTCTTCGGCTTCAGGCCCATTGCGCGCAGGTGCTTGGCGACCTCGGCCGAGGTCCGTACTTCGCGATTGGACAGCTCCGGATGCTGGTGGAAATCACGGCGCCACTCCACCACTTTGGCCTGCAGCCGCTGTGCGGCCGCGGTCACCTCGGGGCGCTGCCCGTCCTGGGCATGGGCAAGGGCCGGCAGGGCCAGGATCAGGGCGGACAGCAGCAACGAACGGCGCATCTCGGTACTCCACGGCAGGGTTCTGCACCTGAATGTAGGGCAACGCTGCCTTTACGGGAACCTCCGCGGCCGGTCCCGGTCCTAGCGCCCGTCCCATCCGTCATGCAGGAAACGTGATGTGGCACAGGTATGCTTTGCGCATTGCCCACCGGGCCCCGCCCGTCCAGCCCTCTTGGAGTCCTTGAATGTCACGTGTTTGGAAGATCGTGCTGCTGGTCGTGGCGGTACTGGTGCTGGCCGTGGTGGGCCTGCGCGTGCTGAGCGGTGGCAAGGACAAGGCCGGCAGGCCCGGCGTCGCCGCCGGCCAAGGTGGCGATGACGCCGATGCCGCACCGGTACCGGTGACCGTGGTCGACGCCGTGCGCCAGGACGTGCCCGTCTACGCCAGTGCGCTCGGTACGGTCACCGCGATGAATACCGTCACGGTCAGCCCTCAGGTCGGCGGCCAGCTGATGAGCCTGAACTTCCGCGAAGGCCAGGAAGTGAAGCAGGGCGACGTGCTGGCGGTGATCGACCCACGTACCGCCCAGGCCAGCTATGACCAGGCCGCTGCCGCCAAGCGCCAGAACGAGGCGCTGCTGGCGACCGCGCGCTCCAACTACCAGCGCTCCAATGCCCCCGAGTACCGCCAGTACGTCGCCAAGACCGATCTGGATACACAACGCAACCAAGTGGCACAGTACGAAAGCGCAGTGGCCGCCAACGAGGCGAGCATGCGCTCGGCGCAGGTGCAGCTGCAGTACACCAAGGTCACTGCGCCGATCTCGGGCATCGCCGGCATCCGTGCAGTCGATGCCGGCAACGTGGTCAACGCGGGCACCGCCCTGGTCACCCTGACCCAGATCCACCCGATCCACGTGCTGTTCAACCTGCCCGAACGCCAGCTCGGCGATGTGCGCCAGGCACAGGCGGCCGGCAGCGTTCCGGTGGCTGCGCTGGACCGTGCCGATTCGCACGTGCTGTCCGGCGACGGCAAGCTCGATGTGGTCGACAACCTGATCAGCGCCGACAGCGGCACCTTCAAGGCACGCGCGGTGTTCGACAATGCGGACAACGGCCTGTGGCCGGGCCAGTTCGTCAATGTGCGCATGCAGCTGCGCACCATCGGCGGCGGCGTGGTGATTCCGACCCAGGCCGTGCTGCGTGGCCCGGACGGCGAGTATGTCTACGTCGTGCAGGGCGACAACACGGTGAAGATGCAGACCGTGCGCAGCGGCGTGGAAGTGGGCGACAGCCACGTGCAGATCGCCGAGGGCCTGAAGGGCGGCGAGCGGGTGGTCAGTGAAGGCCAGTTCCGCCTGAAGCCCGGCAGCAAGGTCACGGCCCTGAAGCCCGGCGAGACCCCGGCTGCACCCACCGAGGCCGAATTGAAGGCCGCCGAACAGAAGAGTAGCGGTGCAGGCCGCCGCGGTGGTGGCCCGCGCTGAGCGCAGGCCACCGATTCCTTTCGCGCCGGCATCGACGCCGGCGCTGCCATTGAAGCGCCAGCAAGGATCAGTCCGTGGGCTTTTCGACGATCTTCATCCGCCGCCCGATCGCCACCTCGCTGCTGATGGCGGGCCTGTTGCTGCTGGGCATTCTCGGTTATCGCAAGCTGCCGGTGTCGGCACTGCCGGAAATCGATGCGCCCAGCCTGGTGGTCACCACCCAGTACCCGGGTGCCAATGCCACCACAATGGCCTCGCTGGTCACCACCCCGCTGGAGCGGCAGTTCGGCCAGATCTCCGGCCTGGAGCTGATGACGTCCGATTCGTCGGCCGGGCTGTCGACGATCATCCTGCAGTTCTCGATGGACCGCGACATCGATATCGCCGCGCAGGACGTGCAGGCGGCGATCCGCCAGGCCACCCTGCCCTCGTCGCTGCCCTACCAGCCGGTCTACAACCGGGTGAACCCCGCCGATGCGGCCATCGTCACCCTGAAGCTCACCTCGGACACGCGCCCGCTGCGGGAGGTCAACAACTACGCCGATTCGATCCTGGCCCAGCGCCTGTCGCAGGTGCAGGGCGTGGGCCTGGTGTCGATCGCCGGCAATGTCCGCCCGGCGGTGCGCATCCAGGTCAATCCGGCGCAGCTGTCGAACATGGGCCTGACCCTGGAAGAACTGCGCAGCGCGCTCACCCAGGCCAACGTCAATGCGCCGAAGGGCTCGCTGAACGGCAAGACGCAGTCCTACAGCATCGGCACCAATGACCAGCTGTCCAGTGCCGCCGAATACCGCGACACCATCATCAGCTACAAGAACGGCCGCCCGGTGCGGCTGTCGGACGTGGCCGCGGTGGTGGACGGCGTGGAGAACGACCAGCTGGCCGCATGGGCCGACGGCAAGCCGGCTGTCCTTCTCGAAGTGCGCCGCCAGCCGGGCGCCAACATCGTGCAGACCGTCGAGCGCATCCGCGCGATCCTGCCGCAGTTGCAGGGCGTGCTGCCGGCCGACGTGCATCTGGAGATCTTCAACGACCGTACCGAGACCATCCGCGCCTCCGTGCACGAAGTGCAGTTCACCCTGGTACTGACCATCGGCCTGGTCGTGGCGGTGATCTTCGTGTTCCTGCGCCGCCTGTGGGCCACGATCATTCCTTCGGTGGCGGTACCATTGTCGCTGGCCGGCACGTTCGCGGTGATGGCGTTCACCGGCATGTCGCTGGACAACCTTTCGCTGATGGCACTGGTGGTGGCCACCGGCTTCGTTGTCGACGATGCCATCGTCATGATCGAGAACATCGTCCGTTACATCGAGCAGGGCAAGAGCGGCAAGGAAGCGGCCGAGATCGGTGCGCGCCAGATCGGCTTCACCGTGCTGTCGCTGACGGTATCGCTGGTGGCAGTGTTCCTGCCGCTGCTGCTGATGCCCGGCGTCACCGGCCGCCTGTTCCATGAGTTCGCCTGGGTGCTGAGCATCGCGGTCGTGCTGTCGATGCTGATCTCGCTGACGCTCACCCCGATGATGTGCGCCTACCTGCTCAAGCCCGACGCGCTGCCGGAAGGCGAGGACGCGCATGAACGGGCGCACGCGGCCGGCAAGCAGACCGTGTGGAGCCGCACCGTCGGCCTGTATGAACGCAGCCTGGACTGGGTGCTGGACCACCAGCGCCTGACCCTGGCCGTGGCCGGCGGCGCCCTTGTGCTGACCGTTCTGCTGTACGTGCTGATTCCCAAGGGCCTGCTGCCCGAGCAGGACACCGGCCTGATCACCGGCGTGGTGCAGGCCGACCAGAACATCGCGTTCCCGCAGATGGAGCAGCGCACCCGGCAGGTGGCCGAAGCGCTGCGCAAGGATCCGGATGTGACTGGCGTGTCGGCTTTCATCGGCGCTGGCAGCATGAACCCCACGCTCAACCAGGGCCAGTTGTCGATCGTGCTGAAGGAGCGCAGCCAGCGTGATGGGCTGGACCGGATCCTGCCGCGCCTGCAGGAGGCCGTCGCCGGGATTCCCGGCGTAGCGTTGTATCTGAAGCCGGTGCAGGACGTCACCCTCGACACCCGCGTGGCCGCGACCGAGTACCAGTACTCCCTGTCGGACGTGGACGCGGCCACCGTCGCCACCCAGGCCACGCGCCTGACCGAGGCCCTGCGCCAGCGGCCGGAGCTGGCCGACGTGGACAACAACCTGTCCAACCAGGGCCGTGCCCTGCAGCTGACGATCGATCGTGACAAGGCCAGCGTGCTGGGCGTGCCGATGCAGACCATCGACGACACGCTCTACGATGCGTTCGGCCAGCGCCAGATCTCGACCATCTTCACCGAGCTCAACCAGTACCGCGTGGTGCTGGAAGTGGCACCGGAGTTCCGCACCAGCACCGCGCTGATGGAGCAGCTGGCGGTGGCCTCCAACGGTGCTGGCGCGCTGACCGGCACCAACGCCACCAGCTTCGGCCAGGTCACCTCCTCCAACTCCTCCACGGCCACCGGCATCGGCGCGCAGAACACCGGCATCACGGTCGGTGCCGGCAACATCATTCCGTTGTCGGCGCTGGCCGAAGGCCAGGTGACCAGCGCGCCGCTGGTGGTCAGCCACCAGCAGCAGCTGCCGGCCGTGACCGTCTCGTTCAACGTCGCGCCGGGCTATTCGCTGTCCGAAGCGGTACGCGCGATCCAGGAGACCAAGGACAGTCTGGACATGCCCGCGCACCTGCATGCCGAGTTCATCGGCAAGGCCGCCGAGTTCACCGGCAGCCAGACCGATGTGGTGTGGCTGCTGCTGGCCTCGCTGGTGGTCATCTACATCGTGCTGGGCGTGCTGTACGAGAGCTACATCCATCCGATCACGATCATCTCGACCCTCCCGCCGGCAGGCGTCGGCGCGCTGCTGGCGCTGATGCTGTGTGGCCTGAGCCTGTCGGTGGACGGCATCGTCGGCATCGTGCTGCTGATCGGCATCGTCAAGAAGAACGGCATCATGATGGTGGACTTCGCGATCGAAGCACGCCGCGCCGGTGCCAACGCGCATGAAGCGATCCGCCGCGCCTGCCTGCTGCGCTTCCGCCCGATCATGATGACCACGGCTGCGGCCATGCTCGGTGCGCTGCCACTCGCGCTGGGTACCGGCATCGGCTCGGAACTGCGCCGTCCGCTGGGCATCGCCATCGTCGGCGGCCTGCTGCTCTCGCAGCTGGTGACGCTGTACACCACGCCGGTGATCTACCTGTACATGGAGCGCTTCTCCGAGTGGCTGGCGCGCCGCCGCGAGCAACGCGCACTGCGCGAGGGCACGCTGCAGGAGCCGCAGGCATGACCCCTGCCCCGCTGCTGCGGGGGGCCGCGCGATGAACCTGTCCGGCCCCTTCATCCGCCGCCCGATCGGTACCGCCCTGCTGGCCATCGGCCTGTTCATGGTGGGCCTGATCTGCTACCTGAGGCTGGGTGTATCGGCACTGCCGAACATCCAGATTCCGGTGATCTTCGTGCACGCCAGCCAGGCCGGTGCCGACGCGGCGACGATGGCCTCCACGGTCACCGCACCCCTGGAGCGTCATCTGGGCCAGCTGCCGGGCATCGACCGCATGCGCTCGTCGAGCTCGGAAGGCAGCTCGCTGGTGTTCATGATCTTCCAGAGCGACCGTGACATCGATTCGGCGGCGCTGGACGTGCAGACCGCGATCAATTCCGCGCAGGCCGATCTGCCCTCGGGCATGGGCTCTCCGATGTACCAGAAGGCGAATCCGAACGACGACCCGGTGATCGCCATCGCACTGACCTCGCAGACGCAGTCGGCCGATGAGCTGTACAACGTGGCCGACTCGCTGCTGGCCCAGCGCATCCGCCAGATCAGCGGCGTGGCCTCGGTGGACATCGCCGGCGCGTCGACGCCGGCAGTGCGCGTGGACGTCAACCTGCGGCTGATGAACGCGCTGGGCCTGACCGCCGACGACCTGCGCAACGCGGTGCGCGCGGCCAATGTGACCTCGCCGACCGGCTTCCTCAGCGATGGCAACTCCACCACCGCGATCATCACCAACGATTCGGTGGCCCGCGCTGCGGACTTCGCCAACCTGGTGGTGAAGACCGAAGGCGACGGCCGGGTGATCCGCCTGAAGGACGTCGCCAACGTCTACGACGGCCAGCAGGACGCCTACCAGGCGGCATGGTTCGACCACAAGCCCGCGGTGGTCATGTATGTGTTCACCCGCGCCGGCGCCAACATCGTGGAGACCGTCGACCGGGTGAAGGCGCAGATCCCGACGCTGCGTGACTACCTGCAGCCGGGAACCACGATGACGCCATACTTCGACCGCACGCCGACGATCCGCTCGTCGCTGCACGAAGTGCAGATCACCCTGCTGATCAGCCTGGCGATGGTGGTGCTGACCATGGCGCTGTTCCTGCGCCGGCTCGCCCCGACCCTGATCGCGGCCGTGACGGTGCCGCTGTCGCTGGCCGGCGCCGCACTGGTGATGTATGCGCTGGGCTTCACCCTGAACAACCTGAGCCTGCTGGCGCTGGTGATCGCGATCGGCTTCGTGGTGGACGATGCGATCGTGGTGATCGAGAACATCATGCGCCACCTCGACGAAGGCATGCCGCGCCTGCAGGCAGCGTTCACCGGCGCACGCGAGATCGGCTTCACGATCGTCTCGATCACCGCCTCGCTGGTTGCGGTGTTCATCCCGCTGCTGTTCGCCAGCGGCATGATGGGCGCGTTCTTCCGTGAGTTCACCGTCACCCTGGTGGCGGCGATCGTGGTCTCGATGATCGTCTCGCTGACGCTGACGCCGGCGCTGTGCAGCCGGTTCCTCAGTGCGCACGACCATCGCGCGGCACCCTCGCGCCTGGGCCGCTGGCTGGACGCCGGCCACGAACGCATGCTGCGCATCTACACGGTGTTCCTCGATTTCTCCCTGCGCCACGCGTTGCTGCTCTCGCTCACGCCGCTGATCCTGATCGGCGTGACCGTCTTCCTGTTCGGCGCGGTGAAGAAGGGCGCCTTCCCGCCACAGGACACCGGGCTCATCTGGGGCCGCGCCAACTCCAGCGCGACCGTGTCCTTCGAGGACATGGTCAACCGCCAGCGCCGCATCACCGACATGCTGATGGCCGACCCGGCGGTGAAGACCGTCGGCGTGCGCCTGGGCAGTGGCCGCCAGGGTTCCAGCGCGCAGTTCAATGTCGAACTGAAGTCACGCAAGGAAGGCCGCCGCGAGACCACCGCGCATGCACTGGCGCGACTGAGCGCCAAGGCCGACCGCTATCCCGACCTGCAGCTGCGGCTGCGCGCCATCCAGGATCTGCCCAGCAACGACGGCGGCGGCTCCAGCCAGGGCGCGCAGTACCGCATCTCGCTGCAGGGCAACGATCTGGCGGCGCTGCAGGAGTGGTTGCCGAAGCTGCAGGCGGAACTGAAGAAGAACCCCAAGCTGCGCGATGTCGGCACCGACGTGGACAACGCCGGCCTGCGCCAGAACATCGTGATCGACCGCGCCAAGGCCGCGCGACTGGGCGTCTCGGTCGGTGCCATCGACGGTGCGCTGTACGGTGCATTCGGCCAGCGCCAGATCTCGACGATCTACTCGGACATCAACCAATACAGCGTCGTGGTCAATGCCCTGCCTTCGCAGACGGCGACCCCCACCGCACTGGACGAGGTCCATGTGCGCGCAGGCAATGGCGAGATGGTGCCGATCACTGCGGTGGCCACCCAGGTACCGGGGCTGGCGCCTTCGCAGATCACGCATGAGAACCAGTACACGACGATGGACCTGAGCTACAACCTCGCCCCCGGCGTCAGCATGGGCGAGGCAAAGGCGATCATCGATGCGACCGTGGCCGGCATGCGCATGCCGGGCGACATCCGCCTGGCCGACGATGCGGGCTTTGGCTTCAATTCCGATCCCAGCGACATGCTGATCCTGGTATTGGCGGCGATCCTGACCGTGTACCTGGTGCTGGGCATGCTGTACGAAAGCCTGATCCATCCGGTGACGATCCTGTCCACGCTGCCGGCGGCAGGCGTAGGCGCGCTGCTGGCCCTGTTCGGTACCAACACCGAGCTGTCGGTCATCTCGATGATCGCGCTGGTGCTGCTGATCGGCATCGTCAAGAAGAACGCGATCATGATGATCGACTTCGCGCTGGTGGCGCAGCGCGAGCACGGACTGACCCCGCGCGAGGCCGCACGCGAGGCCAGCATCGTCCGCTTCCGGCCGATCATGATGACCACGATGGTGGCCATCCTGGCTGCGGTTCCGCTGGCAATCGGCCTGGGCGAAGGGTCGGAGCTGCGCCGGCCGCTGGGCATCGCGATGATCGGTGGCCTGCTGTTCTCGCAGAGTCTGACCCTGCTCAGCACGCCGGCCCTGTACGTGATCTTCTCCTGCCTGGCCGAGCGTTGGCGGGCGCGGCGCGCGCGCAGGCGCGAGGCGAAACTGCTCAAGCGCGCGCAGCGCGCCTAGCCTCGGTAGCGCCGGGCCACGCCCGGCGCGCCGCTACCACCCGGGCGACGCTCACGGTTTGACGCGCTGTAACGAAAAGAGAACAATTCGCAACCAGCCATGGTCCTGCGCCCCTGCGGCGCCCCGCTCCCAGTTCACGGACAGCCTGCGTGATCCCAGCCACTGCCTCTTCCCCCAACCATGGGTGGATGGCCTGTGGCCGTCCGCCGAGGAATCCGATCGATGCCTTCGTTCCGCACCCCGCGCCTGGCCCTGCCGGCCGCCGCCCTGTCCACCGCCTGCGCAGCCCATGCGCAAGCCCCGGCTGATGCCCGCAGCGCCACCGACCTGGACGCCATCAAGGTGGTCGGCGAACGCACCCACACCGAAGCCGGCGCGCTGGGTGACCGTGCCCTGCGCGATACCCCGTTCGCCATTACTGCGGTCGGCCGCGAACAGCTCGAGCAGCGCCAGGTCGTATCGCTGGGCGAAGCCTTCCTGTTCGATCCATCGGTCACCACCCAGGTAAGCGCCTACGCCAGCGGCTGGAGCTCGCCCATCCGCAACCGCGGCATCGATCTGAACTACGACAGCTACCGCGTGAACGGTCTGCAGGTGTCCTCGTGGGGCACCGAATGGCCGCTGGAAGTGATGGAACAGGTGGACCTGCTGAAGGGCCCCGGCGGCTTCCTGTACGGCTTCGGCGCGCCCGGCGGCATCGTCAACTACATCACCAAGAAGCCGACCGATACCCCCACCTTCTCGGCGCAGCTGGGCTGGCGCGAACAGGCCATCATCAGTGGTGGTGTCGATGCCGGTGGCCGCTTCGGCAACGAAGATATGTTCGGCTATCGCTTCAACGCGTATCAGGAGAAGGGCGAAACCTTCAATGGTGGCCATGTCGACCGCAAGGTCGGCGCGCTGTCGCTGGACGCGCGCCTGAG
Organism: Stenotrophomonas sp. Steno-C15; assembly: GCF_056393265.1. NCBI lineage: Bacteria > Pseudomonadati > Pseudomonadota > Gammaproteobacteria > Lysobacterales > Lysobacteraceae > Stenotrophomonas > Stenotrophomonas sp. Steno-C15. The sequence continues at coordinate 11,513 of NZ_JBWJPF010000006.1, forward strand.
CGATGCGCTCACCTGGACCTTCGACGGCGTGTTCCAGTCCCGCGACCTGAGCGAAGAGTCGCCGCAGTACTACTTCATCGGCATGACCTCGCTGCCGCGGCCGATTGCCGGCGACGTCGACAACAGCGTGCCGGGCACCTACTACGATACCCGTTCCAGCCTGCTGTCCACGGCGTTCACCTGGCAGATCAACAGCGGCTGGAAGGCCAGCCTGAGCTACGGCGTCACCACCTCCTGGAACGACGTCAACAAGATCTTCGCCTACATCGACGATCCGAACGGCGACTACAACGTGAATGTGTATGAGCTGGGCGGCAAGAGCCAATGGAAACTGGCGCAGGCGCTGGTGCAGGGCGGCTTCCGCACCGGCCCGCTGCAGCACCAGCTGGTGGCCGGCGTCAGCCACCAGACCGGGCTGGGCTGGGACCGCCCCTACGAGTGGAACACCATTGGTCGCGCCAACCTGTACCAGCGTTCGGCCATCCGCCACGACGCGGTGGGTTCGCGGGTGATGACCCGCGGCGATGAAACCGTGCAGCAGGCCGTATTCGCCAGCGATACCGTGGACTTCGGCGGGGGCTGGTCGGTGCTGGCCGGCTGGCGCTACAACGACTTCGAGACCAAGGGCCGTTACCACACCTACCCGGTCACCCCGACCTATGCGGTGATGTTCAAGCCCAGCGAGGCCGTGACCCTGTACGCCAGCTACATTGAATCGCTGGAAGCCGGCAGCCGCGTGGGCAACCCCTACATCAACGCCGGTGATGTGCTGGGTCCGACCATCAGCAAGCAGTACGAGGTCGGCGCCAAGGTGGAAGCCTCGCGCTGGAATGCGAACGTGGCCGCATTCCGCCTGGAACGCGGTGCCAACATCGACCAGCCCACCGACGCCGGCCTGCGCCTGGTGCAGGATGGCATCACCCTGTACGAAGGCGTGGAAGCCAGCGCCGACCTGCACCTGACCGATGCGCTGACCGTGGGTGGCGGCGTGACCTGGCTGGACCCGACCTACGACAGGCTGTCGCCCGACAATGCCGCGCAGGAAGGCAACCGCACCGTCGGCGCCGCGCGCTGGAGCGGTGTGCTGCATGCCAGCTACCAGCTGCCGTGGGTCGATGGACTGGAAACCTATGCTGCCGTGCGCTACTACGGCGATGTCTGGTACGACGCCGACAATACCCTGAAGCTGCCCGACTACACCCTGGTCAATGCCGGTGTGGGCTACCGCCTGATGGCGTCGGGGCACCCGGTCACCCTGCGCGCCAGCGTGGAGAACCTGGCCAATCGCAGGTACTGGTCGAACGCGGGCGTCGGCCTGCCGCGCACCTTCGCGGTGAGCGTGCGCTGGGAGATGTAACCCGGCTTGTGCGGGTGCGGACCGTGGGTCCGCACATTGAACACCGCACCCACGCGCACACCGCCATAATGGAGGCAATCCGCCGCCCGAGCCTGCATGTCCGCGTCCCATTCCCGCCTCAGCCGCCTGTGGGCACACGAGAAAGCCAGCTATGGCCTGCGCGTGTTCATCGCCCTGTCGGCTGCGATGGCCGTGTGCTGGCAGCTGGACGCGCTCCCCGCGCTGCCCGGGGCGTTCCTTGGCATCATCGCCAGCGCGATCGCCGAAACCGACGACAACTGGTGGGGCCGCACCAAGGCGGTGCTGCTGTCGCTGCTGTGCTTCTGCATCGCCGCCGCCTCGGTGATCGCGCTGTTCCCGTGGCCGTGGCTGTTCATCGGCGCACTGGCGCTGTCCACCTTCGGCCTGACCCTGCTGGGTGCTCTGGGCGAACGCTACGCCTCCATCGCCCAGGCCACGGTCACCCTGGCCATCTACACCATGATCGGGCTGGAACAGCATGGCGGCGCCGGAGATCTGCCACGTGCGTTGCATGCGGTCAGCCACCTGCTGGCCGGTGCGGTCTGGTATGGCCTGCTGTCCATCGTCTGGACCGCGCTGTTCGCCAACCGCCCGGTGCGCGAACGCGTGGCCCGTCTTTACCAGGAACTGGGCCGCTACCTGCAGCTGAAAGCCGCCTTGTTCGAGCCGGTGCGTGAGGCCGACCTGCAGCGCCGCCAGCTGGACCTGGCCGAACAGAACCGGCGTGTGGTGGGAGCCCTGAACGAAGCAAAGACGGCGATCCTTGCGCGCTTCGGCCGTTCCGGCCGGCCCGGGGTCAACTCCGGCCTGTACCTGCGCCTGTACTACATGGCGCAGGATTTCCACGAGCGCGCCAGCTCCTCGCACTATCCCTATGGCGCACTGGTGGATGCGTTCTTCCACAGCGACGTGCTGTACCGCTGCCAGCGCCTGCTCGATCTGCAGGGGCAGGCCTGCGCGCGTCTGGGCGAAGCCATCCGCCTGCGCCGCCCGTTCGTGTATGGCGAGAGCAACCAGCAGGCCGGACGCGACCTCGCCGACGCGCTGGCCTACCTGCGCGACCAGCAGCGTCCGCAATGGCAGCGCCTGCTCGGTTCGCTGGATCTGCTGGTGCACAACCTGCGCAGCATCGAGCGCCGGCTGCTCGACGCCGAACGCTCCGAGGCCAGCCTGGACAATGTCGACACGCGCCTGCGCGACAGCAACCCGCACACCCTGCGCGAGATGGGGGTACGGCTGCGCCAGCAGCTCACGCCCGGCTCGGTGCTGTTCCGCCATGGCCTGCGCATGGCGCTGGCGCTGATCGCCGGCTTCCTGGCGATCCGCCTGTTCAATGCCCAGAACGGTTCATGGGTGCTGTTGACCATCGTCTTCGTGTGCCGGCCGAACTTCGGCGCCACGCGCCAGCGCCTGGCACAGCGCATCGTCGGCACCCTGGCCGGCCTGGTATTGACCTGGGCGCTGCTGCAGCTGTTCCCACAGCTGCACGTGCAGCTGCTGATCGCCTTGCTGTCGGCGCTGCTGTTCTTCTTCACCCGCACCGATCGCTACCTGGTGGCCTCGGCCGCGATCACGGTGATGGCGCTGACCTGCTTCAACCTGATCGGCGATGGCTTCGTACTGATCGTGCCGCGCATGGTGGACACGATCCTGGGCTGTGCGATCGCTGCGGCGGCCGCCTTCCTGATCCTGCCGGACTGGCAGGGACGTCAGCTGCATCGGGTCCTGTCACGGGTACTGGATACCGCCGCGCGTTACCTGGATGCGGTGCTGGGCCAGTACCGCAGTGGCATGCACGATGACCTGGCCTACCGCATCGCCCGCCGCGACATGCACAATGCCGACGCGGCGCTGTCCACTGCACTGTCGAACATGCTGCGCGAGCCCGGCCATGTACGCCGCAACCTGGATGCCGGCTTCCACTTCCTGGCGTTGTCCAACACCCTGCTCGGTCATCTGTCGGCACTGGGTGCCCACCGCGACCAGGTCGACAGCTACGCCGGCGACCCGCTGGCACTGGCCGCCGGCGACCGGGTGCGCAAGGCGCTGCAGCAGCTGGCCGGCGCGCTGGCCGCACGGCAGGCGGTTGCGGAGGATGACAATGATGCCGACCGCGCAGTCGCTGCGGAGCTGGAGCAGATCGAGGACGTGATGCCACCGAAGCTGCAGTTGATCCGCACCCAGATGGCGCTGGTGCTGCGCCTGCTGCCGAAGCTGCGTGCCGCCGCCAACGAGGCCGTACGCAGCCTGACCTGACCGCCGCCCGGCAGCACTGGATCCGGGCCCGGCCGGCGGGCAGGAATGCTAGGCTGCGCCGGTCAAGGAGATTCCATGTCCGGTCACAACCAGTTCGCCCTGCTGCGCCAGCGCCGCTTCCTGCCGTTCTTCATCGTGCAGGCGCTGGGCGCTTTCAACGACAACGTATACCGGCAGGCCATCATCGGCCTGCTGTTCTACCTGGGCGTGTCCGAAGAGCAGCGTTCGCTGTACACCACGCTGGCGCCGGCGATCTTCATTCTTCCCTATTTCCTGTTCTCGGCATTGGCCGGGCAGATCGCCGACAAACTGGAGAAGTCGCGGCTCATCGTGATCACCACCACGATGGAGATCGTGATCATGTCGTTGGCAGCGATCGGCTTCCTCACCGAGAACCTGCCGTTCCTGCTGGTGGCGCTGTTCTGCACCGGCATGCAGTCGACCCTGTTCGGCCCAGTGAAGTACTCGGTGCTGCCCTCGGTACTCAAACCCGAGGAGCTGACCGGTGGCAACGGGCTGGTGGAGATGGGCACATCGATCTCGATCCTGTCAGGGATGATCATCGGCGGCGCCGTGTTCCTGCTGGCCGGCAGCCACGGGCCCGTGTTCGCGGCATCGCTGGTCATCGCTTTGGCGGTCTGCGGCAATATCGCGGCGCGATTGATTCCCAGGGTCGATGCCGGCGACCCGGGCCTGAAGATCAACTGGAACCCGCTGCCCGAGTCGCTGGTGGTGCTGCGCATGGCGCGCCAGCAGAAGGCGGTGCGCAACGCGATCCTGGGCGTGTCCTGGTTCTGGTTCGTCGGCACCGTGCTGACCTCGCAGCTGCCGAATTATGCGCTGGCCAACCTGGGCGGCGAACCCAAGCTGTACCTGCTGGCACTGGCGCTGTTTTCCATCGGCACCGGCGTTGGCTCGCTGCTGTGCGAGAGGCTGTCGGCGCGCACAGTGGAGATCGGCCTGGTGCCGCTGGGCGCGTTCGGCATGACCGCGTTCCTGCTCGATCTGTACTTCGCCCGCAGCGGCGAGGCCACCGTGCAGGGGCTGAGCATCACCCAGTTCCTGCAGCAGCCCGGCAGCGTGCGCATCGTCATCGACCTTGTCGGAATCGGCCTGTTCACCGGCATCTTCGTCGTTCCGCTGTTCGCCCTGATCCAGAGCCGCACGCCGAAGGCGCAGATGTCACGCGTGTTCGCCGCGTTGAACATCCAGAACTCCGGTTTCATCGTGTCCGCCGCACTGCTGTCACTGGCCGCGCGCGAACTGCTGCACTGGAGCATCCCGCAGCTGTTCCTGGCGCTGGCGATCGCCAATGCCGTGGTGGCGATCTACATCTTCACCATCGTCCCCGAATTCCTGATGCGCTTCCTGAGCTGGGTGATGGTGCGCACCCTGTACCGGCTGCGCCCGCATGGCATCGAAGCCAATGTGCCGGATGAAGGCGCAGCACTGATCGTCTGCAATCATGTCAGCTACATGGATGCACTGATCCTGTCGGCGACGATTCCGCGCCCCGTACGCTTCGTCATGTACTACAGGATCTTCAACATCCCGGTGATGCGCTGGATCTTCCGCACCGCCAAGGCCATCCCGATTGCCGGGGCTCGCGAGGACGAGGCCTTGATGCAGCGCGCGTTCGAGGAGATCGATGCGGCGCTGGCCGAGGGTGAGCTGGTCTGCATCTTCCCGGAGGGAGCACTCACCCGCGATGGGCAGATGGCGCCGTTCAAGTCCGGCGTCGAGAAGATCCTCGAACGCCGGCCGGTGCCGGTGGTGCCGATGGCCCTGCGCGGGATGTGGTCGAGCATGTGGAGCCGGCGCGACAGCCGGCTTGGCCGCATGCGGGTTCCGCGCCGCTTCCGCGCCACCGTCGAGGTGGTGGCGGCGCCTGCCATCGATGGTCGCAGCACCGACGCGCCGGCACTGGAAGCCCAGGTCCGCGCCCTTCGCGGCGATCACGCCTGACGCAATCCCCCCGTTCGCGCGTAGCCCGCCCCCGCCCCACATACGCCAGCGTCAAGCGCCATGCCCGTCATTGCCGGGCTGAAAACGCATACATGCGACGCAGGTTGCGGTAGATTACGCACCCACAGGGGGGAGGTCCGGCCCGTTCACAACGGTCGGCCACCAAGGAATGGAGTCTCACGTTGAATCAACCGCCACCACTCGGCCGTCCGGTCTACATCCCCAACCATCTGGTGTGGGCGATCCTGACGACGCTGTTCTGCTGCCTGCCGTTGGGCGTGGTGTCGATCGTGTATGCCGCCCAGGTCGATGGCCGCCGCGCGGCCGGCGATCTGGCGGGAGCCTATAGCGCGTCACGCAAGGCGGGCTGGTGGGCGGCGGCTTCGGCCGCGGCCCTGCCGGTCCTGTTGCTGTTGTGGTTCGGGCTCTTCGGCGGCCTGGCCGCACTGGGCGCTCTTTCCGACCATTGATCCACCACCACCCATCAAGGAGCTTGAATCATGAACACCGCTACTCCGCAGGTCCCGAACAACCTGGTCTGGGCGATCCTGAGCACCCTGCTCTGCTGCCTGCCGGTCGGCATCGTGTCGATCGTCTATGCGGCACAGGTCAACGGCAAGCTGGCCGCTGGCGATATCGCCGGTGCCCAGGACTCGTCCGCCAAGGCCAAGAAGTGGGCCATCTGGTCGGCCATCGCCTGGGTCATCATGGTCGTGCTGTACGTGCTGTTCTTCGTCGTGCTCGGTGGCATCGGCGCGATGAGCAACGGCAGCTACTGAGGCCTGCGGACGGATCCGGCGGCGTCCGCGCCGGATCCGTCTTCGCCTGATCGTGTCCGCTCTTCCTTCCCGGCTCGCCCGCTGGGCACCCTTGCTGGCCTCCACCGGCCTGGCCGCTGGCGCGGCCGTGGTGCTGCGTAACGTCAATCCCTACGTGGCCGGCAATCCCCTGCCGGGCTGCCCGCTGTACGCACTCACCGGCCTGTATTGCCCCGGCTGCGGCAGCACGCGCTGCCTTTACTCGCTGGTCCATTTCGATCTGGCCGGCGCGATGGCGATGAACCCGCTGCTGGTCATCAGCCTGCCCCTGCTGCTGCTGATGCTGCTGAACATCGCCGGCATCCGCCCGCGTGTGCTTGATCCGCTGATGCGGATTCTGGCCAATCCCATGTTCTGGCTGTGGCTGCTGCCCGGTTACGCTCTGCTGCGCAACCTGCCGTGGGCACCGTTCACCGCACTGGCGCCGGTCTAGATTCCCACTTCGCGTCCAGGCGCGTCGCGACGCGTGCTGCGGTCAGGCCGCACGCGCCTGGCCAGCGGCTACGTCACCCAGCCGGCGATCACCAGCACGGCCAGCACCGCCAGCCACAGCAGCAGCATCCGCCACACCAGACTCATGGCATCGCGCAGGTCGGGCAGACGTTGCCAGACCGGCAGCAGGCCCGCCTCGGTGTAGTCATGCGCGTCCTCGCGCAGCTCGGCATTGACGCTGGCCCGCGCCACCGCACCCAGGAATCCGATGCCTCCGACCAGGCGCTCGCCATGCGCTTGCCGCCATGCCTTCCACGCCGTGTCGAAGTTGCCGACCAGTGCCATCGAGAACGCCATCAACTGTGCCACCGGCCATTCGATCCAGCCCAGCAGGCGCTGGGCCACTGCCAGCGGTTCCACCGGTACGCGTGCACGCATCGGGCTTTCGGACATCAGCGCCAGCAGGCGATAGCCCAGCGCGCCCGCCGGGCCCAGCAGCAGGAACCAGAACAGCACCGCAAACCAGCGGCGCAGCGCATTGAGTACGGTCGCCTCCACCAGCGAGGGTACATCCTCGCGCAGGCTGCCACCGGCCGCCTGCAGATGGCGCACGGCCGCCTGCCGGGTCGGTGCGTCATCGGCATCGATGATCGCTTCGATGTCACGGTCCAGGTCGCGCGGCCCCCAGCACCAGGCCAGAACCGCCACGCCCAGCAGCAACGAGGGCAGCCCGAACAGCACGCCCCGCAGCAGCCAGGCCAGCAGCGCCATCAACACCAGCGGCGGCAGAAGCGCCAGCACCACGCCCATGGGGCCCTGCCAGGCCTTGCCGCCGTGCGCATCCAGCCAGCCCAGCCAGCGCCGGAAGCTGTCAAAGCGGCGCAGCGAGGCGGCAGCGGCCGGGGCGACATGGCCCAGGGCCAGTGCAACCAGCACGGCAGCCAGAGTGGTGAACATGGCAGGTCTCCCTACAAAACAAGGCGCTCGGCGTCGCTACCTTACCCGTCGCGACGCCGCCATCAGCGGTCTGCCGCACTGTAACCCGGGCCGTGTTCAGGTGGCGGCAATGGTCGCCGCCGTTCTGACAGGCCGGTGCGGTCTTCACGCCCGCTGTTGGCGATACCAGTGCTCGATCAGCCCCCGCGAAATCGAGATCGGCGGCGACAGGCGGATGCCCTGGCCATCATCTTCGACATCACGTGCCAGCGCCGCGCCCACCTCGTCGGCACTGAACCAGCGCGCATCCTCCAGTTCGCCATCCACGGTCGGCACATCGTCCTGCGCCTGCGCGCGGAACCCCACCATCAGCGCGCCCGGGAACGGCCAGGGCTGTGAACCGAGATACTGGCAGGCAGTGATGCGCACCCGGCTCTCCTCGTGCACTTCCCGCACCACGGTCTGTTCGAAGGTCTCGCCTGGTTCGACGAAACCCGCCAGTACCGAATAGCGGCGCGGCGCCCAGTTGGACTGCCGCCCCAGCAGCAACCGGCCCTGGTTTTCCACCGCGACGATCACCGCCGGGTCCACCCGGGGATAGTGTTCGGTCGCGCACTGCCCGCAGCGGCCAACGAAGCCACCGCGGGCAAAGGCCACCGCCCCCCCGCAGACGCCGCAGAAGCGCGTGCGCGAATGCCAGTAGGACATGCCGCGTGCGTAGCTGAAAGCGGTCGCATCGGCCACCGGCCACAGCAGTGCCGCCTGGCGCAGGTCGAGCCGGCCAGGCGCAGTGACGGCAACCGCGGACGCTTCCACCGAGAACCAGGCCTGCTCACCCCGCAGACCCAGGAAGATCGCGGCACCGGGGCCGCCCCCGATGTCGGCGCCGGTCAGCGCCAGTGGCTGGTCATCAGCACCGGTGAAGGCACTGCCGTCCTGGTCAAGCACGAGAACCCGCGCATCCGGCCACAGGCGTGCCAGCACATCGGCATCTTCGCGCAGGGCATCGGCGCGCTCCAGCGGCTCGCCAATGAAGGCGAAACCGGACAGCGGCGAAAGAATATTGGACATCCAGCAAGCCTGCCGCCATTCGATGCGGGTGGCAAGGTCGGCGCTGTGCGCATTCTGCTGTGAGGTGTGGAGACCGCTCGACACACCTGGCGCGGAGCGCAGGCCCCGCGCCCTGCAATCACATGCTGAAGCTGCTGCCGCAACCGCAGGTGGTCTTCGCGTTCGGATTGCGGATCACGAACTGCGCGCCGGTCAGGCTCTCGGTGTAATCCACTTCAGCCCCCATCAGGTACTGCAGGCTGAGCGGGTCGACCAGCAGGGTCACCCCGCTGGTCTGTACCGCCAGATCGTCCTCGGCACGGTTCTCGTCGAACTCGAAACCGTACTGGAAGCCCGAACAGCCGCCACCCTCGATATACACACGCAGCGCCAGATCGGGGTTGCCCTCTTCCTGGATCAACGACTTGACCTTGGAGGCCGCTGCTTCGGTGAAGTTCAGCGGCCGCTCCAGCGACTGGTAATCGGGCGCGGCCGCCGTGGGGGCGCCGGGCAGGGAGACTAGCGTGCTCATGGCATCAGCATGGGGGCACCGGCGGTGGCTTTCAAGCCATCGCTTCGGCCAGCTTGCGTCGAGCCGCGGTGTCGCCCTTGCCACTGGCGGGATCCCCGCTTTCGGGTGCAGGCAGGGCCGCCAGCGGTGCGCTGGCATGGATCAGGCGTCCATTCAGCTGGGCCCCGGCGTTCATCTCCACCACCTCGTAGTGGACATTGCCGTTGACCCGCGCGCTCGGGGTCAGTTCGACCTTTTCGGTGGCGTGGACATCCCCCTCCAGGCGGCCGCTGATGACCACCACCTGGGCACGGATCTCCCCTTCGATCACGCCATGCTCGGCGAGCGTCAGGGTCGCGGTGCTGGCGCCTTCGGCGGCGATCACCTTGCCATGGATGCGACCTTCCACGTACAGGCCACCACTGAACTCCACATCACCGCGGATCACCACCTGGTTGCCGATCAGGGCATCCACCACCAGCTGGCCGTCACGGTTGGATTTGCTGTTTCCGAACATCTGCCTACTCCCCTTTGCTGGCCGGCGCGCCGGCCTGTTTCCAGTCGAATACCTGGGTGGCGCCCCCCGCACCACTCCCCAATGTCACCCGCACGCGTTGCGGAGTGAAGTCAGCCGGCAGCATCACGCTGCCGGTGAGCTGCTGGAAGTACCGGAACGAGTAGTCCTGTCCCGGCACCTTGCTGCGCTGGTGCAGATCATCCCAGCTGATCGTGGCCAGCTTGCCGTTCTTCACGCCTTCCACGGTGAAACGCATCTGCCCCTGGCTGATGGCCCCGCGGTTGAGGTTCTGGGTCAGCACGGCGGTGTACTGCCAGGTGCCGGCCGATTCCGGGCTGAACTCGATCGAGTGGGTGTTCAGGCCCTTGCGCTGGCTGGTCGAACCGACCAGGCGCTCATAGAAGGCGACGTCCGCGCGCAACCCGGCGATCTCTTCGTCGCGCTCGGCGAGCGAGGACTGCACTTCGTTGTTGGCGGCGCGGCTGATGCGGTCGGAGGCTTCCAGCGTGGCCTGCTTCTGGCGCAGTTCGGTCAGCTGCGCCTGCAGACTCTCGGCACGCTTCTCGGCTGCCTGCAACCGTTGTCCCTGCTCGCCACGCGGCGCCCCCATCCAGCAGCCTCCGATCGTGGCCAGCACCAGGCTGAGCAGCCAGATGCCTCCAATCACCCACAGGCGACGGCGGTCCGCGGGCGGATGTGACGCGCCGGGCAGGCGGACCTGCACACGCATGGGAGGACGGTTGGTCATGGGTAGATCCCGTGGCATCGCGGGCGCGACACCGGCACGGCCCGTGTGGCAAACGACGGGCTAGTGTATGACAGGATCGGCAGGATTCCTGCGCTGGCGGCGACCGAGGTCTGTGGCGTTCAGGCACGTCATCGTCGATAGTGTGGCCCCTCGCACAGTTCCGCCGTCGGAGCATCGCCATGACCGAAGCCCACCTGTTCGTGATCGGCATCCTGCTGGCCTGGCTGGCCGGCATCCGTGTCTACCTCACCGTCTTCGGTGTCGGCCTGGCCGGCCTGCTCGGCTGGGTCGACCTGCCGCCCGCCCTGCAGGCGACCGAGTCGTGGTGGGTGCTGGGCACCTCGGCGGCACTGGCCGTGACCGAGTTCTTTGCCGACAAGATTCCCGGCGTGGATTCGGTCTGGGACCTGGTGCAGACCCTTGCCCGGGTCCCCGCAGGCGCCTTCCTCGCCGCCGCCACCCTGTCGCCGGATGGGCAGCTGGGTACCGGCGCGCTCGCTGCGGGCGCCGGCGTTGCCCTGGCCAGCCATGGCCTGAAGGCGGGCACCCGTGCCCTGCTCAACACCTCGCCGGAGCCGGCCAGCAACTGGGTCGCCTCGATCGCCGAAGACACCGTGGTGGTTGGCGGCCTGGCGCTGGCCCTGGCACACCCCTGGATCGCGCTGGTCGTGGTGCTGGCATGCAGCCTGGCCGGCGCATTGCTGGTCTGGCTGGCATGGCGCGCTCTGTGGCGCGGCGTGCGTTGGCTTGCCCGTGCCGGCAACGGCACTGACCGGCAACAGCCACGCACCGGATGAACGCCGGGCGTGTCGCATAATGGCTGCGATCATCAGGAGCCCCCATGGCCGCAATTGAATCCCCCGCAGGCGTCCGCCCGGGTCGCGCTGAAACGCCACCGGCCGATCATTGGCAACGCTGGGCCACTGCGGTGGTGGACGCGGGTGCCTCCCCATCGGTTCCGTCCAGCGTCGCTGACAGTGGGCCTGCCTCCGGCGGTGCTCCACCGCCGCTGCCGGGCGTCACCTCACAGCCCGAGGCGGGCAACCACGACCCGGCACCGGCGCCGGCGGATTCACCCTACCGCGTGCTGATCGTCGAGGACGACCGTGCGCAGGCCCTGTTCGCGCAGAGCGTGCTGCACGGCGCCGGCATGCAGGCCATCGTGCTCAGCGATGCCGAAGGCGTCCAGCAGTCGATCAAGGACCATCGCCCTGACCTGATCCTGATGGACCTGCACCTGCCCGGCCTGGACGGCATGCGGCTGACGGCGATGATTCGCCAGCAGCCCGGCCTGCAGTTGCTGCCCATCGTGTTCCTCAGCGGCGATCCCGATCCGGAGCGCCAGTTCGAAGTGCTCGACAGCGGTGCCGACGACTACCTGAGCAAGCCGATCCGGCCGCGGCACCTGATCGCGGCGGTCGCCAACCGCATCCGCCGTGCCCGCGCGCAGGCGGCAACCTTGCCCGGCGCCTCCGGCACGCCGGCCACCAGCAATCCTGAAACCGGCCTGCCGACGCGCCATCATGTGCTGCAGCAGCTCAACGCCGCCCTGGCCCACCATGATCGTGGCGGCCTGTTCTTCATCGAGGTGGCCAGCGCGCTGGGCCTGCGCGAGCGCTATGGCTACGCTGCGTTCGAACGGCTGATGGTGCAGGCCGGACAGCGCTTGGCCGAAGCCGGCCATCCGCACCTGCTGGCGCGCCTGAACGACAACAGTTTCCTGCTTCTGGCGCGTGATGCCGATGAGGACAGGCTGGAGAACGTGGCCGCCGCCCTGCGCGAGCAGCTCTCCGCGAGGGCCTTCGTGATCCGCGATGACGAATCGGTGCACCTGCGTGGCGTGGTCGGCTATGCACCGCTGTCGCCCGGCTTCGAGGATGCCGCCAGTGCGCTGGAAGCCGTCGAGCGCACGACCCTGCAGGCGCGCCTGCTCAGTGCCGGCGTGGCCGGCCACGTGCATCGGCAGGCCATCAGCGAACAGGAGCATCTGGCCCTGCTGGAAGGCCAGCTGGAACTGGCTTACCAGCCCATCGTCGCCGTCGCCGGTGGAGGCAGCGCGCAGTACCAGGTCCTGCTGCGGCTGCGCCAGGCCGACGGCACCGTGCTGACCGCCGGCCAGGTGATTCCGGCCGCCGAAGCCGCCGGCCGCATCGCCGACCTCGACCAGCAGGTGCTCGATCATGCGCTGGGCCTGCTGGATCTGTACCGGCATGCCACCCAGCCGCTCAATCTGTTCGTCTCGCAGTCGCTGCGTACCCTGCAGCGCGACGCCTTCGCCGACTGGCTGCTGGAGTCGCTGCAGCAGCGCGACCTGCCAGGCAGTGCGCTGGTCATCGACGTGCGCCTGCCTGATGCGCTGATCCACACCGTGCCGCTGCAGCAGTTCTGTCAGCGCATGGCGCAGGCCGGCGTGCGCTTCTGCCTGAGCCAGTTCGAGCCCGGCAACGATGCCGACGCGCTGCTGGGCCAGCTGCCGCTTTCGTTCGTACGCATGGCTGCGCGCTTCTCCAGCAGCCACGCCAATCCAGGCACGCGCGAAGAACTGCGCAGGGCGATCGAGCGGGCGCACGGCGCCGGACTGCAGATCATCGGGCAGCAGATCGAAGATCCGCAGGCAGCGGCCGCGATGTGGGTGGGAGGGGTCGACTACATCCAGGGCAACATGGTGCAGTCCGCCGGCAGCGACCTGAACTTCGACTTCCACAACGCGGTGCTCTGACATGCCGCTGTGGGCGGTGCTGCTGGTGGCCCTGGCCGTGGCGGCCATCGCGCTGCTGCTGGCGGGGCTGCGCCTGCGCACGCGCAGCCAGGCGCTGGCCGCACTGCAACGGGATCGTGCCGCGCTGGCCAGCGAGCGCGACCAGCTGCGCCGCACCACCGAGCGCCAGGGCCAGCTCGAACAGCAGTTGCTGCAGGCCAAGCAGGCGGCCGAGGCGGCGGTGCTGGCCAAGGGCGAGTTCCTGGCCACGATGAGCCACGAGATCCGTACGCCGCTCAACGGCATCCTGCCGATGCTGGAGCTGATCGCGCGTGGCCCGCTGGGCGAGGATCAGCGGCAGATGCTGGCCACCGCATCGGCCAGCTCACAGCAACTGCTGCGTATCGTCGACGACATCCTCGATTACTCGCGGTTGGAAGCACAGGCACTGGAGCTGGAGATCACCAGCTTCAATCTGCGCGAGCTGCTCGACGCCGTGGTGCAGCTGATGCAGCGCGCTGCCGACGCCAAGGGACTGGCACTGGTGCTGCAACTGGATCCGACGGTCCGCCTTCCCGTGCGCGGCGATCCGGTGCGCCTGCGCCAGGTGCTGAGCAACCTTCTGGCCAATGCCATCAAGTTCACGGCACGCGGCCAGGTGCAGCTGCGCGTGCAACGGCTGGGCGAAGGTCCGGCCCAGCACCAGTTGCGCTTCGAAGTGATCGACACCGGCATCGGCATCGACGAGGCCCAGCAGGCACGCCTGTTCCAGTCCTTCAGCCAGGCCGATGCGTCGACCACCCGCATCTATGGTGGCACCGGCCTGGGCCTGGCCATCTGCAAACGCATCATCGACCTGATGCACGGCCACATCGGCGTCCAGTCGACCCCCGGCCAGGGCGCCCGCTTCTGGTTCGAGATTCCGTTGTTGAAGGTTCCCGGCGACCTGCCGGCGATGGCACGCGCACCGGCCACCCTGCTGCTGTTCAGTGCCGACAGCCACCTGCAGGCGCGCATCGAACGCATTGCCGCCCATCACGAGCTGCAGGTGCAGGTCATCGACGGGATGGACGCGCTGGCCGAGCGGCTGCGAGCCGTGCCCCGCCCCGGGCACGCTGCGCCGGCCTGGCTGCTGATCGATGCGCCTGCGCGCCGCAGCGGCGGAACCCGCCTGCGGCAGGCGCTGGCTGCGCGCGGTGAGGACGACACGCTGCAGGTGCTGTGGCTGCAGGACGAGCCGCTGCCCGCGCAGGAGCGCCATCGCCAGCTGCCGGTCGCCTTCGAGGATGCCGCCCTGCACGCCCTGCTTGCCACGCCCACCGCCAGCGCGCGCCCGTCCGCCTGGCTGGCTGCCGCCGAAGAGGGCCAGGCACCGGCTGCCCTGCCAGCGCTCGGTCTACGCGTGCTGCTGGTGGAGGACAATACGGTCAACCGCATGGTGGCCGAACACCTGCTGCGGGTATTCCAGTGCGAGGTCCGCAACGCCGTCGATGGCGAGCAGGCACTGGTCGCGCTGCGCGAAGGCGGTGTGGACGTGGTGCTGATGGACTGCCAGATGCCGGTGCTGGACGGTTACGCCGCGACGCGCCAGTGGCGCGAGGAAGAGATCGCAGCCGGAGGCCGGCGCCTGCCGATCATCGCCATGACCGCCAATGCCATGGCCGGTGATCGCGAACGCTGCCTGCGAGCAGGCATGGACGATTACCTGTCCAAACCGATCGCGCGCGACACGCTGCACGCGCTGCTGCTGCGCTGGGGCCCCAAAGCCCTCCCCACGCCGGCAGCTCCGGCGGCGGCAGCGAAGGCCGGTCCAGAACCTGTCGCCCACCCGGTTCTGGACCGGAACGTGCTGGACGAGCTGCAGGCGGTCATCGGTGATGCCGCCACGCAGATCGTATCGGTGTACCTGGAAGACGCACCGGCGATGGTGCAGGCGCTGCAGCAGGCGGCGCAGGACCACGATGGCCAGCGCCTGCAGGCAGTCGCGCACAGCCTGAAGTCCTCCAGCGCGAATGTCGGCGCGATGTCGCTGTCGGCGGTCGCACAGCGGATCGAGCACGAGGCCCGCGCCGGCAGTCTGCAGCGCCCCGCCGTTGCGGTTGCGCTGCTGGTGGCCGAATTCGCCCGGGCACGGGTGGCGCTGGGCGGGTACCTGGCACAGCATCGCGCCGGCCAGGCGGGCTGACTCACTCTTCGAGCTTGCTCAGCAGGTACTTCGGTTCGCCGATGCGCTCGATCAGGTCCAGCTGCGTTTCCAGCCAGTCGATATGCTCTTCCTCCGAATCGAGGATCTTCACGAACAGCTGGCGGCTCACATAGTCGCCGACCGAATCGGCATAGGCCACCGCCTCGCGCAGGGTGACCACGCCATCACGCTCGAGCGAGAGGTCACACTGCAGGATCTCGGTCGGGTTCTCGCCGATGCGCAGCTTGCCCAGCGCCTGGAAGTTCGGCAGTCCTTCAAGGAACAGGATGCGGTCGGCGAGCATGTCGGCATGCTTCATCTCGTCGATCGATTCCTTGTACTCATGCTCGGCGAGTTCCTTGATGCCCCAGTTCTTCAGCATCTTGGCGTGCAGGAAATACTGGTTGATCGCGGTCAGCTCGTTGTAGAGGACCTTGTTGAGGAATTCGATGACCTTGGTGTCGCCCTTCATGGGGATACTCCTGCACGCTGAAAACGCAGGCACTTTACCGCCTTGCGTGCGGTCGTGAAGGAACGCGAATCGTGCGCATTGGCCTGTGCGGCCGCACGTGAAGGATGCGCAGGCGCGGTATCAACGCACCGCGGAAAAGACAGTCAGGCGACCTGGGCCAGACCGAGTACCGGCAACGGCAGATCGTGGGTGGCACGTGCCTTGGCCAGCAGCTCGCCGGCCATGTCCAGACAGGACCCGCAGGTCGCGCCGCATCCGGTGCGCATGGTCAGCTCGGCCACCGACGTCACGCCATGGCTGGCGGCTTCGCGGATCTGGTGGTCGGTGACTCCGTTGCAGATGCAGACGTACACAGGCGGGAACCGGGCTGACAGGCCAGAAGCGGCCTGGTCGCTATTCCAATGGAAACGAGAATGGTTGTCAATCAGAGACCTGAACCATTCTCGATACCGTTCAGGCGGTCAGCTCGTCGGTCCTTCCTGCGCCTTTTTGGGCCAGTAGCCCCTGCTGCGCGGCCGCTTGCGCGGTCGGTCGTGGCCCGCGGTGTTGCCGGGCATCCACGCTTCCGCTGCGCTCTTCGGCATGGCAGTGACGCCCTGCCCCGCCACCCCGCGCGCCAACGGCGCCAGGTGTCGCAGCGCGCGCGCGTAGACGCCGCGCTTGAACATCACCACATGCTCCACCGGATACCAGAAATCCACCCAGCGCCAGTGATCGAACTCCGGCGAATCGGTATGGTCCAGGCACACATGGGATTCGTCACCGGTCAGGCGCAGCAGGAACCAGACCTGCTTCTGGCCGATGCAGACCTGCCGTTCATTGCGGCGGACCGCCCGCGCCGGCAGCTTGTAGCGCAGCCAGCCGGGCGTTGCCCCCAGCACTTCCACGTGCTCAGGCAGCAGGCCGGTCTCTTCCTGCAGTTCGCGATACATGGCCTCGACGGGCGTCTCGTCGGTGTTCATCCCACCCTGCGGGAACTGCCAGCCATCCCGGCGCACGCGTCGTGCCCAGAACACCTGCCCGTCCTGCCGCATCAGCACGATGCCGACGTTCGGTCGATAGCCGTCCGGATCGATCACGATGCGGACTCCTAAAAAAATCTACTGGTCAGGACTATCCCACGCCGCCTGTCAGGCGACAAGCGCGGCACAAATGTGTTGACAGTCCCACGGTGTATCCGCAGAATAGCGGGCTCACCAAGGCTATGTAGCTCAGCCGGTTAGAGCACAGCACTCATAATGCTGGGGTCGGTGGTTCGAGTCCACCCATAGCCACCATGCTGAAGTTGTTTTTCAGCGTGAAAAGTGAGAAAATAGTTACACGATACATTGCCCCGTCGCCAAGCGGTAAGGCACCTGACTCTGACTCAGGCATTCGGTGGTTCGAATCCATCCGGGGCAGCCAAATTAAACGCAGACGGCCAGATCGAAAGATCTGGCCGTCTGCGTTTAATTTGGTCGCGCATTCCACCTTATCCCCGCGCCTGTCGGCGCACCCCCTTGAACATCAAGGGGGCTCCCCTCCAGAGAGAACCCTGGGGTCGGATCCTTCTCGCAGGCAAAAGCTCTGACCCTACCCTCTCCAATGCACAACCCCGAAACGGCAAAAGCCCGGCCAAAGCCGGGCTTCTGCTTTTTCCAACCAGCGGGCTCCCGGAGGAGCCCAGCCAGGCGCAGTGGATCAGCGCTTGGAGAACTGGGTGGCGCGACGGGCCTTGTGCAGACCGACCTTCTTACGCTCGACTTCACGGGCGTCACGGGTCATGAAGCCAGCCTTGCGCAGCTCGGACTTCAGGGTTTCGTCATACTCGACCAGCGCACGGGCGATGCCCAGACGGATCGCACCGGCCTGGCCGGTGGTGCCGCCGCCGGTGGCGGTGACCAGGATGTCGAAGCTTTCGGTGTTCTTGGTCAGCTCGAGCGGCTGGCGCACGATCATGCGCGCGGTCTCACGACCGAAGAACTCGTCCAGCGGACGGCCATTGACGGTGATGTTGCCCGAACCCTTGCGCAGGAACACGCGAGCGGTGGAGGACTTGCGGCGGCCAGTGCCGTAGTTTTGAGTGATAGCCATGATTAGATATCCAGAACCTGCGGCTGCTGTGCGGCGTGCGGATGCTCAGTGCCGGCGTAGACCTTGAGCTTGCGGTACATCTGGCGACCCAGCGGGCCCTTCGGCAGCATGCCCTTCACGGCGATCTCGATCACGCGCTCCGGGTGGCGCTCCAGCGCCTGGGCCAGGGACTCGGTCTTCAGGTTGCCGATGTAACCGGTGAAACGGTGATACATCTTGTCCTGCAGCTTCTTGCCGGTGACGGCAATCTTTTCTGCATTGATGACGACCAGGTAGTCGCCGGTATCAACGTGCGGGGTGTAGACCGGCTTGTGCTTGCCACGCAGACGGCGGGCCAGCTCGGTGGCGAGACGGCCCAGGGTCTTGCCCTCGGCGTCGACGAGGTACCAGTCGCGCTGGACGGTCTCGTTCTTGGCAGTGAAAGTGCTCATGAAGAACTCTAGGTTAGGTCGGGCTCATTGCGGCGAAGGACTCGCCGGAACTCTGCCACGCGTTGTGAAAGGTGAAGCGCAAGAGGCGGGATTGTACGCAGGTCCAGGCCCCGGCGCAAGCCGCCCCCTGTCCCGGGTTGGCAGGGGCGCGGGCGCGGGCGAGAATCGGCGGGTCTCCCGCCCCACCGTATCGCCATGACCGTGCTCCGCCAGACCACCCCGCTGGACCACCTGCTGACCGAAGCCCAGCGCGCCCTGGACACGGTGTTCGGCAACCCGCCGGCCAGCCGCCCCTATCCGGCGGTGGACACCGACGAGCCGGGCATGGACGCCCGCCAGCGCCGCCATGCGGCCGGGCTGATGCGGATCAACCACGTCGGCGAGGTCTGCGCGCAGGGCCTGTATTTCGGCCAGGCCGCCGTGGCCCGCGACCCGGCCACCCGCGAGCATCTGCTGGAGGCAGCGCAGGAGGAAACCGACCACCTGGCGTGGTGTGCCACCCGGCTGGCCGAACTGGACAGCCGGCCGAGCCTGTTCAACCCGCTCTGGTACGCAGGCAGTTACACCATCGGCACCCTGGCCGGGCTGCGCGGTGATGGCTGGAACCTGGGTTTTGTCGTCGAGACCGAACGCCAGGTCGAGGCCCACCTGGATGAGCATCTGGTGGATCTCCCGGCCGCCGACCTGCGCAGCCGCGCGGTCATCGAAGTGATGAAGCAGGACGAGGCCCGGCATGCGGACCATGCCGAGCAGGCCGGCGCCCGCCGCCTGCCCTTCCCGATTCCGGGGGCGATGGCGCTGGCCTCGAAGGTGATGAAGACCATCGCGTACCGCCTCTGAACGGCCGCCGCGCATGGCCCGGCGCTGCCGGCAACGCGGCATTGGACGCCTCAGCGCCGGCTCAGTTCGGCGACACCAGCTTCAGGCCGATCACACCGGCGACGATCAGGCCCACGCAGGCCAGGCGGGCCGGTGAAGCACTGTCGTTGAACAGGTAGATGCCCAGCACTGCCACGCCCATGGCCCCGATGCCGGTCCAGATGGCATAGGCCGTGCCGACCGGAATGCTCTTCATGGCCTGGCTCATCAGGTACAGGCTGATCAGCGCGGAAACGACCGTGGCGGCCGTGG
This sequence comes from Stenotrophomonas sp. Steno-C15, assembly GCF_056393265.1. NCBI lineage: Bacteria > Pseudomonadati > Pseudomonadota > Gammaproteobacteria > Lysobacterales > Lysobacteraceae > Stenotrophomonas > Stenotrophomonas sp. Steno-C15. The sequence continues at coordinate 31,114 of NZ_JBWJPF010000006.1, forward strand.
GCAGTGGCTTGCTGAAGCCTTCGGAGTACTTCATTCCAAGCGCGAAGCCGATCTCGAACAGGCCGGCCAGCAGCAGGTAGATCCAGGGCATGGGTGGGGGTCCTTACCTAGTGGTTGAAAAACGAAACGGCCCGGTGTCTTCACACCGGGCCGTAGGTCGGTACATCGCCGTGGAACTATGAATTGCGCAGCACGCAGGTTCCACGGGGCGGGTCGTCCCGCCTGGGTGACGATGCCTGCCGGCATCGCACAGGGGTGTTACTCGGACAGGTTGCGACCGTGGAACAGCTCTTCGATCTCGCGCTTGAGCAGCGCCTCGATCTTCATGCGTTCCTTGAACGACAGGTTCCTGGCCTTTTCCTCGAACAGGTACTGATCCAGGTCGAAGTCCTTCAGGTGCATCTTCGTGTGGAAGATGTTCTCCTGGTAGACGTTGACGTCGAACATCTCGTAACGCGACTTGATGTTCTTGGCCAGGAAGTTCTGGATCGAATTGATCTTGTGATCGATGAAGTGCTTCTTGCCCTTCACATCGCGGGTGAAGCCACGGACGCGGTAGTCCATGATCACGATGTCCGATTCCAGGCTCTCGATCAGGTAGTTCAGGGCCTTCAGCGGCGAAATGACGCCACAGGTGGCCACGTCGATGTCCGCGCGGAACGTCGCGATGCCTTCCTGCGGATGGGTTTCCGGGTAGGTATGGACAGTGATGTGGCTCTTGTCCATGTGCGCGACCACGGCGTCGGAGATCAGCTCCTTGCCCGCCAGCTTCTTGTCGATCACCGGCTCTTCGGAGATCAGGATGGTCACCGAGGCACCCTGCGGATCGTAGTCCTGGCGGGCCACGTTCAGGATGTTGGCGCCGATGATCTCGGCGACATCGGTCAAGATTTGAGTCAGCCTGTCGGCGTTGTACTCTTCATCGATGTATTCAATGTAACGCTGACGCTCCTCTTCGGTGCGCGCGTAACACACGTCATAGATGTTGAAGCTCAGCGCCTTGGTGAGGTTGTTGAAACCCTGCAACCTCAGGCGAGGCAACGGCTTGACCACGGCGGTCGATTCCTGTGTAAGAAGAGAAAGGGTGAATTATGGGGCAAACCGCCCCCGGGGGGAACGTGAAGACGCAAGAGTTCTGGCACACTGTTTGCCCTTAACAATTGCGCTGGTTAAGCTCCGCTATCGACCCCGTGAATCCGTTCATGCGCAGAGGGAGCGCCCCTATCGTGTCAACCGTGCGCCTAGCTAGCAGTCCACTGGCCCTGGATATCGCAACAATCGATCGTTTCCTGGCGCACAGCCACAGGCGGCGATATCCCACCCGGACCGACGTCTTCCGACCAGGAGACCCGGCGGGAACCCTGTATTACGTCATCAGCGGCTCGGTTTCGATCATGGCCGAGGAAGATGACGATCGTGAGCTGGTGCTGGGCTACTTCGGTGCCGGCGAGTTCGTCGGCGAGATGGGCCTGTTCGTGGAATCGGACCGCCGCGAAGTGATCCTGCGGACCCGCACCGCCTGCGAGCTGGCCGAGATCAGCTACGAGCGCCTGCATCAGCTGTTCCTTGGCCCGCTGTCGGCCGACGCGCCGCGCCTGCTGTACGCGCTGGGCCAGCAGATCTCCAAGCGTCTGCTCGACACCAGCCGCAAGGCCAGCCGCCTGGCGTTCCTGGACGTCACCGACCGCATCGTGCGCACCCTGCACGATCTGGCCCAGGAGCCGGAGGCGATGAGCCACCCGCAGGGCAGCCAGCTGCGCGTCTCGCGGCAGGAACTGGCGCGCCTGGTCGGCTGCTCGCGTGAGATGGCCGGCCGCGTGCTGAAGAAGCTGCAGACCGACGGGCTGCTGCATGCCCGCGGCAAGACCGTGGTGCTTTACGGCACCCGTTGATCGTTGAGCACCCGGTGGGTGCGGACCTTGGTCCGCACTCCTTCGCGCGCTAGGCTCGGTGCATGGAACTGAGCAGCGAATTCTGGTGGTTCATCCTCATCGGCCTCGGTGCGCAGCTGGTCGATGGCGCGCTGGGCATGGCCTTCGGCCTGGTCTCCTCATCGGTGATGCTGAGCATGGGATTGCCGCCGGCGCAGGTCAGCGCCAGCATCCACACCGCCGAAGTGTTCACCACCGGCGCCTCCGGTGTGTCGCATCTTGCGGCTGGCAATGTCGATAAACGCCTGTTCGTGCGCTTGGCGCTGCCCGGCGCGATCGGGGGTGCGATCGGTGCCTATGTACTCGCCCAACTGCCCGGCGATTTCATCCGCCCGTTGATCTACCTGTACCTGCTGGTGCTTGCCATCGTCATTCTGGCCCGTGCTGCCGGGCGCTGGATGCCCAGCGGCGAGATCCGCCGCGTGCCGGTTCTGGGCTTCTTCGCCGGCCTTCTGGACGCCAGCGGCGGCGGTGGCTGGGGCCCGATCGCCACGTCCACCCTGCTGGCGCGTGGTGGCCAGGCCCGTACCACGATCGGCACGGTCAACGCGGCCGAGTTCGTGGTCACCCTGACCATCTCGGCCACCTTCCTGCTGTCGATGGGGGTGCAGCACCTGCAGATCGTCGCCGGGCTGCTGATCGGCGGCATGATGGCCGCGCCGGTGGCCGCGATCCTGGTCAAGCGGGTCAAGGAACGCTGGGTACTGGTCGCGGTTGGCGTGCTGGTACTGGGCATCAGCCTGTTCCAGATCGGCCACGCGGTGACCGGGTACCTGGCGCGGTGACCGCGCTCCGCGCTCGCCGGGCATGGCCCGGCGCGCTACCGGATGGCTTGCGGATTCGCCGGGCATGGCCCCGCGCTGCGGGATGGCGTGCAATGGCACGGCGCCATCGGGCGGCAAGGGGTAGCGCCGGGCCATGCCCGGCGGGCCCGGTGGATCAGGCCTTGTCGCCGCCGCGGTCGACGCAGCCCCAGTTGAGGATGCGGGTGCCCGCCGGCAGTACGCTGCGGAAGAACGCCACCTTGCCCGGCTTCGGGTTGACCACCACCGGCGCCTTCGCCGCCAGCAGCAGCGGCAGATCCGCAGTGCTGTCGGAGTAGGCAATGTCGATGTCGCCATAGCCACGTTCACGCAGCATGCGCATCTTCTCTTCGTTGTGGCAGTGACGGGTCGGCCCCACCCCTCCCAGGCGCGGCCCGACCTCCGTGCCGATGACCGGCACGTCCTGGTGCGCAACGAAGGCCAGGATCGCGCGGGCCAGTTCGGGCGGGGCGCCCGTGGCCACCACCACGCGATCCCCCTTTGCACGGTGCGCGGCGAACACCTCCAGCGCCTGCGGCAGCAGCTTGGCGCGCATCTGCGCCTCGTTCCTGATCACGTAGGCGTCGATCACCCGGTTGAACTCGCGCGCACGATGCAGGCCGAAGCTGCCGATCCACACGTAGATCGAAATGCCGGCACGGCGGGTCGGCAGCATCGCCACCATCGGCCCGGCAATCGGGGTGACCAGCAGCGCCGCGAGCATGCGCAACGGGTTGCGCTTGATCAGCGAGGCGAACAGGTGCGTGCCCGAATCACCGTCGTACAGGGTGTGATCGAAGTCGAAGACCACCAGCGGCGCATCCGCGCGTGGCGTCGGGTAATGCGTTTTCATGCCGCGAAGAATAGCTGACGCAGGCCCTCGCCCGGCTCTTCCACGCGCATGAAGGCCTCGCCGACCAGGAACGCGTGGATGCCGGCGTCACGCATCAGCGCCACGTCCTGGGGTCCGAGGATGCCGCTCTCGGTCACCAGCAGGCGGTCGCGCGGCACGGCCAGGCGCATGTCCAGGGTGGTCTGCAGCGAGACCTCGAAGGTGCGCAGGTTGCGGTTGTTGATGCCGATCATCGGCGCCGGCACCTGCAGCGCACGCTCCAGCTCGTCGATGTCGTGCACTTCCACCAGCACGTCCATGCCCAGCGACAGTGCCAGTTCCGACAGCGTGGCCAGCTGGGTATCGTCCAGCGCCGCCACGATCAGCAGGATGCAGTCAGCGCCCAGCACGCGCGCCTCGTACACCTGGTAGGCATCGATCACGAAGTCCTTGCGCAGCACCGGCAGCGTGCAGGCCTCGCGGGCCTGCTGCAGGTAGGCGTCGGCGCCCTGGAAGAAATCCACGTCGGTCAGCACCGACAGGCAGCCGGCACCACCGAACTCGTAGCTGACCGCGATGTCGGCCGGGCGGAAATCCGGGCGGATCACGCCCTTGGAGGGGCTGGCCTTCTTCACTTCGGCGATCACCGCGGGGTCGCCGTTGGCCACCGCCGCCTGCAACGCGCGCACGAAGCCACGTACCGGCGGGGCGCTGGCCACGGCGGCCTGAAGCTCCTCGAGCGGGCGCTGGGCGCGACGCTGGGCTACTTCTTCGGCCTTGCGGGCCAGGATCGTCTGCAGGATGTCGCTCATCGTCTTCGGTTCGGTGCGGGGGCGGTGAGGACGGCCATTATCGGCCATCGACGGGGTCAGGCTGAACCACGCGCTCAGGCAACCAGTGCGCGGGTGGTCTCGATGTACTGGAGCAGGCGCTGGCGGGCGCTGCCATTGGCGATGGCGGCGCGGGCACGGGCCAGGCCATCGCCGATGTCGTCGGCCACGCCGGCCACGTACAGCGCGGCGCCGGCATTGAGCGCGACGATGTCCAGCGCGGGGCCGGGCTCGTTGTCCAGCACCGCGCGCAGCAGGGCAATGGACTGCTCCGGGCCATCCACGCGCAGGTTGCGGCTGGCCGACATGGCGATGCCGAAGTCCTCCGGGTGGATCTCGTACTCGCGCACCTTGCCGTCGCGCAATTCGCCGACCAGGGTGCCGGCGCCCAGCGAGATCTCGTCCATGTTGTCGCGGCCCCAGACCACCATGGCGCGCTCGGTACCCAGTTCGCGCAGCACGCGCGCCTGGATGCCCACCAGATCGGGGTGGAACACGCCCATCAGCACCGACGGTGCGCTGGCCGGATTGGTGAGCGGGCCGAGGATGTTGAAGATGGTGCGCACGCCCATCTCGCGGCGCACCGGCGCCACCACCTTCATCGACGGGTGGTGGATCGGCGCGAACATGAAACCGATCCCGGTCCGCTCGATGGCCGCGGCCACCTGCTCCGGCTGCAGCTCGATCACCGCGCCCAGCGCCTCCAGCGCGTCGGCGCTGCCGGACTTGGACGACACGCTGCGGTTGCCATGCTTGGCCACGCGCGCGCCGGCAGCCGCCGCGACGAACATCGCGCAGGTGGAGATGTTGAAGGTATGCGAACCATCGCCCCCCGTGCCGACGATATCGACCAGGTTGGAGGTATCGGCCACCGGCACCGGCCGGGCGAATTCACGCATCACGGTGGCCGCCGCGGCGATTTCGTCCACGGTCTCCTTCTTCACGCGCAGGCCGGTGAGGATGGCCGCCGTCATCATCGGCGAAACATCGCCACGCATGATCTGCCGCATCAGGTCGACCATCTCGTCGAAGAAGATCTCGCGGTGCTCGATGGTGCGGTGCAGGGCTTCCTGGGGGGAGAAGCTCATCGGGATTGCTCCTTGGACTCAGGCGGCCGGTCGCTGCAGGAAATTGCGCAGCAGGGCGTGGCCGTGTTCGGTGAGGATGGATTCGGGGTGGAACTGCACGCCTTCCACCGGGAAGTGGCGATGGCGCAGGCCCATGATCTCTTCGATCGAGCCGTCGTCGTTCTCCGTCCAGGCGGTCACTTCCAGCACATCGGGCAGGCTGTTCTTGTCCACCACCAGCGAGTGGTAACGGGTGGCCTGGTAGCGGTCCGGCAGGCCGGCGAACACGCCCTTGCCTTCATGGCGGATCGGCGAAGTCTTGCCGTGCATGATGTTGCCCGCGCGGATCACCGTGCCGCCGTAGACCTGGCCGATGCCCTGGTGGCCCAGGCACACGCCAAGGATCGGCGTGGTCGGACCGAGGCGCTGGATCAGTTCCAGCGACACACCCGCCTCGTTGGGCGTGCACGGGCCGGGCGAAATGACGATGCGTTCGGGCTTCTGCGCGGCGATCTCATCCACGCTCATTGCATCGTTGCGCACCACCTTCACCTCGGCACCCAGCGTCTGCAGGTACTGCACGAGGTTGTAGGTGAAGCTGTCGTAGTTGTCGATCATCCACAACATGGTCAGGTTCCGTCGCTTATCGGGAGTGGGCGTACACGTGGGTGCCGCACAGGGAGAGGGCCAGGTACAGCAGAAGGTGCCGCAGCGCAGGCCACGGCGCAGGGCGCCTTACAGGCCCTTGGCAGCCTGGGCGACGGCGCGGAACAGCGCGCGGCCCTTGTTCATCGTCTCGTCCCATTCCTTGTCCGGGTCCGAGTCGTAGACGATGCCGGCGCCGGCCTGCACGTACAGGCGGCCGTCCTTGATCACCGCGGTGCGGATCGCGATCGCGGTATCGGCATCGCCGTGCCAACCGATATAGCCGATGCTGCCGGCGTACACATTGCGCTTGATCGGCTCCAGTTCGCGGATCACTTCCAGCGCGCGGATCTTCGGTGCGCCGCTGACGGTGCCGGCCGGGAAGGTGGCGCGCAGCACGTCGGCATAGCTCAAGCCCGGCTGCAGCTGCCCGGTCACCTCGCTGACGATGTGCATGACGTGGCTGTAGCGTTCGATCACGAACTGCTCGCCCACTTCCACCGTGCCGGCCTTTGATACGCGACCGGCATCGTTGCGGCCGAGATCGATCAGCATCAGGTGCTCGGCACGTTCTTTCGGATCGGCCAGCAGCTCGGCTTCCAGTGCCAGGTCCTGCTCGATGGTGGCGCCGCGCGGACGCGTGCCGGCGATCGGGCGTACGGTGACTTCGCCGTCCTGCAGGCGCACCAGGATTTCCGGCGAGGAGCCCACCACCTGCAGGTCGCCGACATCCAGGAAATACATGTACGGCGACGGGTTCAATGCGCGCAGCGCGCGGTACACGTCCACCGGGCGTGCCTTGAACGGCACGCTCAGGCGCTGGCTGAGCACCACCTGGAAGATGTCGCCGGCGCGGATGTATTCCTTGCTGCGCTGGACCGCATCGACGAAGCCATCGCGGGTGAAACCGGAGACGAAATCGGATTCATCCAGCACATCGCTGTTGAGCGGTGCGGGATAGCCGGCACCCGGTGCACGCAGCTTTGCGGTGAGCGCATCCAGGCGCGCCTGCGCCTGCTCGAACGCGCCGTCGACGCGCGGGTCCGCGTGCACGATCAGGTACAGGCGGCCCTTGAGATTGTCGAATACCGCCAGCTCGTTGGAGTGCAGCAGCAGGATGTCCGGCGTGCCCAGTTCATCGCGGCCGGCCGGCGGTGCCAGGCGCGGCTCGATATAGCCGATGCACTCGAAACCGAACCAGCCGACCAGGCCACCGGTGAAGCCCGGCAGGCCCTCCAGCTTCGGCACCGAGTGGGCGCTGCGCAGCGCCTCGACTTCGGCAAACGGGTCGGCCACCTCGCGGGTTTCCACCACCTGGCCGTCTTCGCGCACGGTCAGCGTATGGCCATGGAAGGCATACACGCGGCGCGCCGGCAGGCCAATGATCGAGTAACGACCAAAGCGTTCGCCGCCTTCGACGGATTCAAACAGGTAGGTATTGGGGCCGTCGGCGAGCTTCAGATAGACCGAAAGCGGCGTGTCCAGGTCGGACAGCACTTCGCGGACAACGGGAATGTGGGTGTGGCCTTCAGCGGCCTGCAGCTGAAACTGAGCGTGCGAGTTCAAGACGACTTTCCTTCCGGGACACAGCGTTATGGGGGCGGACGACGGCAACGGGCCACCATCGCCACCAACGGCGTGCGGAAGAAAGGGTATGCGGGGTCGTCAGGCTGGACACCCCTTGACTGTATCGCAGCTTGGACGGGAGTGGAACCCCGCAGCGCCAGGCGTGGCAGCCACCTTACGTGGCCAGCAGCGGGCAATCGGCCGGCAGATGCATACGCACCCGGCCAGCCACGCAGTCGATGCGGAACCGTCGCGCCTGCACGGGCTCACCGTCCAGGTTCAGGGTCAGTGGCTGCGCCGACTCGAGCTGCAGCCAGGGCAGCCGGACGCGGGTGGCCACCCGTTCCAGCGCCGCTTCCTTGCCACCGGTCAGCATCTGCCCCAGCGTCGACGCCACCTCCCCCTCCAGTTCGGGTACGACGGTGACATCCAGCAGGCCGTCATCGATCAGTGCCTGTGGGCACAGCTGCTGGCCACCACCGGCCTGCCGGCCGTTGCCGATCCCCAGCGCGATGAAGCCGCCTTCCCAGGCGAAGTCCGGACCGTGCAGACGCGCGGTAATCGGCTCGATCCGCCCCAGCTTGGCGATGCCGGTGATCACGTAGGCCAGGCCACCGAGCATCTTCTTCAGGCCGGCATCGGTTTCCACGGTGACCTGCGTGCCGAAACCGCCACTGGCCAGGTTGGCGCACCACCAGGGCGTGCCATCGGCATCCACGCGCAGCAGATCGATGGCATGTGCCGTGGTCTGCCCGATCAGCGCGAGCGCGGCCTCCGGCTCGGTCGGAAGGTTCGCCGAGGTGGCAAAGTCATTGGCCGTGCCCATCGGGACCAATGCCAGCGAAGGCAGGGCATCGGCGGATTCATCGCGGTGGGCCAGCGTTTCGGCCACCGCACTGAGCGTGCCGTCGCCGCCTGCCGCCACGATCACGTCTACCCCGTGGTCGATGGCCTCGGCCACGTAACGCTCGGCGTCACCTTCCTCCCAGGTCACCCGTACCTCCAGCTGCACGCCCCGCTCCCGCCAATGGCGCACCGCGTCGCGCAGCTCGTCATTGCCTGCGGACTTGCCGTTGAGGATCAGGCGCCAGCGCGGTGCGGTCATGCGGGGATTCCGGTGTGGGGTGGCACAGGCTAGCAACGCACCGTTTGCCGGCAGTGAATGTCACATGCGTGTCATTCAGCTCCCGGAGAATGGAAGGCCATAGCAGGGACGACGGATGGAGGCAGGATCAGCCTCCCACGCATGCAGCAAGGCCACGCCAACGATGGGCGTGGCCTTTTTTTTGAAGTCGCACCCGGGCGCGATCGTCAGCCGTTGGCGAAATCGTGCAGCGCCTGGCCCTGCAGCCGGTATACGGTCCACTCATCCTGCGGTTTCGCGCCCGCTGCGGTGTAGAACTCGATGGCCGGCGTGTTCCAGTCCAGCACCGACCATTCGAAGCGACCGCAGCCTTCGGCGACCGCCTGCCGCGCGATGTATTTCAGCAGCGCCTTGCCAGCGCCCGCGCCCCGCTGCTGCGGGCTGACATACAGGTCTTCCAGGTAGATGCCCTTGCGGCCCAGCCAGGTGGAGTAGTTGTAGAAATACACCGCATAGCCGATGGCCTCGCCATCGGCTTCACAGATCAGCGCGCGGGCAGTTGCGTCGGGACCGAACAGGCTTTCGGCGATGCCGATCTCGTCGGTCTGCACCGAATGCTCGGCCCGCTCATAGATGGCCAGTTCACGGATGAAGCGCAGGATCAGGCCCGCGTCGGCGGCAGTGGCCGGGCGGATGTTCAACACGGCCACCGTGCTCATGCCTCAGCCCCGCGCCGCAGCGACGTTGGCGCGCATCTGCGCGATCACATCCTGGTAAGGGGTCTTGGCATTGAAGATGGCTGAGCCGGCGACGAAGGTGTCGGCGCCCGCAGCCGCGATCTCGCCGATGTTGTCGGCCTTCACGCCACCGTCGATTTCCAGGCGGATGTCCTTGCCGCTGGCATCGATCTTCTGGCGGACCACGCGCAGCTTGTCCAGCGCCGAAGGAATGAAGGCCTGGCCGCCGAATCCCGGGTTGACCGACATCAGCAGCACCAGGTCCAGGTCATCCAGCACCCAGTCGAGGATGTCCACCGGCGTGGCCGGGTTCAGCACGATGCCCGGCTTGCAGCCCAGCGAACGGATCAGCTGGATCGTGCGGTGCACGTGGCGGCTGGCCTCCGGATGGAAGCTGATGTAGGTGGCACCGGCTTCGGCGAAGTCCGGGATGATGCGGTCCACCGGCTCGACCATCAGGTGCACGTCGATCGGCGCGGTCACGCCGTGCTTGCGCAGTGCCTGGCAGACCATCGGGCCGATGGTCAGGTTGGGTACGTAATGGTTGTCCATCACGTCGAAGTGGACCCAGTCCGCACCGGCGGCCAGGACGTTGTCGACTTCCTCGCCGAGGCGGGCGAAATCGGCGGACAGGATGGAGGGGGCGATGAGGCAGTGGGACATGGCCGGGCCTTGCAACGAGGGGAAAGGGGTCAGCGCTTGCGCAGGGTCTTGATGCGGTCGTAGGCGGCGTTGATGCGCCGCGACTTCTGCTCGGCCTGCTGCTGCAACTCGGGGGCGGCGCCGCCAAGCTTGTCCGGGTGGTACTGCGAGATCAGCTTGCGGTAGGCGCGCTCGACCTCGGCATCGGTGGCCTCGGAGGTCAGCCCCAGCTCCCGGTACGGGTTCTCCTTGTTCAGGCGGAACCAATCCGAATCAAAGGCATGGCCGATCAGCAGGCCGACCACCGCGCCGAACAGCGGATTGGGCCGGAACAGCAGGGCGCCGGCGATGAATCCGAGCAGTTTTCCGTACCAGCGCATGGCGCTCCGGGGTCGACCGACGAAATGGACGCTCATTTTACGTCACAGCGGGCCCGGACGGCTTTACACTAGGCCGCCCGCTGGTCAGCGGGCCCGCCGGGTCCGTTGGGCAGCCGTATCGACAACGCCCCAGGAGTGCCCGTGCCAACCACGCTGTTGCAATCCGATCTCCCCGGCCTGCCCTTGCGCCACCGCGGCAAGGTGCGTGATGTGTTCGATATCCCGCGCGAGCGGCTGCCTGCAGGGACCCCGCCGGGCGACTACCTGCTGATGGTCGCCACCGATCGCCTGTCGGCGTTCGACGTGGTGCTGCCCGACCCGATCCCGGGCAAGGGCGAAATGCTCTGCCAGGTCTCCAATTTCTGGTTCGCCAAGACCGCGCACCTGATGCCCAATCACCTGACCGGCATCGACGTGGCCAGCGTGCTGCCTGAAGGCGTGGACCCGGCGCTGTACGCCCGGCGCGCCGTGGTCACCCGCAAGCTGAAGCCGGTGCCGGTGGAAGCGATCGCCCGCGGCTACCTGATCGGCAGCGGCTGGAAGGACTACCAGCGCACCGGCAAGGTCAGCGGCATCGACCTGCCCGATGGGCTGCGCCAGGCCGAGCAGCTGCCCGAACCGATCTTTACCCCCTCGACCAAGGCCGCGGTGGGCGACCATGACGAGAACATCGATTTCGATGCGATGGTGCGGCAGGTCGGCGCCGAACTGGCCGAGCGCGTGCGCGATGCCACCCTGCGCATCTACAAGTTCGCCGCCGATTACGCCCGCGAGCGCGGCATCATCCTGGCCGACACCAAGTTCGAGTTCGGCACCGATGCCGACGGCCGCCTGTACATCATGGACGAGATGCTGACGCCGGATTCATCGCGTTACTGGCCGGCCGACGAGTACGAAGTGGGCACCAGCCCGCCCAGCTACGACAAGCAGTTCGTGCGCGATTACCTGGAGACGCTGGACTGGGGCAAGACCGCCCCGGGCCCGAACATCCCGGCGGAGATCATCGAGCGCACCCGCGCCAAGTACGCCGAGGCGCTGCAGCGTTTGGCCGGGATCAGCGTCGACTGATCCCCTGCGCCCCCGGTCGCGGCGACCGGGGGCGTCCTGCCCGGCAGCGCCCAGGGTGGCGCTGTGCGAAGGCGCCCGGGAGTATGCTGTCGGCCTCACCGGAGGAAGCGAAGAAGCATGCAGACCACCACCGAGCTCGCGCGGCCGATCGACCGCTACTTCGCCAGCTACTCCGACGATCACCGCAATACGATCAACCAGCGCATCCACGTGGTCGCGGTACCGGCCATCCTGTGGTCGGCCGTGGCCCTGCTGTGGTGCCTGCCCCCCCTGATCACCTGGTTCCAGTACGGCATCTGGTCGGCGTTCGCGATGTTCAGTGCTTGGTGCTTCTACAACAAGCTGTCGCGTCCGCTGGGCATCGGCATGCTCATCCAGTTCTTCGTGTTCGGCTGCCTGTGCCGCCTGCTGGAGGCCGAGATCGGCCTGCACAACCTGTTCTGGCTGGCGGTGACGGTGTTCGTCGTGGCCTGGATCGCGCAGTTCATCGGGCACAAGTTCGAGGGCCGCAAGCCCAGCTTCCTGACCGACCTGACTTACCTGCTGATCGGCCCGGCCTGGGTGATGGCCAAGCTCTATCGCAGGCTCGACTGGCGTTACTGACACGCCTCCGGGCGAGCGTCACCCTCGCTTCCTGAACGGGCGGGCTTCCTCACCTGCGGTCCACTGCCGGCCTGCCAGCCTGCACGCTCAGCCCTTTGCCTGAGCGCCTGTCGCAGCGGCAGCCCCTGTGCGACAGGGCCTGCGGTCGCCGTGCGCGGGCGTAGGGTGCGGCCCCTGGCCGGCACCGCGGAGTAGATGCTGCACTGCAAAAAAAATGAATCAGCGAACGTTACAGGCAATTGATCGCCGTTCGATGGCTTTCGGCGACATTTCGCAGCCTGTTATCCTCACTGACCTGCTCGTGAATCATGGATTCCCTGCATGCTCCCCAGCCTGCCTCTGCTGCTGGCCCTGCCGTTCCTGATGGCAGCGGCTGTTGCGGCCTTCCCCCGTAGTTCGCGCTCGACTGCTGCCTGGCTGGCGGCGCTGGCGCCGTTGGGCGGCTTGGCCATTCTCGGCTGGCTCACCCCGGCGGTGCTCGACGGCCAGATCGTCCGCACCCTGCTGCCCTGGCTGCCGCAGATCGGCCTGGACTTCCATCTGCGGCTGGACGGCCTGGCCTGGATGTTTGCCGGCCTGGTGCTGGGCATCGGCGCGCTGGTGGTGCTGTACGCGCGGTACTACCTCAGTGCGCAGGACAACGCCCACCGCTTCTACTGCTACCTGCTGCTGTTCATGGGCGCCATGCTCGGCATGGTGCTGTCGGGCAACCTGCTGTTGCTGATGATCTTCTGGGAAATGACCAGCATCAGCTCGTTCCTGCTGATCGGCTTCTGGTCGCATCGCCAGGACGCGCGCGAGGGCGCACGCATGGCGCTGGTGATCACCGGCGGCGGCGGGCTGGCCCTGCTCGGTGGCGTGCTGCTGATCGGGCGCATCGTCGGCAGCTTCGACCTGGATGTGGTGCTGGCGGCCGGTGAACAGATCCGCGCCAGCGCGCTGTATCCCTATGCCCTGTTCCTGGTGCTGGCCGGCATCTTCACCAAGAGCGCGCAGTTCCCGTTCCATTTCTGGTTGCCGCATGCGATGGCGGCGCCGACACCGGTCTCGGCCTACCTGCACTCGGCCACCATGGTCAAAGCAGGCGTGTTCCTGCTGGCGCGCCTGCATCCGGCACTGGCCGGCAGCGACCTGTTCTTCTATACGGTGAGCGGCATCGGCGCGCTCACCCTGCTGATCGGCGCCTGGAACGCGATCTTCCAGCACGACCTGAAAGGGCTGCTGGCGTATTCGACGATCTCCCACCTGGGCCTGATCACCCTGCTGTTCGGCCTGTCCACGCCGATGGCGGTGGTCGCCGGCGTGTTCCACATCCTCAACCACGCCACCTTCAAGGCCTCGCTGTTCATGGCCGCCGGCATCATCGACCATGAGACCGGCACCCGCGACATGCGCAAGCTGGGCGGACTGCGGAAACTGATGCCCTTCACCAGCGCACTGGCGATCATCGCCTCGCTGGCCATGGCCGGCATTCCGCTGCTCAACGGCTTCCTGTCCAAGGAAATGCTGTTCGCCGAGGCGATCAGCGCCGGCGGCACCGAGACCATGCGCATGGCGGTGTCGATCGCGGCGTTGCTGGCCGGCGTGTTCGGCGTGGCCTACAGCCTGCGCTTCGTGCACGACACCTTCTTCGGCCCCGGCCCGCACGGGCTGGACCGCGTTCCCCATGAACCGCCGCGCTGGATGAAGGTACCGGTGGAACTGCTGGTGGTGGTCTGCGTGGCAGTCGGCATCGCGCCCGCGCTGACGGTGGCGCCGGTCCTGCATGCCGCTGCCGCCTCCATCCTCGGCAGCGCCATGCCCGAGTACAGCCTGTCGGTATGGCATGGCTTCAACCTGCCGCTGGCGATGAGCGCGATCGGCGTGGTGGGCGGTATCGCCCTGTACTTCGGCCTGCGCAAGCTGATCAACCTGCATGCCGTGACCAATACCACCACCGGCCGCAACGTGTTCCATGCGCAGCTGGATGCGGTTTCCGCACTGGCCATGCGCCTGACCAACGGCATTGCCAACGGCAGCCTGCAGCGGATGCTGCTGGGCCTGGTGCTGGTCGCGATCGTGGTGGCCGCCGCGCCGTTCGTGGCGAATCCGGCGTCCCCGAACTGGACCGCGCCGCAGCCGATTCCACTGCTGGGCTGGGCGTTGTGGCTGGTGATGATGGGCTGCGCGATCGCCACGCTGCGCGTGTACAAGCAGCGCCTGCTGGCGGTGCTGCTGGTGGGCGGCGTCGGCCTGATGGTGGCGCTGACCTTCGTGTTCCTGTCGGCACCGGATCTGGCACTGACCCAGCTGCTGGTGGAGATGGTGACCCTGGTCCTGATGCTGCTGGGGATGAACTATCTGCCCGCGCAGTCCGGACCGGAGCGGCCGCGCTGGCGCAAGCGCCGCGACGCGCTGATCGCGGTCATCGCCGGTTCCGGTCTCGGCGCGCTGGCCTATACCGCGATGACCCTGCCGCCGAACACCATGGCCGGTGAGCTGGTGGCGCGTGCCCTGCCCGAAGCGTATGGCCAGAACGTGGTCAACGTGATCCTGGTCGACTTCCGCGGCTTTGATACCTTCGGCGAGATCACCGTGTTCGGCATCGCCGCGCTGGTGGTGCACGCGCTGCTGCGCCGCACGCGGATGGCCCCGGAGCAGATCATGCCCGGGCCGCCGATCAAGCTGCCGGTACCGGCCGACCTGGCGCAGATCATGTTCCCGCTGACGCTGACGGTCTCCATCTTCCTGTTCCTGCGCGGTCACAACGCCCCGGGCGGCGGGTTCATCGCCGGCCTGGTACTGGCGGTGCCGCTGCTGATCCAGTACGTGATCCAGGGTACGGCATCGGTGGAGTCGCGCTTCGGCTTCGACTACATCCGGTGCATCGGTACCGGCCTGCTGATCGCCCTGCTCAGTGGCAGTGCTTCGATGCTGTTCGGCGTGCCGTTCCTGACCAGCGGGCACCTCGACCTGCACCTGCCGCTGATCGGCGACGTGCCGCTGGCCAGCGCGATCGGCTTCGACATCGGCGTGTACCTGGTGGTGTTCGGTGGCGCCATGCTGATGCTGTCGATGATGGGCACGGTCAAGCCCTCTCGAACCCGCACCGCCCGCAAGGGCGAGATCGATCTGCAACGCCGTTCGGCCCGCACCGGGGAGATGCACTGATGGAACTGGCCCTGGCCACCGCGATCGGCGTGCTGACCGCCATCGGCGTGTACCTGCTGCTGCGGGCGCGCAGCTTCGACGTGATCCTTGGCATGACCTTCCTGTCCTACGCCACCAACCTGCTGATCTTTGCCGGTGGGCGCCTGGTGCAGGGCAAGGCACCGGTACTGCAGGAAGGCGTCGAAAGCCACCTGGGCAACTACACCGACCCGTTGCCACAGGCGCTGGTACTGACGGCCATCGTGATCGCCTTCGCGATGACTGCAGTGAGCATCGTGCTGGCCATGCGCAGCCGCAGCGACAACCACAGCGACCACGTGGACGCGCACGAGCCCGATGACGATGCGCCGCCGCGCCAGGGCGAGGACCGCGCATGAACCATCTGGTGATCCTGCCGATCCTGGTTCCCCTGCTCGGCGCCGCACTGTCACTGTTCGTCGAGCATCGCCGCTATGGTCCGAAGGTACAGCGGACCGTGGCCTGGACGGCACTGGCGGCCCTGGCCGTGGTGGTCGGGCTGCTGTTCGCCGATACGGCGGGCGGTGACATCCGCGTCTACCTGCTGGGTGACTGGCCCTCGCGCCTGGGCATCGCGCTGGTGGCCGACCGGCTGTCGGCGTGGATGCTGCTGACCACCCTGCTGCTGGCCATCCCCTGCCTGCTGCATGCCTGCTCGGGCTGGGACCGGCGCGCGCCGCACTTCCATGCGCTGTTCCAGTTCCAGCTGGTCGGCCTCAACGGTGCGTTCCTCACCGGCGACATCTTCAACCTGTTCGTGTTCTTCGAGGTGATGCTGATCGCTTCCTACGGCCTGCTGCTGAGCGGCGGCCGTGGCCTGCGCATGCGCATCGGCCTGCACTACGTGGTGTTCAATGTCACCGCATCGACGCTGTTCCTGATCGCACTCGGCCTGCTGTACGCCTCGCTCGGCTCGTTGAACATGGCGGAGCTGTCGCAGCGCATCGCCGAGGTTCCGCCGGCACAGCTGACCCTGGTGAAGGCCACGATGGGCCTGCTGCTGCTGGTGTTCTGCGCCAAGGCCGCCCTGATGCCGCTGTACCTTTGGCTGCCCGAATCGTACGCGCGCGCACCTGCTGCGGTCGCTGCGCTGTTTGCGATCATGACCAAGGTCGGCCTGTACGCCGTGCTGCGCGTGCAGATGCTGTGGTTCGGCGAGGACGCCGGCGCGATGGCCGGGTACGGACGCGACTGGCTGCTGTGGGCCGGCGTGGCCACGCTGGTACTGGGCGGCCTGGGCGCGTTGGCCGCCGCGCGCCTGCGCGTGCTGATCTCCTACCTGGTGATCGTCTCGGCCGCGACCCTGTTCATTGCCTTCGCGGTGGGCACGCCGAAGGTGCTCTCCGCCGGTCTGTACTATCTGCCACACAGCAGTTTCGTCGCTGCCGCGCTGTTCCTGGTGGCCGACCTGATCCGGCGCCGGCGCGGCGGTGCCAGCGACCGCAAGGAAGTGATCGCACCGATGCCGGGCAAGGAAACGCCAGCGGTACTGTTCCTGATCGGCGCCGTGTCGGTCGCCGGACTTCCGCCGCTGTCGGGCTTCCTGGCCAAGGCCGCCCTGCTGGCCGGGATGCCGGCGCAGTACACCGGCGCGGTATGGACGGCCGTGCTGGTCAGCAGCCTGCTGGTCATCATGGGGCTGACCCGAGGGGGCATCCGCCTGTTCTGGCGCGTGCCGCTGCCCGAGCCGGACGCGCCGCCGCCCCGCAAGGCCAAGCTGCGCAGGGTCGAGCTGTTCGCTGCCTGCATCCTGCTGGCCTACGGCATCGGCATGACCCTGGCCGCCGCCCCGCTGATGCGCCATACCGACGCCACCGCCGCCCAGCTGCTGCAGCCGGGCGAGTACGTGCAACAGTTGCGCGCGACCACACCGGAGATCCGCCAGCCATGACCGCGCAACGCCCCCTGTTCCGCCGCCTGGTACCGTCGCCCGCACTGAGCATGATGGTGGTGGCGTTCTGGCTGCTGATGTCCGACAGCTTCAACCTTGGCCAGATCCTGCTGGGCCTTGTGCTGGGCGTGGTCGTGCCGCTGTTCGCCGCGCGCCTGGATCGCGAGTTCGCCCGCATCGGTACGTTGCGCCCGGTACCGAAGCTGCTGTGCGTCACCCTGTGGGACATCCTGATGTCCAACATCCGGGTGGCCCTGCAGGTACTCGGCCCGGAGAAGAACATCCATCCGGGCTTCATCTGGCTGCCGCTGGACATCGCCAACATCCACGGCATCGCCGCGCTGACCAGCATGATCACCCTGACCCCGGGTACGGTGTCGGCGGCACTCAGCGACGACCGCAGGTTCCTGCTGGTGCACGTGCTGCACCTGGAGGATCCACAGGCGCTGATCGACACGATCAAGCAACGTTACGAAGCCCCGTTGATGGAGATCTTCCCATGACCGGTTTTGAAGTCATCCAGACCACCCTGGTGGTATGCATGCACGTGGTCGGACTGGCCATGCTGCTGGCGACCTGGCGCCTGCTGCGCGGCCCGAGCGTGCCTGACCGCATCCTCGCCCTGGACACACTTTCAGTGACTGCCATCGCCGAACTGATGCTGTTCGGCATGTACCTCAACTCGCCGATCTACTTCGAGGCCGCACTGGTGATCGCCATGCTCGGCTTCGGCAGCACCGTGGTGCTGAGCAAGTTCGTGCTGCGCCGGGACATCGTCGAATGATCACCGCGATCCAGATCGGCCTGTCGGTCCTGCTGCTGTTCGGCTGCTTCTTCATCCTGGTCGGTGCGCTGGGCCTGGTGAAGCTGTCGACCTTCTTCAAGCGGCTGCATGCGCCGACCAAGGCCAGCACGCTGGGCGTGGGCTGCGTGCTGGTGTGTTCGGTCTGCTACCACATCTTCCTCGGCCAGGATCCGCAGCCGCGCGAGCTGCTGATCACCGTCTTCCTGTTCATCACCGCGCCGATCAGCGCGCACATGATGGCCAAGGCCGCGTTGTCGCTGCTGATGGAAACCCGTCCTACCCTGCCAGGCAACGAACGGGCTGCCGAAGAGCAGCTGCCGCCGCCGGAGCCGGCGCGGAAAGAAGAGCAGAGCCCGACACGCTGATCACACGACTCCCCGCATCCACTCAGGGCGGGGATCTGCTGCCGAGCCGTGCATGGGCTCGGCGCTACAGTGCCGGTGCACCCACCAGCAGCAGTTCCAATACGAACCAGCCGACGAACGCCACCAGCAGGATCACGCCTTCGCCACGGCTGATCTTCAGGTCGCCACGCAGCATCGGATACAGCACCAGGGCAAAAGCCAGCAGCGCGGGCAGTTCCAGGCGCACGAACGATGCCGGCAGGGCCAGCGGCTGCAGCGCCGCCATCGCGCCGATCACCAGCAGCAGATTGACCGCGCTGGAGCCGAGCACGTGGCCCAGCACCATGTCGCCATGGCCACGCCGCGCGGCGGCGATGGCGGTGGCCACCTCCGGCAAGGCCGTGCCGATCGCAAGCGGCAGCAGGCCGACCAGCAGCGGCGTCCATCCAAGTGCGACGCCGAAGTCGGCCGCCGCGCCAACGACCAGCCGCGCCCCCCAGTAAAGGGCCACCACGGCCACCAGCACACGCAGCATATTCAACGGCAGGCTGGTGCGGCTCAGCGCCGATCGTGCGATGGCCGCCTGCACATCGGCGGTCTCACTGCGGCCACGGCGCATCAGCACGGCCTGCATGACGACGAAGCCGGCCAGCAGCACGACACCTTCCCAGCGCGCGAGGCGGCCATCCAGCCCGAACAGGATCAACAGAACGCCGGCCCCCAGCAGCGACCACCAGAGCACGGCCTGCAGGCGCGCGCGCAGCAGCAACGGGGCCGCGATCGCCGCGATCGCCAGGGTCAGGCCCAGGTTGGCGATGCTGCTGCCCACCGCGTTGCCCAGCGCCAGTTCCGGCTGGCCCACGGCCAGCGCGCGGGCGTTGACCACCAGCTCCGGCATCGACGTCGCCACGCCGAGCAGCAGCAGACCCGCCGTGAACGGGCGGGCACCGAAGCGCTGGGCCAGGCCGGAAACGGCCTTGACGATGGAGTCTCCGCCGAGCCCCAGCAGCAGCAGGCCAAGCAGAAACCAGGCGATGGCAATGGCGATCATCGAGCACTCCCCCAGCGGTCGTCGCGCGATTCTACGCTTGGCCCGGCCGCGAGGCTGGGCGCTGCATCAAGGATCAGCCACAACCTTCGGTGTAATCGACCTGCGGGGTCTGGCCGACCCGCCACGCGCTGACCCGGCCGTCGGGCCCCAGGGCGAAATCGATCACCGCCGCACCTTCCTGCGCCGGACGCACGCGCAGGTGCTGGGCCTTGTCGTCGTACTTGTCGGGACCGACATCGGCACGCTCCGGATACAGCACCTGCAACTCGCCCAGGGTCATGCCGACCCTGCCGCCGCCCGGCGCGGTGATGGCGGCGCTGCGCACGTCATAGCGGACCAGCTTGCGGCCTTCGATCATCAGGCGTGGGTCATCGGCCTGCTGCGGACGCAGGAAATAGCAGTCCTCGTTGCCGTCGTCGGCCGGCAATGGCCTGCCTGCCGCATCGCTGCCCAGCCCCTGCAGCGGCGCGCCGAAGCCGCTGCGCACCTCGGCGATGCCCGCACCCAGCGCCACCCCGCCGAAACCGTCCAGGCGCGCGGGGCTGTCGGCGCGGGCATCGTTGGCCGGCCGTGACGCCAGGTCCGGATCGGCCGATTGCGCCGGGCCGGTGGCACTGGCGGTCTCGGCCGGCGAGTCGCTGCCGCTGCCGGCCGCTCCCTGTTTGTCCGAACCACCGCCACAGGCGGTCAGGGACAGCAGCATCAGGCCAGCCAATGGCAGCAGCTTCATCGGTATCGCTCCAGGAGGGATGGGCGGACGCTACCGCAGGCCGCGTGCAGGCGCTGCATTGTCATCGCTGTTTCATCGCCTTCGTTCAGGCTCGGCGTGCACCGTCCTGGCTGTCCCATCCATGCAACCGCGCAAGACCGATCTCGCCCGAACCGCGCTGCAGGCGCACCGCGCGCCGCTGGACATGCGCCAGCGCCGGCTGCTCATCCTGTGCGATGGCCAGCGCAGCGTCACCGAGCTGAGCGGGCTGATGGGCCAGGAGACGCCGGCCATGCTGATCCAGCTGATCCATGCCGGCTATCTGGAAACCGACGCCCCGCCTCCCGCGGCGGCGGCATCCGGGCGCACACCTGCCCGGCCGCAGGCACCCGCGCCTGCGGCCACGCCGATCGAACGGCGCCGCTCGCTGGTCGCCTCACGGATCTATCTGCTGGGCATCCTGGAGATGCAGCGGCATCCGCAGGCAGCGGCGCTGTTCCGCGACCTGCAGCAGGCACGTGCGCAGACCGATGTGCTGCAGGTGCTGCACTCGGCGTTGCAGGTACTGCCCGCGCTGACCTCCGAAGGCTACTGCGAACGCGTACGGCAGCGGCTGCTGGAAGTTCTGCCGCTGGAGCACTGCGACGCCTTCACCGATGCCGCATGAGGCTCATCGGAAGTTGTTGCGCAGCCCTGCCCAGCACTGCTGGTAATCGGCCTGCCGGTGCCCGGCATCAAGCGCCTGGGCGGTCGGGCGGATCACCGCGCGGGTCTCGAACATGAAGGCCATGGTGTCCTTGACCACGTCGGGCCTGGACAGATCGGCACTGGAGGCCCTGTCGAAGGTCGGTGCATCCGGTCCGTGGCCGCTCATGCAGTTGTGCAGGGAGGCGCCGCCCGGCACGAAGCCTTCGGCCTTGGCATCGTAGGCACCGTGCACCAGGCCCATGAACTCGCTGGCGATGTTGCGGTGGAACCACGGTGGCCGGAAGGTGTTCTGCGCCACCAGCCAGCGCGGCGGGAAGATGGCGAAATCCATGTTGCTGGTCCCTGCTGTGTCGCTGGGCGAATGCAGTACCAGGAAGATCGACGGGTCCGGGTGGTCGTAGCTGATCGAACCGAGGGTGTTGAAGCGGCGCAGATCGTAGCGGTACGGCGCGTAATTGCCGTGCCAGGCGACCACGTCCAGCGGCGAATGGTCGATCGGCGCGCGCCACAGGCGTCCTTCGAACTTGGCGATCAGTTCGAACTCACCGTCAAGGTCCTCGAAGGCCGCATGCGGGGTTTCAAAGTCGCGCGGATTGGCCAGGCCGTTGGCGCCGATCGGCCCCAGATCGGGCAGCTTCAGCAGGGCGCCGTAGTTCTCGCAGATGTAGCCCCGGCTCGGGCCATCAGGCAGCTCGACGCGGAAGCGCACGCCACGCGGAATCACCGCGATCTGCTGCGGTTCGATCTCGATCACGCCCAGCTCGGTCAGCAGGCGCAGGCCACCCAGCTGGGGCACGATCAGCAGTTCGCCGTCGGCATCGTAGAAGTAGCGGCCAACCATGTCCCGGTTCGCGGCATACAGATGAATGCCGACGCCGGCGTGGGCATCCGGCGAACCATTGCCGCCCATGGTGTACAGCCCTTCGACGAAGTCGGTGGGCAGTTCCGGCAGCGGCAGCGGGCTCCAGCGCAGCTGGTTCGGCGAGGCCGGCTGCGAGCCGAAATCGCACTGCAGGCGCGATTGCGCGAACGGGGTGAACTCACCGTGGGTCACCGCCGGGCGGATCCGGTACAGCCAGCTGCGCCGGTTGCTGCCGCGCGGCGCGGTGAAGGCGGTGCCGGACAGCTGCTCGGCATACAGGCCATGGGCCACCTTCTGCGGCGAGTTCTGCCCGACCGGCAGCGCGCCGGCCACGGCTTCGGTGGCGAATTCGTTGCCGAAACCGGACTGGTAGCCACGGGCGGTGATGGAGGTGGACATGGGGGCTCCTGGAACGGCAAGGCCGGAACGGAAAGCCGCCGGGCATGGCCCGGCGCTACCGCTGAGGGTGCAGGTCTGAAACGTTACAGCACGCCGCGGCGGATCTGGTCGCGCTCGATGCTCTCGAACAGCGCAGTGAAGTTGCCTTCGCCGAAACCTTCATTGCCCTTGCGCTGGATGATCTCGAAGAAGATCGGGCCGATGCAGTTCTGGGTGAAGATCTGCAGCAGCTTGCGCTGGTGGGTTTCCGGATCGGCGTCGATCAGGATCTTGTTCTTCGCCAGGCGCGGCACGTCCTCGCCATGGTTCGGCACGCGCTGGTCGATCACGTCGAAGTAGGTGTCCGGTGTGTCGAGGAAATCCACACCCTGCGCACGCATCGCCTCGACGGTCTCGTAGATGTTCTCGGTGAAGCAGGCGATGTGCTGGATGCCCTCGCCCTTGTAGGCATCCAGGTATTCGTTGATCTGGCTCTTCGGATCGGACGATTCGTTGAGCGGAATGCGCACGATGCCGTCCGGCGCGGTCATGGCCTTGGACACCAGGCCGGTCTTCAGGCCCTTGATGTCGAAGTAGCGGATCTCGCGGAAGTTGAACAGCCGCTCGTAGTAGTCCGACCACTGCTGCATGTTGCCGAAGTACAGGTTGTGGGTCAGGTGGTCGATGAAGGTCAGGCCGAAGCCCACCGGATGCTGATCGACGCCGGCGATCGGCTCGTAGTCGCCGTCGTAGATGCTGCCGGCGCTGCCATAGCGGTCGACCAGGTACAGCATGCAGTCACCGATGCCCTTGATGACCGGCGCGCCGACCGCCTTGCTGTCCGGCTTGAAGCCGATGGCCTCGGCACCGTTGCCCAGCGCGGTCTGGTAGACCTCCTGGCCCGGCTTCTTGAAGCGGATGGCGAAGCCGCAGGCGCACGGACCATGCTTTTCGGCGAAGTCGGCAGCGAACGAATCCGGGTCTTCGTTGACCAGGAAGTTGACGTCGCCCTGGCGATAGACGGTAATCGGACGCTGCTTGTGCCTAAGCACCGCCGTGAAACCCATCCTGCGGAAGTAGTCGTGCAGCTCCTGGCCGCGGCCGGCCGGGGCAGCAAACTCGACGAACTCGAAACCATCGATGCCCATCGGGTTCTCGAAGGTGGTGACCTGCATGCCCGGATTGGGATGCGAGGAGGGCTGGACTGCGGTATTCATGGCGGGGCTCCGAATCGGTACCGCATCGGTACAAACCAGGTGCGGGCAGGTAACGACCCGGCGAGAATGCAGGGTCTGGACCCAACCCTTATAGTTACACTTGAAACCACCAGCAAGGTGCACCGCAACATGAGCCCCGCCGATCCCGCTTCGACACGCCTGCGTGCATCGCACGTCCTGCTCGACCTGGAACAGTTCCTGCCCTACCGGCTGAGCGTGCTGTCCAACCGGGTCAGCGGCAACATCGCCAAGCTGTACGGTGATCGCTACGGTCTGGCCATTCCGGAATGGCGGGTCATCACCATCCTGGCGCTGTATCCCGGGTCGTCGGCCAGCGAGGTCTCCGACCGCACGGCGATGGACAAGGTGGCGGTCAGCCGCGCGGTGGCGCGCCTGCTCGAGCGTGGCTTCATCAAGCGCGAGACCCATGGCGACGACCGTCGCCGCTCGGTCCTGGCCCTGTCGGCAGCGGGCTTCGAGGTGTACGAGACCATCGCCCCGCTGGTGATCGAGATTACCCGCAAGCTGATGTCGGTGCTGAGCGAGGAGGAGGAACAGCTGCTGGAAAGGCTGATCCTGCGCCTGGCGGGCGATGGCCTGGAGCGGATGGGCGAAGGCGTCTGAGGCATGCCGCCGGGGCTCGGCGCCGGTCTCGGGACAGCACGATTCAGCTCAGGTGCTTGCGCCGCGCATGGATCCACGGCACTGCGAGTGCACCGATCGCGCCACCGGCAAAGCCCAGCGACGCGGCAACCGTGGCCGCTTCGACCGCACCCGGCAGGGCCAGCGCGGCAGCCACCAGCAGCAGCGACGGCACGCCGACGAAGGTGCCGAGGAAGAAATGCCAGCGCGGCGACCACGTGTTGAGCTGCAGCAGGCTGACCGGTTGCCATGCTTCGCCGGCTGCGTCTTCGGCCATCTTCGCCACCACCTTGCCCAGATCCACCTCGGGCAGCGCGCGTCCCTGGCGCGCGGTCGCCAGCGCCTCGGCAACGGCGTCCACGGGCGGGAAAGCGGACGGCCATGGCACCGGTGCGGGCACGCCGTAGGCCGTCAACAGCGGCACGCTCAGCCACGGTGCGACCAGTGGACGCATGCGACGGCGACCATGCACGCACCAGACCTGCGACTGGCCATGCGCGACCACGCTGTACAGCGCCAGCTCGGTGGCCGCCGGATAGCCCAGCATGGTCACCCGCGCGGCCAGGCTGTCCTGCCCCACCGCACGCAGGAAGCCCGGGCGGCTGCGCCCCTCCTGCATCCACGCCACGCCCAGTGCCCCGACCAGAAAGGCTTCGGCCACGTCCCTGCCGCCGGCAGTGGCGCGTTCGTCACTGGCCAGGTACCACGCCAGCGACTTCGGTTCGGCCACATCCGGCAGGCCCCAACGGCTGTCGTCGCCCAGCACATGACGCACCGGCAGGCGTGCGGCCGCGGTCTCGCCACGTTCTCCCGGCTGCAGGAACGGCAGCACGCCCTGGATGAAGGTGGACAGCTCGATGGCGCGTACGCCGTTGCCCTGCCATTCCGGCGGCAGCAGGCCGGCCAGCTGGCCCTGCGACGCCAGCGCATCGAGTCGCGATTTCTGTTCCACCAGCGTCTGCACCGCGCCCTTCAGCACGACGTTGTCAGGCAGTGCGATCTGCGGCAGGCGATGGTGCGGCGGGGCCGCTTCGGGGGCACTGTCGCCGATGCCGACGTCATCCAGCAGTGCGTCCTGTGCCGGCAGGGTCACGCCCTCGCCAGCACCACCCTCGCCCAGGCTGCTGGCAGGATCGGGCAATCGTTCGGCGTGGTCGCTGTGCATGGGCGTTCCGGTAGGGTGCGTCGACGTCGGGTCGACCGGGAGCCTTGCCGGTAACGGCGTGCGTGCGATGAAATTGAGGCGGCGATGCTGGGAATGTGACGGCGCGCGCATCCGCCGGGCATGGCCCGGCGCTACCGATCAGGCGCCCACTGCTTGAGGAAGGCCATCACCTGCGCCGGCAGGTAGGTCTCGCCCCTGCGCATTGCCGCCGTTGCCTGCGGTGCCAGCAGGGTGCCGTCGGCATCGAGCACCAGCAGGTAGGGGTAGTCGCGGCCCATCTCCGGGAACTGGCCGAGGAAAGCGCTGTTGGGCTTCTCGTCGCTCTCATTGACCTTCACCCACACGTAGTGGGCATCGCGGAAACGGCGCAGGTCGCCATCCCCCTCCACGATCTGGTCCAGCGCATGACAGCGGTCGCAGCCGGCGTTGCCGACCTCGAGGATGATGCGCTTCTTGCCACGCTGGGCTTCCACCTTGGCGGTGGCCAGATCGTCGGCGGGGTCGCGGGCCGGGTCGAACTGTGCACTGAGCCCGGCGATGGCGGCGATATCCGCCGCCACCGGGGTGTTGCCCGAGGCCACCGGTTCGCTGGGGTCAGCGACCGGTGGCTCGGTGGGACGGGTATCCAGTGGCTGCGTCGGCCCGGTGGCGGCGGGTGGCGGGGGTTGCGAACACGCGCCGATCAGCGCCGCACAGACCATCCCCATCGCACCACCGAGCTTCCTACGCATGCCAGCTACCCTCTCATCACTTGACGCCGTGCATCAGCTTGTTGATCAGCGGGGCGATCAGGAACAGCACCACGCCGGAACCGATCAGGGCCCAGAAGCCGAAGGTATACCCCTTCAGTGCCGAATCGATCGTCATGCCGCCTTCACCACTGACGGCGCCGGCGAAGATGCCCGACAGGTTGTTGCCGATGCCGGTGGACAGGAACCAGCCACCCATGCCGAAGCCGACCAGGCGGACCGGGGCCAGCTTGGTCACCATCGACAGGCCGATCGGCGACAGGCACAGCTCACCGACGGACTGGATGACGTAGACCATGAACAGGGTCCAGAACGGGATCTTGCCGTCCACGACCATCTGCGACAGGGCAAACATCAGCAGGGCGAAGGCCGCGCCGTTGAACAGCAGGCCCAGGCCGAACTTGCGCGGGATGGACGGATTGGCGCGACCCAGGGCCACCCAGATCCAGGCGATCAGCGGCGCCAGGGTGATGATGGCCACCGAGTTCACCGACTGGAACCACGCGGTCGGGAAGGTCCAGTTGCCGAAGTCACGGTTGACGATGTTCTCGGCCAGGAAGGTGAACGAGCTGCCGGCCTGTTCGAAGAACATCCAGAACATGACGTTGAACGCGAAGATGATCAGCATGGCGATCACGCGGTCGCGCTGCACCTTGCCCTCGCGGATGCCTTCGACCAGCAGCAGCACGGCCAGCGCAGCGAACATCACGCCCAGGATCCAGGCCAGCGCGGTGGCGCCGGTCGCCAGCAGGAAGTAGGCGACCGGGATGGCCACCAGCGCGCCCACCAGCACCATCACGATGCGACCGAAGCCTTCGGCACCGGCCGGCGGTGCGCCGATGCCCTTCAGGCCGGCCCGGCCGATGTAGAACCACACCAGCGAGATCAGCATGCCCACGCCGGAGGCGATGAACACGACCTTGTACGACGGCATTTCCGAAGTGCCGAACACCTTGCGGGCCAGGTACTCGGTCAGCACCGGGGCGATCATCGCGCCGATGTTGATGCCCATGTAGAAGATGGTGAAGCCCGAATCGCGGCGCTCGTCCTTCAGGCCATACAGCTTGCCGACCATGGTGGAGATGTTCGGCTTGAACAGGCCGTTGCCCACGATGATCGTGGCCAGGCCGAGCTTGAACAGATGCTCTTCCGGCAGCGAGATCATGAACAGGCCGGCCGCCATGATGATCGCGCCGGTCAGGATCGAGCGCTGGTAGCCCAGCACCCGGTCGGCCACGTAGCCGCCGAAGATCGCCGCCGCGTACACCAGCGCCAGATAGGCACCGTAGATGCGGCTGGCATCGCCCTCGCCGGCGGCGTTGCCGTTGTAGAACTGGGCGACGATGTACAGCACCAAGGCCCAGCGGATGCCGTAGAACGCAAAGCGTTCCCAGAACTCGGTCATGAACAGCATCCACAGCGGGCGCGGGTGGCCCAGCGTGGTCTTGAAGTCCGGCAGCGCCGGCTCCGGGGTGTTCGCAGTGGCGTTTACGCTCATGCGGGATTCCTGGTTCGGTGGATGACGAGCACGTCCGATGTGCAATGGAGCAACGCGCGAGGATCACCGACTTGTGGCGTTCACGTCAAATACACGCCGTTTGAGGCAGGTGCCCGCCTGCTCGCTGAACTTGCATCTGAAACGATCCAGCCGCCGGCCGGGATCCGGATGAATGGGGATCAGCCCAGCTCCGGCGGGGGCGCGGCCTGCAGCGTGGTCCGCACCTGGAACAGCTCGGGGAAGAAGGTCAGCTCCAGCGCCTGGCGCAGGAAGCCGACCCCGGACGAGCCTCCGGTACCACGCTTGAAGCCGATCACCCGCATCACCGTACGCATGTGGCGGAACCGCCAGAGCTGGAAGGCCGTCTCCAGGTCCACCAGGTCCTCGCACAGTGAATACTCGCGCCAGTAGCGGTCGGTGTCCTGGTAGATGCGCTCGAAAACCGGCTGCAGGGCGTCGTCGGCCACATGCGGCTGGGTCCAGTCGTGGGTCTCGTACATCGCCGGCACGGCGTGGCCGAAGCGGGCCAGGTACTTCAGGAATTCCTCGTACAGGCTGGGCGCCTCCAGCACGCTGCGCAGCTGCGCCTGCCCGGCCGGATCATGCTCGAACACCTGCAGCATCTGCGCGTTCTTGTTACCCAGCAGGAACTCGATGTAGCGGTACTGCAGCGACTGGAAGCCCGAGGAAGGCCCCAGCACGTCGCGGAAGCCCATGTACTCGGACGGGGTCAGGGTTTCCAGCACCGACCACTGCTCGGTGAGCTGGCGCAGCACCTGCTTGCTGCGGGCCAGCACCTTGCGGCACTGCCAGACTTCATCGCGCTGCAGGAAGCCGATCGCCGCGCCAAGCTCGTGCCCCAGCAGCTTCAACCACAGCTCCGACGTCTGGTGCTGGATGATGAAGAGCATCTCGTCATGGTGCGGCGGGTTGGACAGCGGCTGCTGGGCACTGAGCAGCTGGTCCAGCCGCAGGTAGCCGCCGTAGGTCAGCCGGCCGTGCAGGTCGGTGTGGATGCCGGCTTCGAGATCGCGTTGGTTGTTGTCGACGGACATGGGCGGGACCAGATCGGGGGCGGCAAGGGTAGCGCGTTGCCGCCGCGCTGGCAGCCGGAGGGTCCATACCGGGCCGTGCGGTGAGCCGTGGATCACCCGGCAATGGCGGGCCCGCGCGTGGAACCGTTTGCGACGTTGCGCGGGCAGTCAGCCGGAGGCGTATTCTGATGCTATGCAGCAACGACTGAATACGTTGTTGTTATTGGCCCTCCACCCGCCGGCAGGGGTACAACGGGGAATCGCCGTGTTGCGCCGCAGGAAGGCTATTTCGTACGCGTTCCTTAACATGGCGATTCATATCATTTGTAACTTCTCTGTCGAAGGTGCAGTACGCGATGACGGTTGCCGCTGAATTCAAGATCGAATACCTGCAGTATCTGGATGCGGACGGCACGCTCGTCCGCGACGACCTGCCCGAATCCCTGAAGGATCCGCGCGTCCTGGTGCCGCTGTTCAAGCAGATGCTGTACGTACGCACGTTCGACAGCAAATCCATCGCCCTGCAGCGCACCGGCAAGCTGGGTACCTATGCCGCCTGCCTGGGTCACGAGGCGGCGCACGTGGGCATCGGCGCCGGCATGCGCGAAGGCGACGTGCTCGGCCCGAGCTACCGCGAGTACGGCGCGATGTTCATGCGTGGCGTGCGCCCGTACGACGTGCTGATGTACTGGGGCGGCGACGAGCGCGGCAACGACTTCACCGGCAATGCGGTGAAGGACTTCCCGTTCTGCGTGCCGATTTCCACGCAGTGCCTGCACGCTGCGGGCGCCGCGCTGAAGTTCAAGCTCAACAACGAGCAGCAGGTCGCGGTGGCGGTGTGTGGCGATGGCGGCAGCTCGAAGACCGACTTCTATGCCGCACTGAACTCTGCCGGTGCCTACAAGCTGCCGCTGATCCTGTGCATCGTCAACAACGGCTGGGCCATCTCGGTGCCGCGCTCGGCGCAGACCGGCGCCGAAACGCTGGCACAGAAGGGCCTGGCTGGCGGCCTGCACTGCCTGCAGGTGGACGGCAACGATCTGATCGCGGTGCTGGCGGCGATGGAACAGGCGCGCGAGCGCGGCCTCGCCGGCGAAGGCGGCACCGTGCTGGAACTGATGACCTACCGCCTGTCCGACCACACCACCGCCGACGACGCGCGCCGCTACCGCGACGACGCCGAAGTGAAGGATGCCTGGACCCGTGAGCCGATGCTGCGCCTGCGCAAGTACCTCACCGCCCAGGGCGTGTGGAGCGAGGACGAAGAAAAGGCCTGGGTGGAGCAGTGCGGCGCCAGGGTCGACGAGGAAGTGAACCAGTACCTCAATACCCCGGTGCAGCCGGTCGAGGCGATGTTCGACTACCTGTATGCCGATCCGCCGCCGGATCTTCTGGCCCAGCGCGCGGCCGCCATTGCCCTGGAGCAGCGCCATGGATGACATCAAGACGGGCGCTTCCGCTTCCCAGGCCAATGCCGCCGACAGCGCTGCTGTCGCCGGTGGAGACATCGCAATGACCGCTACCCCCATCACCCTGATCGAAGCCATCACCCAGGCGCTGGCCTGGGAGCTGGAACACGACCCGTCGGTGCTGGTGCTGGGCGAGGACGTGGGCGTCAACGGCGGCGTGTTCCGCGCCACCGCCGGCCTGCAGCAGCGCTTCGGTGCGCAG
Organism: Stenotrophomonas sp. Steno-C15; assembly: GCF_056393265.1. Lineage (NCBI taxonomy): Bacteria > Pseudomonadati > Pseudomonadota > Gammaproteobacteria > Lysobacterales > Lysobacteraceae > Stenotrophomonas > Stenotrophomonas sp. Steno-C15. The sequence goes on from NZ_JBWJPF010000006.1 coordinate 61,194, forward strand.
CGCATCCTCGACACCCCGCTGGATGAAACGACCATCGCCGGCCTCACCGTCGGCCTGGCCGCGCAGGGCATGAAGCCGGTGGCCGAAGCCCAGTTCGATGGCTTCGTCTACCCGATGGTCGACCACATCATCTGCCACGCCGCGCGCCTGCGCACCCGTACCCGTGGCCGCCTGCACTGCCCGATGGTGCTGCGCGTGCCGTGGGGCGGTGGCATCCGTGCGCCGGAACACCACAGCGAAGCCAACGAATCGATCTTCACCAACGTGCCGGGCCTGCGCGTGGTGCTGCCGTCCAGCCCGCAGCGCGCCTATGGCCTGCTGCTGGCCGCCATGCGCGATCCCGATCCGGTGATCTACATGGAGCCCAAGCGCATCTACCGCCAGTACAAGGAAGTGGTCGTCAACGACGGCGAAGCCCTGCCGCTGGACGTGTGCTTCGTGCTGCGCGACGGCACCGACGTGACCCTGGTCGCCTGGGGTGCGCAGGTGAAGGAAGCGCTGGAAGCGGCCGACAAGCTGGCTGGCGAGGGCATCAGTGCCGAAGTCATCGACGTGGCCACGCTGCGTCCGCTGGACTTCGCCACCATCGCCGAGTCGGTGTCCAAGACCGGCCGCTGCGTGATCGTGCAGGAGGCCCCGAAGACCGCGGGCTTCGGTGCGGAAATCGCCGCGCGCCTGGCCGAGGAATCGATGTACGACCTGCTGGCCCCGGTCGAGCGCGTTACCGGCTACGACACGCACATTCCGCTGTTCCGCCTGGAGATGAAGTACCTGCCGAGCGTGGACCGGATCGTGACCGCGGTCAAGCGCGCGGTGGCGGCAGGCTGACATGCGGGCCCGCCTCCTTGGGGCTTACCGCAGCCAGTATCCCAACCCGCTCCGGTTCCGCACCGGCCAGATCGTCGAAGTAGGCGTACGTGACGAGGAATGGCCGGCGTTTGCCTGGGTACGCACCAGCGATGGACGCGCCGGCTGGGCGCCCGTCGCCTGGCTGCAACTGCTGGACGACGGTCGCGCCGAAGCCCTGCGCGATTACGACGCCCGCGAGCTGGATGTGGAAAGCGGCGAGATGGTCAAGCTGCATCACGAACACGGCGGATGGTGGTGGTCCGAGCGCGCCAATGGTGCGACGGGCTGGCTGCCGGCCCGCGAACTGGAACTGCTGGAAGAGAACTGCAAATGAGCCAGACCAAGAATTTCAACCTGCCCGACCTGGGCGAAGGCCTGCCGGACGCGACCATCGTCGAGTGGTTCGTGAAGGAAGGCGATGTGATCAAGCTGGACGAGCCGCTGGTGTCGATGGAGACCGCCAAGGCCGTGGTGGAAGTGCCGTCGCCGGTCTCCGGCAAGGTGCTGAAGCTGTCCGGTGCGGCCGGCGACATCATTCCGACCGGCTCGGTGCTGGCCAGCTTCGAGATCGACCCGAACCTGCCGCAGCGTGCCGATGGCCAGGACACCGGCCACAGCCACGGCCATGCGCCGGCACCGGCTGCGGCCGCAGCACCGACCCCGCCGCCGCTGCCGACTCCGGCACCGGCCGCCGCCGAGGACGCCAAGGCCGAGCGCGATGACGCCGGCACGGTGGTCGGCGCGATGCAGAGCTCCAATGCCGTGCACACCGAGCAGGCGCTGGCCGTCGGTGGCGTCAAGGCCGTACCGGCGGTGCGTGCGATGGCCCGCAAGCTGGGCGTGGACCTGAGCCGCGTGCGCGCCACCGGCAGCGATGGCGCGGTGACCATGGCCGACGTCAAGCAGGCCGCCGCCAACGGCACCGCCAAGCTCGGCGCCGCGCCGGCCCCGGCTGCCGCTGCGGCCTATGCCGTGCCGGCCCCGGCGCAGGTGTCTGCGCCGGTACAGAACGAAACCCGCACCCCTTTGTCTGCGGCGGGCAAGCCGATGCGCACGCAGCCGCCGGGCGTGGTCGCCAAGGGCCAGCCGGAACCGCTGAAGGGCGTGCGCCGCAACATGGCGCGGGTGATGGCCGATGCGCACAGCAAGGTTGTACCGACCACGCTCAACGACGACGCCGACATCCATGCCTGGCTGCCCGGCAACGACGTCACCGCCCGCCTGGTGCGTGCCATCGTGGTTGCCGCGCAGAAGGTGCCGGCGATGAACGCCTGGTTCGATGGCGAAGCGCTGACCCGCACCCTGCACGCGCAGGTGGACATCGGCATCGCCGTGGACACCGACGACGGCCTGTTCGTGCCGGCCCTGCGCAACGCCGACATGCTGGACGCCCGTGGCATCCGCGAAGGCGTGAACCGCCTGCGCGAGCAGGTGGAAGCGCGCTCGATCGCGGCCTCGGAACTGAGTGGCTACACCATCTCGCTGTCCAACTTCGGCATGTTCGCCGGCCGCTACGCGACCCCGGTCGTGGTGCCGCCGTGCGTGGCCATCGTCGGTGCCGGCCGTGCCCGCCACCAGATGACCCCGGTGATGGGCGGCGTGGAAGCGCACAAGGTGATCCCGCTGTCGGTCACCTTCGACCACCGCGCGGCCACCGGCGGCGAAGCTGCCCGCTTCCTGCGCGCGATGATGGACGACCTGGCCCTGGCCAGCTGATGGGATGGGTGCCAACTGTTGGTTGGCACATCATTGAAGGAAGCGCCGGGCATCGCCCGGCGTTTTTTTGTTTCACGATGCCCCCAGCTCAGCACTTCGCTGGACTACGCCAAGGCTCCAAATCCGCAGTGATGCGGCGAAGCTCCAGGCGCTGACCGTCCAACTCCGGGACACCGTGGTACCCGGCCTTCTTCGCAAGATTACCCGACAGGCCGCCGGGTGTTCATGTTTCAGTACCGCTCGAACGCCGGCGAGCGGCGCAAAACCCGCCCTGCCCTGATACTGGGAACTGACCGTCGAACAGGCCCGTGCCTTGGCGCAGGAGTGGTTAGCAGAGGTTCGCTGGGGAAGCGATTCGAGCGCAGCCAAGAACGCCGCCCGCAAGGCACCGACTCCGCAATCGGGAACTGGCGCAAGCCGCCAATGACATTGCCGCCGACACCGGACTGACGCATCGGCCCGTCACCGACGGTCGCGGTGGCGTATCGTGAGAGCGTGGGCGGCAATGCGGGCCAGCCATCTGATCTGCCACTCACTGTGCGCCGCCACCCTCCTTGAACGCACTTAGGCAGAGATCCACGAAGCTACGCACTTTGGGATCCATATAGCGGCTCGACGCGAATACGGCGTGGACAGGCGCCGGAACCTCTGCCCAGCCGGGAAGCACGCAAGACAGCGTGCCAGCTGCCACATAGCGTTCAGCCATGAAACGCGGCAAGTGCGTGATCCCGAGTCCTGCAAGCGCGAGGTTCTTCGCGGCGATCGTGCTGTTGACTGCGCAGCGCGGGGATGCCGTGACCTTCTCGGTGTTCTCACCATTTACCAGGGCCCAATTGGAGCGCCCCCGCGTCGTCTTCATGATCAGGTTGTGGCGCTTCAGGTCGCCGACGGCGGAAAGCACCGGCCCGCGCTTCAGATAGCCAGGGGCCGCATACAGCCCGTAAGACACCTCGCCGAGTTTGCGCGCCGAGAGCCCCGAATCCTCAAGCGCGCCAACACGGATGGCGACGTCGAAGCCTTCATGGATGATATCGACCAGACGGTTCGTGTATTCCGCTTCCACCGTCACTTTCGGGGCCGTTCGCAGAAACGCTGCGATCCATCCGTCCACGATCATCGTTCCGAACTCGGATCCAGCCGTGAGCTTGAGCAGTCCTTTGGGCTCCCTGGACTGCTGCGCTACCGCCGCCTCCGCTGCTTCGGCGGCGGTCAGGATGCACATGGCGCGCTCGAAGTAATCGCGCCCGACCTCGGTCACGCTGAGGCGCCGTGTCGAGCGGGTGAGGAGCTGTGCGCCGAGCTTCTTCTCCATGCGACTGACGATGCGGCTGATACGCGCCTTGTCGGTGCCCAGCCGATCCGCAGCCGTCGTGAAAGAGCCGTCGGTCACAACCGCCACGAAGACGCGCATCTCGGGCAGATCGATTGATGTATTCATGGACAACAGTATTTGACTTATCCATATGTTTATCAATCAAAAGCGTAAGTCCATAGTCCGATTCATGCAACACGTCGCACTCAATGAAATCAGCGGCGGCACTGACTCGCTGCGGTTGTGAGCGTCACGGCGATCGAGACGCTCACCGCCCTGACGTTCGAACGACTTGCTTGCATCGCGGCGCGCTCAGGCGTGCGTCCCATGAAACCTGTCGGCGGATTCCCGCCGTTCTCCCATAGAAGGAATGCGAAGATGACTCAAACAATCGGAATCATTGGCTCCGGCCTCGTCGGAAAGGCCGTTGCGCGCCTCGCGATCGCAGCGGGCTACAAGGTGGTGATCAGCAACTCCCGCGGCGCGGACACCCTCAAGGAGCTGATCGAGGAACTTGGTCCGCTGGCGAGCGCCGGCACCACCGAGGAGGCCATCGCGGCGGGTGACATCGTCACGCTCTCGATCCCGATCGCCGCCTCCGAGCAGCTGCCCGTCGGCAAGTTCGCGGGCAAAGTCGTACTCGACCAGACGAACTACTATCCCGCGTTCGGCAACAACGACGTTCTCGACAAGGGGGAGCTGACCTCAAGTGGGCTGATCCAGCGGCGTTTGCCGGGAGCAAAGGTCGTCAAGGGCCTTCACAACCTCAGCTGGCTCCACATGAAGGCCAACGCGACGCCGAAGGGATCGGCGAGCCGCACGACGCTGCCGATCGCAGGTGACGACGCCGGAGCGAAGCAGGCGGTGACCGAGTTCTTCGACAACATCGGCTTCGATACCATCGATGCGGGCTCGCTCGCAGACAGCTGGCGCATTGAACCGAGCACGCCCATCTACTTCTGGCGCTATGCTCCGACGGTAGATCTGAAAGCGACGGGCGAAGAAGCCGAGCGCGCCTACACGCAGCCCGGCACGCCCGTGTCGCGCGAAGATGCTCAGCGCTTGATCAACGAGGCAAAGCGCCCGTCACCGATCGGCGGCACGTTCGAGGGCATGCCGCAGGTCCACGTCGACCTCTTCATGGCCCAGGCAAGCGCCGCGACCGTCAAGAAGTAAAGCCTCTACATCGGGCGCCCTTGCGGGCGCCCGATGACCGTTCACAGCCTCTGGCCGATACGGTGCGCCTGGCCCGACAGACAAGTGGAACCATGCAACTGGCGCCTCTCGCCGTGCCGATGATTGCCACTCGTGTGGCCTCGTTCCAATCGTTTATTGATGCGCATAAAGACAACTGTCTGTAGTTTTGTCTGCCATTTATCTATTTTTCAATCATCCCTAGAGTAGTGCTTTCAACGCGCTACCGGGAAGCTCGAAAGCAGATGAAGATAGGAATCTTGAATGCTGGCAATGTCGGCAGTCGCCTAGCGCGAGCCTGGGCAACCGCAGGTCATGACCTCGTCATTGCGAAGGACGGCGAGGATCGCAAGATCGCACCACTGCTGGCAGAACTGGGCGATCAGGCCCGGCTCGGCACGATCCGGAAGGCCGCCGAGTTCGGCGAGGCCGTTCTGTTCTCCGTCTACTGGCCGCGGGTCGACGCGATCGTCAGCGAAGTGGGCGACGCGCTCGATGGCAAGACCGTCATCGACACCATGAATCCGCTCGGCGTCACCGCTGAGTTCCAGCATTTCCACGAGCTGGACTTCATGCGCGACAACTCGACCTCCGAGGTTCTGCAACAACGCTTGCCGAAGGCTCGTATCGTCAAGGCGTTCAATCTGCTGGGATCGCCATTGCTCGAGGCCGCAGCGTGGTCGAAGTCGCCGGTGCAGCCCAACGTCTTCTATGTCAGCGACGACGCTTCGGCCGGGCAGGTGACGCGCGGTCTGATCGCTGATGCCGGTTTCAAACCCATCAACGCCGGCCGCCTCAAAGGCGCCCGGCAACTGGAGCAGGCCGGCGTCCTGCTGCACCACATTGCCGAGCATGAATATGCCGGGGACGCGGAGGGTCTTGTCCGGCTGGCGCTGTCGGTCATCGAGGCAAACCCCGGCCCGATCGCACGCGAACGGATCACCTGAGCCACCTCGCAATCCGATCCGCCAGGCCACTGAAATCACACTTTGCTTTACCCAGGAGAATCTCATGTCCCAGTCCCTCAATGGCAAAACCGCACTCGTCACTGGCGGATCGCGCGGCATCGGTCGCGCGATTGCCGAGCGGCTTGCGGCCAACGGTGCGACCGTTGCCATCACCTACAACACAAGCAGCGCAGGCGCGGAAGAAGTGGTTGCGACCATCGAGAAAGCGGGCGGCAACGCCTTCGCACTTCACGCCGACCTGATTGATGCCGCGGCGATCCCGGCACTGTTCGATGCGCTCGACCACGAGTTCACTGCAAGGAAGGGCAGCAAGGCGCTCGACATTCTGGTCAACAACGCCGGCAACCCAGGCTGGGGCGGTCTTGCCGATGCGACGCCGGACGCCTGGAACACGATGTTCGCGGTTCACGCCCGCGCACCGTTCTTCGTCGTTCAATCCGCGCTGAGCCGTCTCTCCGATGGTGGTCGGATCATCAATATGTCCTCCGGACTGGCCACGCGCCCATTGCCGGCCGTCCCCATCTACTCCATGGCCAAGGCGGCCATCAGCAACCTGACCCATGCGCTGGCGATGGAACTGGGGCCGCGCGGAATCACGGTGAACGCCGTGGCGCCGGGTTGGACGCGAACAGACATGAACGCCACTGTCCGCGAAAACGCCGACATGGTGAAGGCCATCGAAGCCGATACCGCGCTGGGACGCTTTGGCGAAACCTCGGACATCGCCGCAGTCGTGGCCTTCCTTGCCTCCGATGAAGGTCGTTGGGTGACTGCCCAGGTGATCGAGGCGAGCGGCGGCTACAAGCTCTGATTCCGCCTGGGCGGATAAGGCGTGACGCTGCCGGCGCTTGTCGCGGGCAAGTCAAACTGACCTCCGTCAAAACCGACCAGCGAAATGCGAGTTCCCTCATGGATATCGGAATCATAGGAGCCGGGGAGATCGGAGGCTCGCTGACGCGCCGGCTGTCGAAACTGGGCCACAAGGTGTCCGTCGCCAACTCGCGCGGCCCGGATTCGCTTGCCGAGCTTGCCGCCGAAACCGGCGCCACGGCGGTCACCGTCTCCGAGGCAGCCCGTAACGGCGAGATCGTTTTCGTCGCCATACCGTGTGGAAGATCGCCGAACTGCCTAAGGATCTCTTCGACGGGATCGGCCCCGACACCGTCGTCGTCGATGCCGTCAACTACTATCCCCGGGAACGTGATGGCCGGATCGATGACATCGAAACGGGTATGGCTGAAAGTCGCTGGGTGGCAAATCAATTGGGACGGCCAGGCGCCAGCAGGTAGCCGACACCACTTCGCTATGCGGGTCAGAGCCCTGCGCGCGTCCCTTTGCGCGATACAACATGCGCAGACCGATACCCAGCGCATCGGCCAGCACCTGTCCGGCCACCGGCCGTCGATGGCGGCGCAGCAGCTGCAGCAGCTGGGTCAGGCGCAGCGCACGCGACATCAGCCGACCAGTGCGCTTGATGTCACCACGTGCTCACCCGGTTGCGGGGCCAGCGCGGCTCCGGTCAGTGCCTTGGCGATCTTGGCGGCTGGATTGATCCGCCATGCCCGCGGCAGTGCCGGCCCCAGGGCACCGAGCACCGCCAGTGCGAAACGCTCGCCACGACGGACCTCGGTGCGCTCGCCGCCGATCAGTCCAGGCCGCACCAGAGTCAGCGAAGCAAACCCCAGCGCGCGCAGGTCACGCTCCAGCTCACCCTTCACCCAGCTGTAGAAGATCGACGACTGCGGGTTGGCACCGGCGGCGGAATTCAATACATAGGTCTTCGCGCCCTGTGCCTGTGCGAGGCGGGCGAACGCCAGCGGATAGTCATGGTCGATGCGGTGGAAGGCCGCGCGGCTGCCGGCCTGGGCGATGGTGCTGCCCAGCGCGCAGATGACCGCGTCCACGCGCGCCCACTCAGGCGAGGCCGGCAGCGCGTCAAAGGCCAGCACCGGGTTCTCCAGCTTCCCATGGGTCAACGCCAGCGGACGCCGGGTGGGCGCGATCACGGCGCTGCAGCGCGGGTCGTCCAGCAACCCGGGCAGGGTCAGCCCGCCGACCAGGCCGGTCGCCCCCAGCAACATCACGCGCATCACCACCTCCCGTGCGGCATCCTGTCGCCCATCCTAGCCGTTCAAGCCATCGGCAGCCGCGCCGATATGCTGGAACCAGACCCTGCCAGCCCCAGGATTCGCTCCATGACGGACCACCCCGACCCGCGCCCCGCCCCCGGCACCGCCCTCGGTCCGCCGGCACGCGTGCGCGCGGTTGCCGACGCGGGTGAGGGCGAGCGCGTGGTCCTGCAGGGCGGCAGCAGCGCAAGCCTGCAACGGCTCTTTGCCGGTGCCGATGCGCCGGAGCCGCTGCTGGCCGCGTTCGCCAATGGCATGGCGACGCTGCCGGGCGAACTGGGCGACATGGGTGATCGCCTGCAGTCCGCGCAGGCCAGCGCCGACTGGCCACGCTACGGGCGGGCGATGCGGCAACTGATCGACAAGTACATCCGCACCATCGACCAGCATTCACCGGATGGGCAGCCCGACAGCCTGCGCCTGTCCGAACAGCTGCGCCTGCTGCTGGGCGGCGCGGTAGTGGCGCTGCTGCAGCACGACCCGGACCTGCGCGAGCAGGCGCAGGCGCTGTCCCTTCGCCTGCGCCACTGGCAGCCGGGCAGCGCCCTGGAGCCGATCGAGCAGGGTGTGCGCGAGCTCGGCCATCAGATCGGCGTGCGTGCCGGCAGCTGGCAGGAACAGCAGGCGCTGCTGCTGGAGCTGTTCGCACTGCTGCTGGAGAATGTGAGCGAACTGCTGGACGATCGCAGCTGGCTGCAGGGCCAGATCGCGGCGGTGCGGCAACTGCTGTCCGGCCCGCTGCAGGCCGAGGCCGTTGAACGAACGCGTGCCGAGCTGCGCGAGGTGATCTACCGGCAGGGCCTGCTGCGCCAGGGCATCGACGACTCCAAGGCGGCGATGCGCGGACTGATGGGGGATTTCATCGAACGCATGGATGGCATGGCCACCAGCACCGGTGAATACCATGACCGTATCGGCAGCTACGCACTGCAGCTTCGCGAGGCGCGCAGCATCGCCGATCTGAACCAGCTGCTGCAGGAGGTGATGCGCGATACCGGCAAAGTGCAGCAGCAGGCCGCGCAGGCACGCGACCACCTGGCCGCCGCACGGCTGGATGTGGAGCGCGCTGAACAACGCATCGCCGAGCTGGAACAGGAACTGCGCATGGCCGGCGACCTCGCGCGCATCGATCCGCTGACCCAGGCACTGAACCGCCGGGGCCTGGACGAACTGCTGCAGCGCGAGCTGGCGCGCGCCGAACGCAACAACACACCGCTGGGCGTGGCGGTGATCGATCTGGATGACTTCCACCAGACCAACAACGCGCATGGTCACGCCGGCGGTGACGCGCTGCTGCAGCACATGGTGGCGGTGTGCAGGCTGCTGCTGCGCGCCACCGATGGCATCGCGCGGCTGGGCGGCGACGAGTTCGTGCTGGTGCTGCCGGAGACCCCCGGTGCGGACAGCATGGCCACCGTGCAGCGCCTGCAGCGCTCACTGGCGCATCGGGTACTGACCGTGCAGGACCGGCGCGTGCCGGTGCATTTCAGTGCCGGACTGGCGCAATGGCAGCCCGGCGATGACAGCGAGGCGCTGCTGCGACGGGCCGACGAGGCGCTGTATGCGGCCAAGCGGCAGGGCAAGAACCGCGTGCAGGCGGGCTGAAGCGCTCCGCCGGGCATGGCCCGGCGCTACCGCCGCCCGTCCGGCGACGCGGCTATTTCGCGCGCAGCTTCTGGATGCCGGTCACCGCCGCCAGCACGATGGCGCCAGCGACGATACCCACCACCATGTTGGCAACCGCGCCGATCAGCCAGCCCCACTGGCCCTGGCCACCGAGCGCCTGCACCGCGTGGTGAAGCGCCGGCACGTTGTGCACCAGAATGCCGCCGCCGACCAGAAACATGGCCACGGTGCCGGCGATCGACAGGAACTTCATCAACCACGGCGCCGATGCGACCAGGCCGCGTCCGAACGCTGCGACCGCTCCGCCCTTGCGCGAGAGGTACAGGCCCGCGTCGTCCAGCTTGACGATGCCGGCAACCAGTCCGTAGACGAACACCGTCATCGCCAATGCGACCACCACCAGGGTGAGTACCTGCTGGGAGAACGAGGCGGCGGCAACCACGCCCAGTGTCAGGACGATGATCTCGGCAGAGAGGATGAAGTCGGTACGGATCGCACCTTTCACCTTGTCCTTCTCCCACGCCACCATGTCCACCTGCGCATCGGCCAGCGCCCTGCGCCGCTCGGCCTGGTGCTCGGCGTCCTCGTCCGCCGAATGCAGGAAACGGTGCGCCAGCTTTTCCACGCCCTCGAAGCAAAGGAATGCGCCACCGATCATCATCAAGGGCACGATCAGCGGCACGTTCCAGCCACGACCATGCAGCCAGGCTTCCAGGGCGCTGATCGCCAGCGCGGCCGGAACCAGGATCACCTTGTTGAGCAGCGAGCCTTTGGCCACCGCCCAGACCACAGGCAGTTCACGGTTGGCAGAAACACCGGTTACCTGCTGCGCGTTCAGCGCCAGGTCGTCGCCAAGCACACCGGCCGTCTTCTTCGCGGCCACCTTGGTCAGGATCGAGACGTCATCGAGCAGCGTCGCGATATCGTCGAGCAGGGCAAACAGGCTGGCACCGGCCATGGGGGTTCCAGGAGGGAGGATGGACGGATTCTGACCGATCCAACGGCCCGGGAGGAAGTGGATTCACCGCGTGCCTACCCTGCCCCGGCCAGACTGGCGAGGTGATCCCGTTCCGCCGGGCATGGCCCGGCACTACCGGTCGTTGTCCACAAGGAGTGCCGTTTGAACAATCCGCCCACCGCCACTGGCAATCCACCGCTGGTAAAAGGCATGAGCCGACGCAGCCAGATCCTGCGCCTGCTGATGCGCTACCGTCATTCGGGGGTGTTCTCCGGCATGAACCTGGACGCAGCCGGCAGCCAGGCCGAGGTGCCGGCCGACGGCAATCCCGAGCAGTTCGTCAGTGACCTGGAAGCGCTGGGGCCGACGTTCGTCAAGCTGGGCCAGATGCTGTCCACACGTCCAGACATGGTGCCGGTGGAGTTCGCCACGGCACTGGAGCGCATGCAGGAGAAGGTGGCCGAGATTCCGGTCGAACGCATCCATGCCATCGTCGAGCAGGAGCTGGGGGCACCGGTGAGCAAGCTGTTCGCGGCCTTCGACCCCGAGCCGCTGGGCTGCGCCTCGATCGCCCAGGTCCATCGTGCGGTGATGCATGACGGCCGGCAGGTCGCGGTGAAGGTGCAGAAGCCGGAGGTCGCCGCGCAGCTGCGTTCGGACCTGGAAGCGTTGCGCAGCTTCGCTCTGGCCGCCGATCACCTGACCCAGGTCGGCCGCCGGGTGCGCCTGCGCGACTGGCTCAACGAGTTCGCCAAGACCCTGATGCAGGAGCTGGATTACCACGCCGAGGCCGAGAACCTGGCCCGCTTCGGCCGCCATCTGCGGCCCTTCCGGCGCCTGTGGGTCCCGCAGCCGATCTGGGATTACAGCAGCCAGCGCGTGCTGACCATGGAGCTGGCCACCGGCGTTCGCGTGGACGCGATACCCGGCGTACGCCGTACCGAGCAGTCGATGGACCCGTTGGCAGCCGCGCTGATCCGGGGCTACCTGGACCAGATCTTCGTGCATGGCGAGATCCACGCCGATCCCCATCCGGGCAACCTGCGGGTGATGCCCGATGGTCGCCTCGCCATCTTCGATCTGGGCATGGTCGCGCACATGCCACCGCGGCTGCGCGAGCGCCTGCTGAAGATCCTGTTCGCCGCCGTCGATGGCCGCGGCGAAGAAGTGGCGGACGATCTGATCAGCATCAGCACCCGGCTGGAAGCCTTCGACGAGGAGCGTTACCTGCGCGAGACCGGCCAGTTGATCGCGCGCTATGCCGCCAGCGGCAACTTCTCCGAGGGACGCGTGGTGCTGGACATGGTGCGCATCGCCACGGCCTGTGGATTGCGTACGCCGCCGGAACTGAGCCTGCTGGGCAAGGCGCTGCTGAACCTGGAGACGGTCTGCCGCCTGCTCGCGCCCGAACTGGACACGCGCCGCATCGTCGAACGCCAGCTGCAGCATGTGATGCGCGCGCGCCTGAAGAAGTCGCTGTCGGCCGCCAACCTCGCCAGCGAGGCGATGGAGCTGCAGCAGCTGCTGCGCGATGGGCCGCGCAAGCTGTCGGACATCATGGCCCTGCTGGCCGAGAACCGCCTGCAGATGAAGGTGACCGGGCTGGAGGAATCACGGCTGATGGAGAACCTGCAGAAGATCGCCAACCGCGTGGCGGCGGGCATCATCAGCGCAGCGCTGATTCTCGCCGCATCGCTGATGATGAAGCTCGATACCGGCTGGCATGTGTTCGGTTACCCGGCGATCGCGCTGGTGCTGATGCTGATCGGCGTGGCGTTGGGGCTGGGCATCGTCACCAGTGCGCTGTTGTTCGATCGGCGCGCGCGGGCACGCGAGGAACGCGGCCATCGATGAGCGCAGTGCGTGGTGCGCGACATGTGCACCTGCGCCATACGTCCATCTCCGAAGTGCCCCATTCATGCGGTTCTTAATGCAATCCAACGCGCGTTTTCACGCCCGTTTTACTTGATCGCGCTGTTACCGCACGCGGTCGATCAACAAACATTTCAGTCAGGTTCGTGCATGCACTATCGGGTCATCGGCCTGTCATGCACACGTGCTAGCGGCAGCGCCGGTCGGATGGACACGCGTCGGTACGACGTCCATCGCACCACCCCGTTCACTGCCGAAGCCGCCTATGCTCTGGATCCTTCTGCTGTCGTTGTTGCTGCTGGCCTGGCTGTTCCTCGCTTCCGACAAATGGATGTGGTGGAAGGCCGGTTCGTTCTCACTGCTGTTGCTGGCGCTCAGCACGTGGTGGCTGATCGACAAGCTCTCCGGTGACGGACTCAACGCCGCCACGCTGTACCACCTGGGTGCGGACATGGAGGGTGCCGGCGTCGCCGACTTCAAGGGCTACATCGCCGGCTTCATCGTGCTGGCCCTGGTTTCGCTGCTACCGCTGTTCGCCACGCGGGTCCGCCGCTGGCATCGGCCCGGACGGGGTGCGGCCTGGTTCGCCGGCTTCGCCGTCGCATGGGTGGTCACGCTCATGGTCAGTCCGCTGGCGCGCGACGGCCAGCGTCTTTACCAGCAGCTGCGACCGGTTGATTTCGCGCGCATCGCGCCGGAATACCAGGTGCCTACCCAGCCGTTGCAGCGGCCGCGCAACATCGTCTGGATCTACGGCGAAAGTCTTGAACGCACTTATCTGGACGAGAACGTGTTTCCCGGGTTGATGCCCAATCTCAATCGTCTGGCCGCCAGGTCGTTGGATGTGCGCGGCCTGGCATCGGCCGAAGGCAGTGGCTGGACCATCGCCGGGCTGGTGGCATCGATGTGCGGCGTGCCGCTGACCACCTCGCAGGGCGATGAGAACAGCATGGACCGGATGGGCAGCTTCCTGCCCAAGGCCGTGTGCCTGGGCGACTACCTGAAGCAGCAGGGCTACACCAACCATTATCTGGGCGGCGCCAACGGCCAGTTCGCCGGCAAGGGCCAGTTCCTGGCCAGCCACGGCTTCGACGAAGTACATGATCTGGCGTGGTTCAAGCAGCAGAAGAAGATCGGGCGCATTCACTACTCTGCTTGGGGCGTACACGATGACGTGCTGCTGGACACCGCCTACCAGCGCTTCGAGCAGCTCTCGCGCGCCGGCGCACCGTTCATGCTGACCACGCTGACCATGGATACGCACCATCCCGCAGGCCACCTGCCGGTGTCGTGCAAGGGCGAACGCTACCAGAGCCAGTACGGCAACATCGGCCTGCTCAACGCGCTCAAATGCACCGACCGCCTGATCTCGCAGCTGGTCCAGCGCATCCAGGCCAGTCCGTACGGCAAGGACACGCTGATCGTGATCGCCTCGGACCATCTGGCGATGCCCAACGATCTCAGTCACGTGCTGGCCAGGCAGAAGCGCGAGAACCTGCTGCTGTTCCTCGGTGATGGCGTGGCGCCGCGCCAGCTGGCGGCGGAGAACGGCTCGACGCTGGACTCCGGCGCCACCCTGCTGGGCCTGCTCGATCCGGGCCTGCGCACGATGGGCTTCGGCCGCTCGCTGCTGGACGAAACGCGTGCCCCCAGTGCCAGCGTCGCGGCGCGTCGCGATGGCGGCCGCGATTACCCGCAGTACCTGGCATTCGCCCGGTCGCTGTGGCTGGGCGAGCCGACCCGCGAACTGAGGATCGACAACGACGACCAGGTGGTGGTGGGCATGCAGCACGTGCAGCCGCCGGTCCTGCTGGAGTACGACAAGGACTGGAGCCTGAAGTCGGTGTATCTGGAGAACACGTCCCGCCAGTTCGACGATGCCGATCCGGACAACACCCTGGCCTATGTGGATCGCTGCACCGCATTCGAGGATGGGTCGGCCGACGGCGACTGGTGCGCCTTGCTGGTGAACCGCGACAACGGCATCAAGCTGTACCGCGACGACGACCTGCGTGGTGGCATCGCGGTGGACGCGCCGCTGGATGCGTTCCAGGGACCACGCCCGAGCGTGCGCCAGGCCCACATGATCACCCAGAAGGGCCGCCGCACCCGCGCCGGCCAGTACATGCTGCAGCTGGTGGCAAGCACGCGCCCGGATCGCGGTTTCTGGATCGAGGCCGTGTCATCGCAGCGCAAGGTGGTGCTGGCCCAGCAGTGGGTCCAGCCTGATGCCGACGGCAAGATCAATGTGTCCTTCGGACTGGATCATGAAGTGGACGATCTGGAGATCCGCGCCTGGTTGAATCACGCCGAGAAGCTGGCCGTGGATACCTTCGCGCTGGTGCCTTCGCGCAGCCGACCGCGGGGATAGGGTTTTCTGCAGGGCTGCGCCCTGCACCCGCTACGAGCTGGAGCAAAGGCAACAGCAACAGCGTGCATTCCGTGGGATGGCGGGGCGGTGTAGGTTGGCAGGACACGCCGTAAACCCATCCATGGGGGCTCGATGGCGCCATCCATGGCGCCAACGGTCCTGCCAACCCACACCGCCCCACCTCTGACGGTTTCCGGCAGGTGTGGGTAGGTGTCGACCTTGGTCGACACTTCTGTCAGATATCGAAAGCAATCTGGGGTCAGATCCGTTTTCTGCGGAAGAAAACGGATCTGACCCCAAAAGCAATTCCAGCAGATCGCGGAAATCTGTCGAAGGCGGGGTGGGTCCGGTTGCGGGGGGCGTGAGCCGCATGGATGCGGCGACCGAGCTTACATGGACGTACTTGCAGCGGCCCCCGCAACCGGACCCACCAAGCATCCCATGGAATGCTTGGTGTTGCTGTTGCTGTTGCTGTTGCTGTTGCTGTTGCTCCGGCCTCGGCAGGTGCAGGGCGCAGCCCTGCCGGGAATCCCCTACTCCTGGGGGTCGCGGGTGATGTGGATGTCCGTTGGCGTGGACAGCGGAATGTTCCGCTCCGCCAGGATCTGCAACAGACTGAAATACAGATCGCTGCGGGTGCCGTACACCTGCCGCGGGCTGGCCACGTAGGCGAAGCTGTTGATGGTGATCTGGCCGCCGGCAATGCCGTCGATGTATACCGTCGGCGCGGGCGTCTGCAGCACGCTGGTGTGCGCGCCATAGGCATCCAGCATGGCCTGCCGCAGGCCGGCGACGTCGGTGCTGGTCGGTACCGCGAACTGGATCTGGATGCGGCCCTGGTTGTTGCCCATCGTCATGTTGCGGATGGTCTTGGTGATCAGCTCCGAGTTGGGCACGATCAACGTGGACTTGTCGCCCACCTGGATCTCGGTCGAGCGGACATTGATGCGGCGGATGTCGCCTTCCTGGTCACCCAGCTTCACCCAGTCACCGATCTTCACCGGTCGCTCGGCCAGCAGGATCAGGCCGGAAACAAAATTCTGGGTGATCGCCTGCAGGCCGAAACCAATACCCACCGACAACGCACTGACCAGCAGCGCCAGCTTCTGCAGGTTCAGTCCCATCACCGTCAGGGCCCACAGTACTGCGATGATGATGCCAAGATAGCGGGCGACGGTGCTGATTGAATTGCGCGCGCCCAGATCCAGTTCGGTCTTGGGCAGGTAGGTGTCGGCCAGCCAGCGCTGCACCACCTGCATCACCCCCAGCCCGGCCAGCAGCACACCGATGGCCAGTACGATGCGGCCCGGCTCCAGCGTCAGGTCCTTGGCGATGGGAATGCCATTGGCCAGCGACGCGAAGCGCTCCACGATCGAGCCGACATTGCCGAAGGGCGCGGCCAGTGCCAGCAGCGCGATCAGGACCACGAAGGTGCGCAGCACCGCCGACAGCAGCACGCCGGCCTGCTCCAGCCTGGAGACGCTCAGGCCGGTGCTGAGCAGGATGGTCTGGCCAACCTTGCTGTCGGCGTTCAACAGCCAGGTGCAGAAATCATCGACGAACTTGAACAGCAGTGTGGCTGCCAGCACCACGATGCTGCCGCCGATCAACTGCTGGTTCACGAACTTGGCGAAGTTCACATAGCCCAGCAGCGTGGCGATGATCGCCGCCACCACCGCGATGTTGCCAGCCACCCGCGCCAGTACCAACCAACTGCTGCGGCGCACCGGCTGCTGTGCGCCGAGACCCTCGGCCTGCGCTTCCAGCTTCGCTTCGGCTTCGGCCGTCTGCCGCCGGTGCAGGCGTGCCAGGGTCACCAGCATGGCCATGATCAGGCCGAGGTAGGTCAGCGCAATCACGCCATCCAGTGCCACCGTGGTCACGTCGCTGGTGCGGGTGGCACGGTCGATGGCCACCAGCACGTTGCTCAGCCAGGCCAGCGCAGCGGCACCCCAGGCGTACTTGCGCAGCTTCAGCGCGGCGGTGTCATCCAGGTTCAGCAGCCGCCAGGAGGGGCGCCTGGGCATCAGCAGGCACGCGCTGAGCGCGGCGATGAAGGCCGCAGCGAAGGTCGCCGCCACCAGGCCATCGGCCACATTCTGCAGGCGCGGGGCGATGCCACCAATGGCATTCAGCGAAGCCACCAGCACCACCACCGCATAGCCCGGCAGCAGGGTGCCCACCAGCAGCAGCCACATGGCCAGGCCGGAACGGCGCAGGCGGCCGTCCGGCGCGCGTTCCGAGGCGGCAAACCGGCGCCCCAGCGCGCGCAGCCACAGGCGCAGCGGGAACATCATCACCAGTGCTGCGGCCAGGCCCAGCAGCAGGGTGCCCCAGCCGTGCGTGTCGATGGCCTTGGCCAGGGTGTCACGCCCCTGTTGCGCCAACGGGCGCACGCGGGCGATGTCATCGGGAAGCTGATCGGCCACCTGCCGCCAGAGCGACGGCGACAGCGGTGAATCGACCTTGCGGCCCAGTTCCTCGCTGATCTGCGCGGAACGTTGCTTGTCGATGTCCGCACTCAACTGCTGGGCACGCACCGCGATGGCTTTGGCCTGGGCCACCGAGGCGGCCAGGGCATCGCTCTCGCGGCTGAGCGTACGTCGCTGCGCGGCCAGGTCGGGGGGCTCGGTGGTGCCCTGCGGCGCTTCACCCAGCTGAGCCAGCTGCTCTTTGAGCTGGTCCAGCTGTGGCTGCAGGGACTTTTCCAGCGCCTCTGCATCCCGCTTGGCCTTCGAGGCGTCCTCTGAAAGCGTGCCGAGTGTTTCGGTGGCTTCGGCGTCGTCGCGCTTGCGCGCGATCTCCTTCAGCGTGCTGTCAATCTGTGCCAGCTGCTGCTTCGGCGTAGGCGCCTCATCCTGGGCGAACACCGGCGCGGACAGCAGAAGGGCGGCGCCCAGCAGCAGGCCCAGCCAGGGCCCGCGCGTGCGGATCGATTGCAGGAAAGAAGACACGCCAGATGCACACCGGTTCGCGCGGACCACCGCGCCTGCGCGCGACTATACGGCACGACCGGTCAAGGTCGGATGCCCAGGGCGGCACCGCCCGCAGCACCCGCCCCCGCGGTTCAGTACTTCAACCGCAGCTCCTCCACCGTCGGCTGCTGCAGCGCATACCAGTCCTGGAACTCTTCCTCGGTGATTTCGTCCGGGGCGTACACCGCCACCGGAGGCCAGTCGTGGTCGGTCGGCAGCGGCTGGCGCGGACCGGCGCGCAGGCTGTAGCTGACGCCCTCATAGTCCACCAGATCGTCGACCTGCGGCCATTGCTCGCGCGCGAACGCGGTTTCACTCTTCAACAGGATCACCTGGTACATCGGCACCTCCACTTCAGGTTGGATCGGAACACCCGGCGCTGGCGGCAGGATACCGCCGCGCCGATGACAGCGGGAATGACGCCGCGGCGACGCAATGTTCTGGACACCGCCATCGCTCCGGCTTCACCCGCTCGTGGCGAGGCCGTCGGCATCGTGGAGGCCCGTTCCCGCTGCGCCTGCCGATGACCGAACAGCTGCCACTGAAGACCGTCGCCGACCTCAAGCTGCCCCGCTACCTGGGCACCTGGTATGAGATCGCGCGCCTGCCCATGCGCCACGAGCCGGAAGGCTGCACCGATGTCTCGGCGCACTACAGCCTGCTCGACAACGGCAACGTCAGCGTCCACAACCGCTGCCGCATGGACGGCCAGGTCGAGGAGGCCAGCGGCGAAGCCTGCCCCGTCGACAACGACAGCGCGCGCCTGGAAGTGAGCTTCCTGCCCAAGGGCCTGCGCTGGCTGCCCTTCGCCAAGGGCGACTACTGGGTCATCCAGATCGCTCCGGACTACAGCGTGTCGCTGGTTGGCAGCCCCGATCGCCGCTACCTGTGGCTGCTGGCACGGGAGCCGAAGCTGGACGCCACCGTGCGGGACCATTATCTGGCCACGGCGCGGCTGCAGGGCTTCGATCTGTCCGAACTGATCCACACGCCGCACACCGGCCATCCCACCGCCTGACCCATCACCATGGACCTGAAAAGTGGCTATCCCTGGTGGGCCGTACGCAATGGCCTGATCCAGGCATTTCCCCCGCTGGAGGGCGACCTGCGCTGCGATGTGCTGGTGGTCGGCGGCGGCATCACCGGCGCCCTGATCGCCGATGAGCTGTCAGGACACGGTCACGAGGTCGCCCTGATCGAGCAGCGCGACATCGGCTGGGGCAGCACCGCCGCCAGCACCGCGCTGCTGCAGTACGAGATCGACACCCATCTGCTGGAACTGGCCCAGCGCTATGGCCACGACGCGGCCACGCTGGCCTATCGGGCCTGTGCCGAGGCGATCCCGGCACTGGGCGAAGTGGCGCGTGGCCTGAAGGACGTGGACTTCCGGCGCATGGACAGCCTGTACCTGGCCAGTCGCCACCGCGACGTGCCCCGCCTCATGGCCGAGGGCCAGGCACGCCGCAGCGCTGGCCTGGACGCCCGCTGGCTGGGCCCGGAGGCGCTGGCGGAGCGCTTCGATGTGGACGCCGGCGGTGCATTGCTGACCCGGCAGGCGGCGCGGGTCGACCCTTACTGCCTCACCTATGGATTGCTGAAGCGGGTGCGCCAGCGCGGCGGCCACATTCACGATCGCACCGTGCTGCACACGCTGACGCCAGGTACACGGGGCGTTACCGCCAAGACCGAATCAGGCGCTACGATCCGCGCAGGCCACGTGGTGCTGGCGATGGGATACGCCAACCAGCGCTGGCTCTCGCAGCGCGTCGCACGCAACCGCAGCAGCTATGCCTTCATCACCGACCCTGTCGATGCCGCGGTGCTGGGCCCCCTGCAGCGCACGATGGTGTGGGAAAGCGCGCGCCCCTATCTGTACCTGCGGGCCACCGGCGACCGTCGCCTGCTGGTGGGCGGGCTGGACGATGCCATCGATATTCCGGCACGGCGCGACCGGCGGGTGGAAGGCAAGGCAGACAAGCTCATGAAGCAGCTGCTGCACTGGTTTCCCAAGCTCGACCCGGTACCGGCATTCTCATGGGCCGGTACCTTCGCCGAGACCGCCGACGGATTGCCGTTCTTCGGCCCGCATGAACAGTGGGGGCCGCGCGTACACCTGGCAATGGCCTACGGCGGCAACGGCATCACCTATTCCATGATCGGCGCACAGCTGCTGCGGGCCCGCATCGAGCGGCGCAAGCATCCGCTGGCGGAGCTGTTCGGGTTCGGGCGGCTGTGACCTGCAGCCGGGCATGGCCCGGCTCTACCCCAATCCGGCGCCGACAGGCATCATTCAAGCACGCCCTGCTAGCGTCGGCCTGTAACGCCGCGTGTGGCGTGGTCCCTGTCCGCTGGAGCGCCAAGATGATCCGCCCCCTGACCCTGCTGTTGTGCCTGGCCCTGCCCGGGACCGTGCTCGCCCAGTCCGCTGCCGGCGCCACCGCACCGCAGGCAACCGGGCTGGACCTGACATTGCCGCAGGCGCCGATGCGTTACCTCAACGATCCGACGTTGCAGCAGGACCCGCCGGGCACCTACTACGGTGACAAGAGTGGCCCACGCGTGCACGACGATGCCCGCATCGCCGACGTGCAGGACGACAAGGTGAAGGTCTCCGGCAGTTTCACCACCGGCATCGGGTACTCCAAGCGCGGCGGCAACAGCCACTACAACGCCGCCACGCTGAATCTGAGCAAGAACTACACCACCGACGAGGGCAAGACCCGCGGGGTGAACCTCAACATCCACGTCAGCGAAGGCGAGGGCCCGGGCTTCTTCGGCCCGTATGGCGGCTACTACGGTCGCGGCCCGGGCTACTGGGACTACCCGCCGCCCTACGGCTGGTAAGCACCTGCGGGCAGCGCCGGGCCATGCCCGGCGAGCGCAGCGCATGCATCAGGCCGCCGGGCATGGCCCGGCGCTACCCGAGGCGGTCAATCCAGCCAGCCGTCGCGTTCGCTGTGCAGGATGCGGCCGTCATAGCCGCTCAGGCGCACCTCGACCTTCTGGTTGCGGGCATTGCGCGCTTCCAGCGACCAGGTGGCGCCATCGCGCTCCAGCGAGTGGATCTCGCGCAGGCCCTGCGACTGTGCCTTGGCCAGCACCTGCTCGGTCGGGAGAAGCGCGCGGCCGTTGTGCTCATCGAAGATCTCGCCGGTCTTCGGGTCCACGTAGACCTCGCTGAAGCGGCCATCGGCGCGGCTGACGTCGGCTTCCCACAGGCCGTCATCGCGTTCGATCTCGTGGATCTGGGTGTAGCCGGCCTTGCGCAGGGCCTGCTCGGCCTGGGCCATGCCCAGCGGTGCAGCGTGCGCGGCCGGAGCGATGGCCAGCACGGCGACGGTGGCGAGGGTGAGCGACTTCAGCATGGGAGTTCTCCTGTTCGTGGCCGGACCATTCCGGCAGCACCACGATGCCGCGGTCGGCTAACAGCCCCTTAGCGGCCATCGTTAGTCGGCTGTTAGTCAGCGGTGCCATGCTCGCGCCTGTCGCCATCGCCCGAGGATCCGTCACCGATGCTGGTCTCCCTGCCCCTGCTGCTGGCCCTGGCCACTCCGGGCTCCGCTGCCGGCCCTGCGCCGGACCCGGCGCAGCAGGTCGCGCGCCGCGCCGTGCAGCAGGGCCGTTACGTGCCCCTGGAACAGGTGGTGCGCGACGCGCTCAGGCGCCAGCCCGGCCAACTGCTGGAGGTGGAGCTGGACGACGCGGTGTATGAGGTGGAGATCCTGCGTGACGACGGCGCAGTGGTGGAGCTGGACTATGATGCGCGCAACGGGACGTTGTTGAAGATGGAACTGGACGACTGATGCGGATCCTGCTTGCCGAGGATGACACCGAGCTGGCCAAGCGCCTGCAGCCCCTGCTGGAGCAGGCCGGCTACGTGGTCGATGTGGCCACCGATGGCCGTCGTGCGGAAGAGATCGGCCAGATCGAGGACCTGCATGCCGCGGTCGTCGATCTTGGCCTGCCCGGCCTGGATGGACTGAGCGTGATCGAGCGCTGGCGTGCCCATGGCCGCGATTTTCCGGTGCTGGTGCTGACCGCACGCAGCCGCTGGCACGACAAGCTGGCCGGCTTCGATGCAGGCGCCGATGACTACCTGACCAAACCGTTCCAGGCCGATGAACTGGTGCTGCGCCTGCGTGCCCTGATCCGCCGCAGCCGTGGCCACGCCAGCCCGCGCCTGCAGTGCGGCCCCCTGCAGCTTGACGTCAACGCCGGTCGCTTTGAACTGGACGGGCAACCGTTGCCGCTGAGTCCCCAGGAGTTCCGCGTACTGAGTTACTTCATCCATCACGCCGGCCGCGTGATCAGCCGCGACCGCCTCGGCGAACAGGTCTTCGAAGGCGGTTACGATCCGGACTCGAACGCGCTGGACGTGCTGCTTGGCCGGGTGCGGCGCAAGCTGGGCGTGGAACTGATCCATACCGTGCGTGGCCAGGGTTGGCGGCTGGCCGAGGCATGAGCGCGCGCCAGCCTTCATTGCGGCGGCGGCTGCTGCTGGTGGGGGGCATCGGCCTGGTGCTGGTGTCGGTGCTGGCCAGCGTGCTGCTGGGCGAGCTGTTCAAGCGCAGCGCGCGCGACCGTCTTGACGGCGAGTTGCAGCAGGACATGCTGACTCTGCTCGCGCAGGCGGAAATCGATCCCGACGGACAGCTGCGGCTGCGCCAGGAACCCAACGACGCGCGCTTCCAGCGTGTGTTCTCCGGCGCCTACTGGCAGATCACCGACCGCAACGGCAAGGTGCTGCTGCAGTCGCGCTCGCTGTGGGACCAGACGCTGCCGGTCACGGCCACCGGCCCGGCCGAGCGCAATCTGAGCGGGCCGATGCAGCAATCGCTGCGTGCCCGTGTGCAGCAGGTGCGCCTGCCACGTGCATCGCAGCCCTACATTGCGCTGGTTGCCCATGATCGCAGCGCGCTGGACGCGGACACCGCCGCCTTCCGTCAGCGCAGCGCGCTGGCGCTGGGCCTGCTGGTCGCGGCATGGCTGGCGGTGCTGGCCAGCCAGGTGCATTTCGGCCTGCGCCCACTGCGCGGCCTGGGCCAGCAGCTGGAACGCATCCGCCGTGGCGATGCCGAGCGCATCGACCGCAGCCGGCTGGATCTGGAGATCGCGCCGCTGGCCGATGAGCTCGATGCCCTGCTCGATCACCACCAGCGCATGGTCGCGCGCGCGCGCAGCAGCGCCGAGGACCTGGCGCATGCCCTGAAGACGCCGCTGAGCGTGCTGGCGGCCGAGGCGGAGGGTGAAGGACGCGGCTGGCGGCGCACGGTGCACGAACAGGGCGCGCGCATGCGTGCGAGCATCGACCGCTACCTGGCCGCCGGCCTGGCCGTGGACCACCACCAGCGCAGCGAGGTGGCGCCCGCAGTGGAGGCACTGTGCCGGTTGATGACCCGCGTGCATGCCGGCCGCCGCATCCGCTTCCAGATGGACGTGGCACACGGGCTGGCCTTCGCCGGCGCAGCCACCGACCTGGAGGAGATGCTGGGCAACCTGCTGGACAACGCCGGCAAATGGGCCGCCAGCGAAGTACGCCTGCGGGCCCTGGCCAAACAGGACCGGCTGCATATCGAAGTGCGCGATGACGGCCCGGGGCTGGACGAAGCCAAGCTGGAGAGTGTCATGCAGCGTGGCGTACGCCTGGACGAACGGGTGGAGGGCAGCGGCCTGGGCCTTGCGATCGCCGCGGAGATCGCCGCCAGCCACGGCGGCTCACTGCGCCTTTCCAACGAGAACCCGGGACTGCGCGCACGGTTGGAACTGCCGCTGGCCCCGACGGACGCCCCGCCTCCCCGGTAGAGCCGCCCCGGCGCTGCACGACCCGCCTCAGCGCTGATGCATCCACCAGCAGTCGATGGCGTCGAGCACGATGTGGATCACCAGGCCGATGCCCACCAGGCGGGTCTTCTTCGGCACGCACAGCCCGGCATACACCGCGATCGCCGGCGCGGTGTGCAACGGGTGGAAGCCGATGCTGCAGCGGTTCGGCGCGTAGATCGGATCGGCCAGCAGATGGTCGAGATCGATGATCCAGCCCAGCAGCATCAGCAACCACGCCGATGCAAAGCGCTTGCGCCAGAACAGCCATGCCAGCAGGGCTGGCACGGCGGCATGCAGGAACAGGTGGAAGATCGCGCGGGCGCTCATCAGGACCGATAGCGCCGGGCCATGCCCGGCGTTGCCGCGGGCATCAGACCAGCGGCTCGTCGGACAGGTAGGTGTAGCCGGTCAGGCCCGCCTCCAGCGCCTGCGACAGTTCCTGCGCACGCTCCGGCGACAGCCCGGCGGCAGCCACGCGCTGGGCATAGGCCGCGCGCAGGTCGTCCAGCCGGTAGCCCACGTAGTCCAGCATCACGTCGGTGGTGTCGCCACGACGCTGCTGGGTGATCGCGTAGCCGTCCGCATCGGCCACCACTTCCACTGCGTCGGTGTCACCGAACAGATTGTGGATGTCGCCCAGGATCTCCTGGTAGGCACCGACCATGAAGAAGCCGATGCGGTAGCTCTCGCCATGCTTGATCGCGTGCAGCGGCAGCGAACTGTCCAGGCTCTCGTTCTCGACATAGGTCTTGACCATGCCGTCCGAGTCGCAGGTCATGTCGGCAATGATGCCGCGACGGTCCGGCACTTCGTCCAGCCGCTCGATCGGCACGATCGGGAACACCTGGTCGATGGCCCACGCGTCGGGAATCGATTCGAACACGCTGAAGTTGACGAAGTACTTGTCGACCAGGCGCTCGTTCAGTTCATCCAGCGCCGGACGGTGGCTCTTCTCGTCATAGCTCAGGCGCGCACGCACGCCGTGGGCGATGGCGTAGAACAGGTCGTCGATGCGCGCACGCTGCGGCAGGTCGATCTGGCCCAGCGCGTAGCTGGACAGGCCTTCGGCATGGAAGTGCTGCGCCTCCTGGAACAGTTCCACCGCCGGGCGCACGTCCAGTTCCTCGTGGATCTCGCGCAGATGACGGATCGACGCCGGCTCGTCATCGTGCTGGTCCGGCACGCGGCCTTCCTGCGCCTGCTCCACTTCGGACACATTCGCGATCAGCACTGCATGGTGCGCGGTCATCGCACGGCCGCACTCGGTAACGATGCGCGGGGGGGGCAGGCCGTGCTCTTCGCAGGCGTTGGCCAGCGGCTGCACGATGTTGCTGGCATACGAATTCAAGCCGTAGTTGATCGAGCAGAAGCTGCGCGACCGGGTGCCTTCGTAATCAACGCCCAGGCCGCCGCCCACGTCCACATGGGTGATCTTCGCGCCCAGCTGCGACAGTTCAACGAAGTAGCGGGTGGCTTCGCGCATGCCGTTGGCGATGTCGCGCACGTTGGAGATCTGCGAGCCCATATGGAAGTGCAGCAGGCTCAGGCAATCGGCGTACTCGGTATCGCGCAGCGACTTCCACAGGTCCAGCAGCTGGCGCGGGGACAGGCCGAACTTGGCCTTGTCGCCACCGCTGTTCTGCCACTTGCCGGCGCCCAGCGACGCCAGCCGCATGCGCACACCCAGGCCGGGCTTCACGTCCAGCGCCTTGGACTCTTCCAGCACCAGCTTCAGCTCGGACGGCTTCTCGATGACGATGAAGGTCTGCAGGCCCAGCTTGCGACCGATCAGGGCCAGGCGGATGTACTCACGGTCCTTGTAACCGTTGCAGACGATCAGGCCGCCCGGGCGCGACAGTGCCAGCACCGCCATCAGCTCCGGCTTGCTGCCCGCTTCCAGGCCGAAGCCCTCGCCGTGGTGGCTGGCCAGGGTACCGGCCACGCCGCGGTGCTGGTTGACCTTGATCGGGTACACCGCGGTGTAACCACCCGCGTAATCCCAGTCCTGCTGGGCCTGGGCGAATGCCGCCTGCAGCTTGCCCAGGCGCTGGCCGAGGATGTCCGGGAAGCGCACCAGCAGTGGCAGCTTGGCGCCCGCCTCGCGGGCGGCGTCCACCACCTTGGGCAGCGACACCACCGGGCCGTCCGCCCCGGTCGGTCTCACCACCATGTGCCCGGCCTGATCCACGTCGAAGTAACCATCCGCCCAATGCGGGATCGAGTAGGTCTTGCGGGCTTGGTCGAGGGACCAATCGGTCATTTCAGTCGGCCTTGTTGGCAATAAAAGGGGGGGCATGATAACGCCTATATGCCCACAGGTTCGTTATCATGCGCGCCCGCGCCCGTGACCCGGCTCCTGCCGGACCTGAACAGGCCGATCCGTCCGGATGTGGCTTGCGCCACGCGGCCCCGTGCCGCCAACCCGGCTCTACCCCCTCCGAACAGGACCCCAGAAGGACACGTCCCATGACTGACAGCAACAACTGGTACATCGAGCATTTCGAGCGCACCGGCTCGGCCATCGGCTACCGCATCACCGGCAAGCTGGACGAGGTGCAGTCGCCCTTCCAGAAGATCGAGATCTTCCAGACCACCGACTGGGGCAACCTGATGACCATCGATGGCGCCATCATGCTGACCAGCAAGGACAATTTCTTCTATCACGAGATGATCAGCCACCCGGTGCTGTTCACCCACGCCGCCCCCAAGCGCGTGGTGATCATCGGTGGCGGCGACTGCGGCACCCTGCGCGAAGTGCTCAAGCACAAGGGCGTGGAGAGCGTGACCCAGTGCGACATCGACGAGCAGGTCACGGTGATGGCGCGCAAGCACTTCCCGGAGCTGTGCGACTCCAACGACGATCCGCGCGCCGAACTGCTGTTCGACGACGGTGTGGCCTACATGGCCAACTGCCCGGCCGGCAGCGTGGACGTGGTGATCGTGGACTCCACCGACCCGGTCGGCCCGGGCGAAGGCCTGTTCAACAAGGCCTTCTACGAGAGCTGCTTCAAGGCGCTGAAGGACGATGGCATCCTGGTGCAGCAGTCCGAATCGCCGCTGATGCAGCTGGAACTGATCAACGAGATGCGTACCGAGATGGGCAAGGCCGGCTTCGGTTCGTTCAAGACCCTGCCGTTCCCGCAGCCGTGCTACCCGACCGGCTGGTGGAGCGTGACCATGGCGCGCAAGGGCGACAGCAGCTTCGACTTCCGTCAGGCCGATTCGGCCGCCAAGACCTTCACGACCCTGTACTACACCGCCGCGCTGCACACCGGAGTGCTGGTGACCCCGCCGTTCGTGCAGGCGGCACTGAAGAGCTGATTCAACAAAAAACCCGCGCTGGCAGCAGCGCGGGTTTTTCATTTGCAGGCAACGCCGGGCGATGCCCGGCGTTTCGCTTACAGCGCCCAGATTCCGGCAATCACCGCCGCCACCAGGCCCCACTTGATGACCTGGTAGGCCACCACGCTGCGCTCGCGCAGCGCCTTGGCCTTCAGGCGCACCTTGTACAGGCTGCCGAATGCCTTGTTGACACCCCCGGTCGGATCACCTGGCAGGTTCGGCGAAGCGCCACCGGCCAGCAGCGTGGCGGCCACCGCACGGTTGAACAGGCCCGGCAGGCCGAAGCGCAGCGGGCGCGCGATGTCGCAGAACAGGATCACTCGGTCCTGCTCGGTCTCGTTATGCGCGTGGTGGATGTAGGTTTCGTCGAACATCATCCACTCGCCGTCGCGCCAGCTCTTCCGGATGCCGTCCACTTCGATGTAGCAGGCATCATCGTTGGGGGTGCTCAGGCCCAGGTGCAGGCGCAGCGAACCGGCGAACGGATCGCGGTGCGGACGCAGCTCGCTGCCCGGCGGCAGCTGCGCGAACATCGCTGCGCGAACATCCGGAATCGACTCGATCAGGGCCACGGTCTTCGGGCACAGCGTCCTCGCTGACGGGTGCGAGGGGCCGTACCAGCGCAGGTAGAAGCGCTTCCAGCCACGGCGGAAGAACGAGTTGAACCCCGCATCGTTGAAACTGCTGGACGCAGCGATCTTCTGCGCATCGCGCAGCGCCAGCGCCTCGTCACGGATCATCTGCCAGTTCTGGCGCAGGGGTTCCAGCTGCGGGAACTCCTTGCCCGGGTCCAGAAACGGCGTGGTCGGCACCTTCGAGAACATGTACATGACCACGTTGATCGGGGCCATGAAACTGGAGTGGTCCAGCAGCTGGCGCGACCAGCGCGCGCGGACCTTGCCACGGAAGTGGATGTACAGCACGCAGGCCACGAACAGCACTGCCAGTACGATCTTAATCATCAAAAACTTTCCTCCGGCGGCAGCCGGAACGGGAATCAGGGGGCGATGCACGGCGCAGGCGGCCGGCATCGGTGGCAACGCGGCAGGGGACGGGGACGTGCCGGAACGGGGCGGCCGCCGATGTCGCGGATGAACAGCTTATGGTCGGCAGGCCGTGCGCCGGGGTCAAGCCACACGTGCGCCATGTTCAGCGGCGCTTGGCTGAACGGGTGGATTTCCTCTTCAACTTATTGATTTTCAATGCCCCAAACCTAAGAGTGAGACGAAATTGTCCGCCCGTGCGCGACGAACTGTTCCAGCCACGGCCCCGACATTTCTCCGACAGAACGTGGATTAGCGAACTTGCCGGTACTAAAATTGACTTAACGAAAGTTTAGCCAGTTTCCCCCGCCTCACCGGTTCGCTTGACGCTTCAGCGCCGCCCACCGGGTCGTCCGAGACCCCGCCATGCCCCTTCCTGCCTCCCCCTGCCAGACCTGCGGCGATGACGCCACCACGCCCCTGCTGCTCAAGCGTGGCGAACGCCTGCTGGCCCCCGATGTCTACCGCATCTGCCTGGATGGCCGCGAGGCCGTCATCAAGGACTACTCCCGCTATCGCGGTACGCCGCTGTCGCTGGTCGCACGCCTGATGGTGCGCCGTGAAGCGCGCATGCTGCAGCGCCTGGGCGGCTGGAAGCACGCGCCGGCGCTGCTGGGAACACTGGGAGGCCTGGCACTGGGCATGGAGTTCATTCCCGGCCAGACCCTCAGCACCGCCCAGGCAGTCGGCAATGAAGTGTTCGAGCAGCTGCAGCACGCACTCAGCCGCCTGCATGCGGCCGGCATCACCCATAACGATCTGCACGGCACCAACGTGGTGGTCAGCGGAGGCGTACCGGTGCTGCTGGACTTCACCTCGGCCTGGCGCGCACCGCGCTGGCTGCGCCGCAATCCGCTGACCCGGCAGATGCGCCGCAGCGACATGAAGAACCTGCTGAAGATCCGCCAGCGCGTGACCGGGCAGGCGCCCAGCGCCACCCAGGCCGCCCTGGTGGCCGACCCCGGCTGGGTGGCCGCAGTGCGCCAGGGCTGGAAGCGGTTCTATAAGTGGGCGAAGCGCCGGTAAGCGTCGCTCCGCTCACCGCTTTACCGCTCCTTGTAGAGCCGAGCCCATGCTCGGCTGCTCTTTGTAGAGTCGAGCAAGCTCGACTCTACATAACGGCGGAACGGCAGCCGAGCATCGGCTCGGCTACAACATCCCGCCGGACGGCTTACAGCGCGTCTGCGTCCAGCTCGCCAGTACGGATACGCACCACGCTGCCCAGGTCATACACGAATACCTTGCCGTCGCCGATCTTGCCGGTACCGGCCGCCTTGACGATGGCTTCCACCACCGCCTCCACCTGGTCATCGGTCACCGCCACTTCCAGCTTCACCTTCGGCAGGAAGTCGACCACGTACTCGGCGCCACGGTACAGCTCGGTATGGCCCTTCTGGCGGCCGAAGCCCTTGACCTCCGTCACCGTGATGCCGGTGACGCCACGCTCGGCCAGCGCTTCGCGCACGTCGTCAAGCTTGAACGGCTTGATCACCGCCATGACCATCTTCATCGTCGATCTCCTGTCTTCCGGCGTGGAGGATAGCGCCTGAACGCGCCCGGTGCGACGCCGCGGCCGCCTGTCCGGGCAGCGCGCGCCGGCAGTATCCTTGTGGCTGAACGGCCTGCCCGCGCCTGATGCGCGGGCGCCACCCACGGAGCACCCCATGATCGACCTGAACCAAATCGATGACCTCGCCCGCCGCCTCAGCGACCTGGTGCCGCCGGGCCTGCGCGAATCACGCGAGGAACTGCAGGCCACCTTCAAGAGCGCGCTGCAGGCTGGGCTGGCCAAGCTCGATCTGGTCACGCGCGAGGAATTTGAAGTGCAGCGCGCGGTGCTGCTGAAGACCCGCCAGAAGCTGGATGCGCTGGAAACAGCGGTGCGCGAGCTGGAAGGGCGCCGCGCCGCAGAATGAAAAGGAGGCGCGCTGCGCCTCCCACTTACAGATTATTTCCCCGATGGGGCCTTGCAGCAAGGCCCACCTGGCCCCCTAGACTCGCCGGCCTGTCGATCCGGCAGGACAACCTGGGGGTAGCGCGATGACGCAGGACACCGAATGGACACCCGTTTCGCAGGACACCTGCGATCAGGTCGCCGGGCCGTTCTATCACGGCACCCGGGCCGACCTGGCCACGGGCGATCTGCTGGTTGCCGGCTACGGCTCCAACTATCGCGATGGCGTGGTGATGAACCACATCTACTTCACCACGATTGCCAAAGGTGCCGGGCTGGCCGCGGAGATGGCCCGGGGCGAGGGACCGCCGCGTGTGTACGTGGTGGCACCGACCGGGCCGTTCGAGGACGATCCGAACGTCACCAACAAGAAGTTTCCCGGGAACCCGACACGGTCGTATCGCAGTGCACAGCCGTTGCGGATTGTCGGTGAGATCACCGAGTGGGAACCCTACGATGCGGACTTCATCCGGCAGTTGAGGGAATTCGTCGCATCGGGGAGTGGCGAGATCATCAACTGATGGTCTATTGGTGCTGAGCGTTGCGCACATCTTCATCGGCATCGTAGATGTCAAGGCCGAGCTCGATGCCGCGCTCTCCCAGGGCGAGCAGGACCTTGGGCGAAAGCGAGACACCATCATTGCTGCTGCCCATGAAAAGGCCGCAGAACAGGTCAGGCCGGAACCGTGCCAGCGACTTCCATATGGCGGGATCTCCGGTGAGCTGATCAAGGATCTCAAAAATCTGAGCCTCCAGATCTTCAGGCTCACGACGCATCGCGGCCATTCGCCAGCTTCCGGTCCTGGCGATACGCACGACGCCCGAGTGGCTGCCTGCAAGTTCCTGGCCCTTGTGATGCGAGGCGGTTGGAGCCGCCCCCAGCAGAGCACTGATCTCATCCGGCAGAAGGTCGTCGCCGAAAAATCGAAGCGTTACCAGGGAATGATCGAATGCTGCCATTGAAGTCGGGTCGTCTTTTCGGAATGTCTTTCAGTATGCGCGTCCCGTCGATGTCAGCCTTGATCGGACCTGCGCGATTGCCGAGTGCCTGGCACGCCTGTCCATCAATGCGCGGGCTGCGTCTGTAGTGCACTTGGCCCCCTGCGCAGCAGGTACAGCGCGACCAGGAAGGGCCACAGGGAGTTGATGGAAGAGAACAGGCGCTGGGTGAGTCCCCTGAAACCCTGCGGATCCGCGCCCACCAGGTTCAACCATAGATAGACCACTGCCGCGATGCTCACCACGGCAGTCACGGCATAGGCCCTTCGGTTGGCCGACCAGGCCCGCAGTTCGATATGCGACATCGCCGGCGCAATGATGTTCGCGATACCGATGGCGTAGAAGCCGTGCATCGGATGACCCATGGGCCAGAGCCCATTGGTCAACATGGAGACGCCAAAGATCATCCAGCAGGCGGCACCCACGGCGATCCGGCGACCGGATTCCCGCCATAGCGCAATGGCAAACAGTACGAACCCCAGCCCGCAGCCGATGGCGGCGATCCGTCCGCACAGGCTTGCGAGCGCGGGTGCCTGCAGCAGCTCGCTGGCGTGCTGTGCAATCGGGTTGTAACCGGGTGCGAGCATCGCAGCAACGGTGGTCCAGAACAGGAACCATGGCAGGGGTATCAGACCCGCGAAAAGAAGAGGTCGGCTGTGGCGCAACATCTGCAATGATCCTTGTCGGGGTCTGCACGGGTCGGCGAATCCATTCAAACACCACTTCTCGTCCTGCGGGCAGCTACATCCCAGTGACTGCCACGGCAGTCAGACTCGGCGTGGCGTGCTGGACGGTCAATAGGTGGAAAGTCACTCGCACCTTCGCAGACGCGCGCCGCACGCTGTCGCAATCAACGCACTCTTCTCCCTCCAACAGACGAATCTGACGGGGCCGTCGCAGAAGTACCGAAAGCCCCGCCGTTCAAGCCTCTCGCGCCACTCCTCCCTATACGACAATGCCAGAAACGTCTCGGGCCTGGCCGCATTGGCCCCGATCCCTTGGCACTCCCCACAACGGCAGGTAATTGTTGCCCGGCCACCGTGTATCGGTGGCCGGGCCTCGAAAACCCGCCGTTGTGATGAAGTCTCCGCCTGCCGGCCATGGCGGGCGGTTCGTGGGGGCCTCGTGCCCGCCGGCCCAACACAACCCGGTTTTCGAGCCACGCATCGTCCGCCCCCCTACGGGTGGCAGCTTATGCCCGCCCGTGCCGGCGCATTCCCTCAGTAGTCGTAGCTCACGCTGACGCGCAGCGAGCGCGGTGCCTGCCGCACCGTCGCTGCGCCGTACAGCGGGTCCGGCTGCCCCGGATCCAACTCGGAGTACGGCGATTTCCACAACGCCACCTGGCTGTTGAATACGTTGAACACATCCAGGTTGAAGCCCAGTCGCCCAGCCGCCACCGAAGGCCGGTAGGAGACACCCAGATCCAGCTGTTTCAGCCAGGGCAGCCGCCCCTGGCTGCCCGGAGGCGCGGGCTGGCCGTTGTAGAAGTGGTAGGCAATGCCGTAGCCGGAAGGGTCTTCGAAGTTCGGGCCATACGAACCCAACGCGCTGAAGGGCGCGCCGGAAATCACCTTGAGGTTGGCCGAGACCAGCCATTCCGGCGTCAACTGGTAGTAACCATGCAGCTTGAACTGGTGGGTGTGGTCGTTGCTCTGCGGCCCGTTGGTGTGCTCCATCAGCTGCGCGTAATCCCAGGCCTGCGTGGTCGACACCGCCGTCTGGCCGATGCCCGACAGCAGCTGGCCTTCGGTGGTGCCGTAGCTGCGCGACCAGGTGTAGTCCGCCCGGCCATACCAGCGGCCATCAAACGGGTGCTCCAGCGACAGGTTCACCGCGTAGTAGTTGCGCTTGAACCTGGGGAAGCCCATCTCGGCATTGGTCAGCGGCACGCTTACGTAGTTGCCGCTGGTATCGACCAGATTGAAGGTGTTCGCACGGCCAGGATTGATCAACCAGCAACTGACCGGATTGCTGTCCTTGGTGACGTCATACCCCAGGCTGTCGGCCTTGGCCAGCACCGCGCCGATATCGCAGTAGTCATCCACGCCGCTGCGCAGCACCCGATAGGTCGCCTTCGCGCCGTACACCCAGTTCTGGCCGAGCGCCCTGCTGAAGCCCAGGATGAACTCGTCCTGGTAGGACGGCTCGATGCCGGAGGTCGCCACCGTCTTCGGATCGGGCAGCACGCCGTAGTAGTTGTTGGCCGACACCGCGCCGGAGAACGCGGTGAGGTCGGTTGGATAACCGTTGCTGTCGATGCCGCCATAGGTGTAGTACGTCGAGGTGGCCAGCGTCGCGCCCGCCGCGTTGAAGGCCGGGTTGAGCGGCAGCGCGAGGTAGTAGCGACCCGCGTTGCCGAACACCTTGAAGCGCCCGTCGCCGTCGACGTCCCAGCTGAAGCCCAGCCGCGGCGCCCACTGCCCGCTGGTCTGCTTGATGTAGGCGTCGCCATCGCGGTTGTAGTTGGTGAACTGATCCAGGCGCAGGCCCAGGTTCAACAGCAGGCGGTCGGCCACCTGCCAGCTGTCCTCGATGTACTGCGCCCGCTGCGAGGCGCGTACCGACGCCAGTGCGCTGTAGATGTACTGGCGCACGTAATAACCGTCCTCACCATTGCGGATGCCGCCGGTGGCCGGCACGCCCAGGCCGGTATTGAGGGGCACGTTCGGGTTGGACTGGCCATAGATCCAGTAGTAACCGTCGGCGGAGGCCACCGAGCCACGGTTGAGCGCACGGGCATTCTGGTTGTCGATGCCGACCGTGATGCTGTGGTTGCCCCATCTGTAGTTCGCATCCAGTCGCAGGTTGTTGGTGCGGTTGCCGCGATCCGGGTTGACCAGCAGCGACGTGGTCTGCGCATTGGTGATCGGCGTACCACCGTTCAGCGCCGGATTCTGCAGCGTGGCGCTGCTGATGTAGGTCAGGCTGCCGTCGTAGGCCGGGTTGCCGATGTAGTCATCGGTACGCATTTCGCCATACTGCGCGCTGACGGTAAGCCGGTCGGTCAGGTAGCCGGTGTACTTGGCCGTCCACAGGTCGCCACCGGTCTTGGTGGTGTCTTCCTTGCCACGCTGCGCACCGCGGGTGAGCGTGTCGTAGTCGTAAGCGAAGCTATCGCCCCGGAAGACATTGCGGCTGGAGGCTCCGGTCAGTTCCAGCAGGTGGTTGTCGGTGATGTTCCAGTCCAGCTTGGCGTACCAGCGCGGGCGGTCGTACTCATAGCGGGAGTAGGCATTGGTCGCCTCCACATTCTTGACGTCGGTGCCCTCACGGCGCTCGAGCTCGTACGAGCCGAAGAAGAACAGCCGGTCTTCCAGGAGCGGGCCACCGGCGTAGATGCTCTGCGTGGTCACCCACTCGCGGTCCTGGCTTTCCGGTGAATACAGCGCGCCATTGCCCGGGTAACGCACATCGTCCTTGTCCGAGCGCGTGGATGCTGGTTCCCAGGTGACCTGGCCACCGAATCGCCACTCATTGGTGCCGCGCTTGCCCACCGCATTGATGACGCCGCCATCGGAACGGCCGTACTTGGCGCTGTAGCCACCGGTGTAGATTTCCTGCTGGTCGATGCTGCCGTAGGGCAGCGTGAGGCCACCCAGACCGCGCAGTGGATCGGTGCTGTTGAAGCCATTGATGTAGTAGGCGTTCTCGGCAGCGGACGAACCGCCGAAGCTCACCAGCTGTGCACCGGTCGGGCCGGCATAGGTGCCATTGCCACTGTTGCCGTTGACCCCGGGCGCAAGCTGCGCGATCGCCTCGGCCGAGCGACCCAGTGGCAGGCGCTGCAGCTGCTCGGCCGTGATCACCGTGCGCGAGTCCACGCTGCTGACATCGATCGCAGCCGCGGCCCGGTCGGCGCTGACCTGCACACCGTCCAGCCGGGTGACGTCAGCGAAGGACACCTCGGTACTGGCGCCTACCGTCAGCGAAATGCCCTCGCGGGTCTGCAGCACGTTCCCTTCGGCATCGCGTGCTTCCACCACGTAGCGGCCCAGTGGCAGCTGGCCGACGGTAAAGCGGCCTCGCCCATCGACCGTCACCTCGCGGGTGAGGCCGGTATCGCTGCGAACGAAGATGCGCTGGGCGGTGGCCGGCGCCTGTCCGGCGATCGCGCCGGTGGTGGACTGTGCATGAAGTGTGGGAGACGCGGTGGCAAGCAACACCGCCAACGCCAGCAATCGCGGGCGCAGTGAAGAACGAGCTGTCGTCATCGTGGGCTGTACGGGTCGTGGGGGAAGCAATGCCAGCCGCAATCGGTGGACCAGACATCGCACATTCATTAACCCCGCCCGCGCCCCAATGCAGAAATGCTCAGTAGTTATCTGCTTTTGGCCGACGGTCATACCGAGCCGCGCGCGCGTCGGTGCCCCCCCCCTCCTCGTGCCACGCAGGAAAGCCCTAGGCGCCTGGCCAGCAATGCCTGATGGCGACGGACAGAGTGACGGCCGCACCATCGAGCCTCTCTCTCTGCAGGAAGCACACATGAGCCTGGCCCTGGTCTACAGCCGTGCCCGCGCCGGGGTCGAGGCCCCGCTGGTGCGGGTGGAAGTACATCTTTCCGGTGGCCTGCCCGCCACCCAGATCGTCGGTCTGGCCGAAACCAGTGTGCGCGAGTCGCGCGAACGCGTACGTGCGGCGCTGCTCTGCGCGCGCTTTGATTTCCCGCAACGGCGCATCACCCTGAACCTGGCGCCCGCCGATCTGCCCAAGGAAGGCGGGCGCTACGATCTGGCCATCGCCCTGGGCATTCTTGCCGCCAGTGGCCAGATCCCGCCGCAGTCGCTGCTGCCGTACGAGTTCCTGGGCGAGCTGGGCCTGACCGGCGAGCTGCGCCCGGTTGCAGGCGCGCTGCCCGCCGCTATCGCGGCGGCCGAAGCGGGCCGCATCCTGGTGGTCCCACCGGGGAATGCGGCCGAATCGGCGCTGGCCGAACACGCCGACGTGCGCGTGGCCCGCACGTTGCTGGAGTGCTGCGCCGGGGTGGGCAATCCGCGCCTGTTGCCGCGGGTTGAGCGGGTGGACACCACGCCCCTGCCGCTGCCGGATCTGGCCGATGTGCGCGGGCAGGTGCATGCACGGCGCGCGCTGGAGGTGGCTGCGGCCGGCGGGCACCATCTGCTGCTGATCGGCAGCCCCGGTTGTGGCAAGACCCTGCTTGCTTCACGCCTTCCCGGGCTGCTGCCGGCGTCCTCCGAGATCGATGCGTTGCAGCTGGCGGCCATCGCCTCGGTCAGTGGCGAAGGGCTGGACCCGAAGCGATGGCGACAACGACCGTTCCGCGCGCCACACCACAGCGCCAGTGCTGCGGCACTGGTGGGCGGCGGCAATCCGCCCTGCCCCGGCGAGATATCACTGGCGCACCATGGGGTGCTGTTCCTGGACGAACTTCCCGAGTGGAACCGCAGCGCGCTGGAGACCCTGCGCGAGCCGCTGGAATCGGGCCACATCCGCATCGCCCGCGCTGCACGCAGCGTGATGTTTCCGGCGCGGTTCCAGCTGGTCGCGGCGATGAACCCCTGCCCCTGCGGTTGGGCCGGCGACCGCAGCAACCGTTGCCTGTGCACCGATGAGCGGATCACCCGCTATCGCGCCCGTGTCTCCGGCCCATTGCTGGACCGCATCGACCTGCACATCGCGGTGACGCGCATGGATGCGGTGGAGCTGCGCGAGAGCACGCCGCTGGGCGAGCCCAGTGATGCGGTGCGCGGGCGGGTGGAGGCTGCGCATGCGCGGCAGCAGATGCGCGGGGGACTCAATGCGCATCTGCCGCCCGCTGCGCTGCGCGCGTGCACGCGGTTGAGCGAGGCCGACCAGGATCTTCTGGAACACGCCATCGAGCGCCTGCAACTGTCAGCGCGCGCGATGCATCGCATTCTTCGCGTGGCACGCACGATTGCCGATCTGGCCGGGTGCGAGAACATCCAGACCGCACATCTGGCCGAGGCGATTGGCTATCGACAGCTGGATCGGGGGAAGGCGAGCCAATGATGCTGCATCATGACCGCAGCCGCTCCAGCAATGCCGGCAGCCATTCCGGCTTGAACACGCAGGAAGGCTGCTCTCTCATTTCCTCTGCGCGCCACCACTTCCAGTCTGTGATCGTGGCGTTCTCCTCTTCTGTCCAGCCGTCACGTCGAATGGCTGGCTGTACCGGAGCGTGAACCAGAAAATACGTCTCCAGCCATCTCGCGGGTGTCGAACGGGCGACCGCATAGACGGCGTCCCTTTCCTCAACGAGCCTGCCGATCTGCAGGTTCAGTCCGGTTTCTTCCCGGAGCTCGCGCCGCGCCGCGTCCAGATAGCTTTCGCCCGGCAGAAGTTCACCGCCCGGGGTCGCCCAGAAGGGGGCGTGGTGTTCGTCGTGGTACCGGAACAGCAGAAGCCTTCCGTCTTCATCGACGATCACCAGGCGCGCGGATCGTCTGGTCTCCATGATTTCCTCCGTCTGTCGATGCCCGCTGGACCGCACACGATAGGCGAATGCTCAAGAGATGAAAAAGAACATGCGCAGCTGCTTCATGCCGCAGTCATGGCGTGCGGGCCCTTGGCGGAACGGGCGACGAGGCTTGGCAAACGTCGGTGGATCGGCCAAAGTTCGGGCTTCATGTCTCCTCATGCGCGCGGCCCATGACACGCCTGCTCATCATTGAAGACAATCCTGAGCTGGTAGCCAATCTGTATGCGTTCCTGGAACCACTGGGCTACGTGCTGGACGATGCGCGGGACGGCGCCAGCGGGCTGCGCCGCGCGACGGAGAACGACTATGACGCCGTTCTGCTGGACCTGATGCTGCCCCGCCTCGATGGGATGACGCTGTGCCACAGGCTTCGGCAGGAGTTCCAGAACCCCATACCGATCCTGATGCTCACCGCGCGCGACCAGGTGGACGACCGGGTGCAGGGCCTGGCCCTGGGTGCGGATGATTACCTGGTCAAGCCGTTCTCACTGGCCGAGCTGGATGCCCGCATCAAGGCCCTGGTACGTCGAGCCCAGGGCCGGCAGGTGGACACGGTGATTGCGTGGCAGGAGCTGCAGGTGGATACGCGCTCGCCGCAGGCATGGCGGTGCGGCAAGGCGATCAGCCTTACGCCGACGGCCCACAAACTGCTCGTTTCACTGGTGCGGGCGGCGCCGGCCGTCGTGCGCAAGCAGGAGATGGAGTACCTGATCTGGGGTGACGAGCCGCCTGACAGTGGCGCGTTGCGAACGCATATCCACGAGTTGCGCCTGCAGGTGGATCGGCGCTTCGACTACCCGCTCATCGCAACGGTACACAGCGTAGGCTGGCGTCTTTCCAACCCCGCGCCCGGGCAACCGGAGTAGGTCATGCCGACAGGACCGACGGCGTGGACGTCGATCTATCAACGGATGTCGCTGCGGACGCGCATCACGGTGTCCTTCGTGCTGCTGATGGCCGGAGCCATGTGCTTCATCGCCGTGGTCGAGCTCGTCGACTATGACGAGGTACGCGCCTCGGCGGTCTCACGGGCGCAGGATGGCGAGGTGCGCAGGCTGGAGGATGCGATCCGCCTTGGATCACCACGCGTGGTCACGCATGACAGTCAGCTCTATGACGAGGAGAACGTGCCGACCGTGCTGCGCCAGTATGGTCCCGGTTACCACGGCGAGCCCGCACCCAACGAGTGGCACCTGCGGGTGTTCGACGTCGAGGGCAAGCGCTACTACCTGCTCCAGGACGGCGAGCACTATGCCTACCTTGAACACCTGATCAATGCCTTCGCCGCACTGGTCATCCTGACCTGCGTACTGTGCGCCTACTGGATCGGGCGACTGACGTCGGCCCACGTCATCGCTCCGATCACCCGACTTTCCGAGGCGGTGCAGCGCACATCCAAGCCGTTCCCGTACCAGGACGCGCGCGACGAAATCGGCGTTCTTGCGCGTGCCTTTGCCCAGCATAGCGATGAGCTGGAGCGGTTCCTGCACCGCGAGCGGTGCTTTGCCGGAGACGCCAGCCACGAGCTGCGTACGCCCTTGGCCATCATCGCTGGCGCGGCCGAGACACTGCTTCACCAGTTGCCGCCCGACAGCCATCTGCTGCCCAGCGCCGACCGCATCCTGCGGACCACACAGGAGATGCAACGCCAGCTGACCTGCCTGCTGC
This sequence comes from Stenotrophomonas sp. Steno-C15, assembly GCF_056393265.1. Lineage (NCBI taxonomy): Bacteria > Pseudomonadati > Pseudomonadota > Gammaproteobacteria > Lysobacterales > Lysobacteraceae > Stenotrophomonas > Stenotrophomonas sp. Steno-C15. The sequence continues at coordinate 100,453 of NZ_JBWJPF010000006.1, forward strand.
TGCTCTCCAGATCCCCTGCGAGCCTTTCTCTGACCGACGTCCCGTTGCGTGCCATCGTCCAGGAGTGCATGGCACGCTGCGCACCCTGGCTCGCAGGGAAGCCCGTGACACTGCGGCTGGATGCCCCAGAGGAGGTCACTGTGGTCACCCATGCGGAGCTGGCGCATTGCGTCGTATGGAATCTGCTGCGCAACGCCTGCCAGTACACCGACAGGGGCGAGGTCCGCATCACCCTGCGGGAGGGCGAGCTGGCCATCGCCGACACCGGTCCGGGCCTGCCCCCGACCATCGACCCTGCCCAGTTCAGCAGGTTCCTTCCCAGCGCACGCCAGGATGGCGAAGGGCTGGGGCTGTCCATCGTGCAGCGCGTGGTAGAGCACCTTGGGTGGCAGATGAAGGTGGAGACATCCGCTCAGGGGTGCCGATTCCTGCTTCACCTGTCCTCGCCGCAAGCGCGTGCCTGACACTTTGCTGACATTGCCAGCCACATTCTGGCCACCTTTTCATGGAGAGGCAGGTCACCAATGCAGCAGCAGGCACCGCAGGGCGAGGGCAAGTACCGGCACGGCAGAACCGGATTCCGACGCATCCTGCACACCCTGATTCACTCACGCGACGGTTTCATCGCCACATTCCGCGGGGAGGCAGCATTCCGCCAGCTGCTTGTCCTGCACGGCCTGCTCATGACGATCGCCTGTGTGCTGGACATCAGCGCGGTGGAGCGTGCCGTGATGCTGGCCGTCAGCCTGCTGAGCCTCGTGGTTGAACTGCTCAACTCGGCCATCGAGGCGGTGGTCGATCGCATCTCGCTCGAGTACCACCCCCTGTCGAAGAACGCCAAGGACATGGGCAGCGCTGCGCAGAGCGTGGTGCTTGTGATGGTCGCGCTGGTATGGGCGGTGATCCTGCTGGGTCCGCATCCGCAGCTGACAACTTCCTGATGAACGCGTCCAGATACTGCGCGCCTCTCTGGCTCCGCAGGATCTGCACGTGCGCGATTGCTTCACGTGGCATCGGCCACATCCGGTAACGCTTGTCTGGCTCTCGGCCGCGTTCTTCGCAACGGCGGGCAACATGGCCCTCTGGAAGAGCCTGTGGTCCATCGTGGAGATCCATGGCTTTCGCAGCGTACTGTTCATCGGCTCGTTGCCATTGCTGCTGTTCTGCCTGTTCAACCTCCTGCTGACACCCGTCGGGATGCTGCCCTTGCTGCGCAAGCCGCTTCTGGCGCTGCTGCTGATCGTCAGCAGCGCCGCCAGCTACTTCATGCTGCATTACGGCGTACTGATCGACAGAAGCATGGTGCAGAACGTGCTGGAGACCAATCAGGCCGAGATGGCTTCCTACTTCTCGCTCCCGCTGGTGCTGTCCGTCCTCCTGCTGGGCGTGCTGCCCTCATGCATCCTGCTGCTCATGCGGACGGGCAATCACGGCCGTCCGCTGCGATCCTCCCTGGTGTGGCTGGCAAACGTTCTTGCCACGATGATGGTGCTCGTCACCATTGCGTTGGGCTTCTACAAGGACTATTCATCGCTGCTGCGGAACAACCGCTATCTGAGGGAACAGGTACTGCCACTGAACATCGTGCGGCACACCTATGGCCATCTCGGCAGCAGCCACCGCGCCCGTCTCCAGCCGCTGCGCACCTTGGCCGACGACGCCGTGCGTGCACAGGGCCCCCGACCCCGGCTGGTGATCCTCGTCGTAGGGGAGACCGCCCGATCCCGGAATTTCCAGCTCAACGGCTACGACAGACCCACCAACCCGATGCTGTCGCGCAAGGACAACGTCATCAGCTTCCAGAGCGTATCGTCCTGTGGGACCGCCACCGCGATCTCCCTGCCGTGCATGTTCTCATCCATGCCGCGCACACGGTTCGATGCGGAGAGGGCCGCGTCGCAGGAGAACGTCCTCGACATCCTGAGGAAGACCGGTGTCGACGTGGTCTGGCGTGACAACAACAATGGCGGCTGCAAGGGCGTGTGTGCGCGGGTGCCGACGGATTACATGGCACAGTTGAAGGTCGACAGCCTGTGTACCAACGACGATGGCACGTGCCTTGACGAAATCCTCCTTCACGGGCTGTCATCGCGCATCGAAGCCATGCAGGGCGACGGCCTCGTCGTTCTGCACCCGCTGGGCAGCCATGGCCCCACCTACTTCCAGCGATACCCCGCAGACGCCCGTGTCTTCAGTCCAACCTGCGACAGCAACCAGATCCAGAAGTGCAGCAATGAAGCGCTGGTCAACACGTATGACAACACGCTTGTCTATACCGATCGCATGCTCGGCAGTGCGATCGACCTGCTGCAGTCCTACTCGAACGACCGCGATGTGGCCCTGATCTACGTTTCCGACCACGGTGAGTCACTCGGCGAGCACGGCCTGTACCTGCATGGAACGCCCTACCTCATCGCGCCACAGGAGCAGACCCAGGTGCCCATGATCATGTGGTTCTCCGCGCAGTTCGCCTCCCATGCAGAACTGGATCCTGCGTGCCTGCGCCGCGATGCGGCTACGCGGGTGTTCAGCCATGACAACCTGTTCCACTCACTGCTGGGCCTGTTCCAGGTCAGTACCACCGAGTATCACGCCGGGCTGGATGTCTTCGCCGGATGCCGCGGGCCATCAGCGGGGTCCGGTCCTCGCGCGATCGCCTGCCCCGCTGCGCGAGGCACCTCTGCCCCGGGCAGCGACGGCTGCCAGACGGCGACTGACGAGACCGTAGAGGTCCTGCAGTTCGGCCGAACGCTCGGCAGTGGTATTGCTGCCGAACATGACCCGCGCGAGCGCGACTTCCTGGGTGTCCGCAGGAAATCGCAGGCGGGTGCGGTAGACCGCCTGCAGAACCAGCCAGGCCCGCCGCAGGCCCCCGCCGGGTAGGGGGCGGACAAGACGCTCATAGACCTGCCAGAACTGATATTCGGCGTCGAGATCGACCCTGGGCACAGCGCAGGGCGCGGTGCGCGGGCATGCTCGGACGCCCGGACGGATCGGTGGTTGGGCGGAATCGGACTGGGCCATGCCAGGAAGCATGACGCGGCAACATTGTGTGAACCTTGCGTCGACGCAGGAGACGGCCTACCGCCCCGGACCCTACCGCAGCACGAAGCGCTCGATCGCGCGCGCCACGCCCTCGTCGGCATTGGTGGTGGTCTCGAAGCGCGCCACGGCCTTCACCGCATCGATCGCGTTGCCCATCGCCACGCTGGTGCCGGCGTACTGCAGCATGGTCAGGTCGTTCTCCTGATCGCCGATGGCCATGACGTTGGCACGGTCGATCCCAAGGTGCTCCGCCAGTTTCTGCAGGCTGGGGCCCTTGCCTGCACGATGATCGAACACCTCCAGGAAGAACGGCGCGCTCTTCAGCACCGCGAAACGCTCGGTCAGCTCACTGGGCAACCGCGCGATGGCCGCGTCCAGCACCTCCGGCTCATCAATCATCATCAGCTTGATGAAGGACATGGTGGGATCCATGTCGGCCACTCGGCGGTACGACAGCGGCATGCGCGAGAGGTGCGAGTCGGCCACCGTGTAATAGCTGATGTCCTGGTTGGGCGTGTACATGCGCTGGCTGTCCAGCGCCTGGAAGTGCACGCCCAGTTCGCGCGCCACCTGCTCGCAGAACAGGAAATCGTCGAAGCTGAGCGGGTACTCGACCACCGTTTCACGCGTGCCGATGCGCTGCACCAGGCCGCCGTTGCAGGCGATGCAGTAGTCGTCGTTGCCATCGATGCCCAGTTCGTGCAGGAACGGCGCCAGGCCGGGGACCGGGCGGCCGCTGGTCAGCACGATGTGCACGCCCAGCGCGCGCGCCTGCGCGATAGCCTGCTTGGCGCGTGCGGTGAGCGCGTGGGTGGGATCCAGCAGGGTGCCATCCATGTCGATGGCGACCAGTTCGACGGTCGATTGCCTGCGGCCCATGTCCATTGCGTTCAACTCATGCGGGGCACGCCAGTTTACCCCCTCATGCCCGGTTCACCTCTTTGCCCACGTTGGCCGGGATACTGCCAGAGCCTGTGCGTCCCACACCGCAGGACGGCCCGTTGACCGCCCTTCCCTGGAGAAGCTTGCGACGCATGACCTACCGTGCCCCCGAAACCAACGACAGCGCCCCCTTGGCCCAGCAGATCGAGCAGATGATCGACGAGCTGCCCGGTGACCAGGTCAGCGTCGGCACCTTGCTCGGCGCGCTGGGCGATGAAGGCCTGCTGCTGATCGTGATCCTGCTCTCGGCCATCTTCATCATTCCGGTGTCGATTCCCGGGCTGAGTACCGTATTCGGTGCCTCGATCCTGCTGATCGGCCTGAGCCGGGTGCGCAACCGCCCGCTGTGGGTGCCCCGGAAGCTGGCCCGTCGCGAGATCGCCACCGACAAGCTGAAGGCCAACCTTGGCCGCGCACTGAAGTGGGTGCACCGCATGGAGCGCCTGTCGCGACCGATGCGGCTGGCGGTGATGGTGCGCTCGAAGAGAATGATGCGCCTGAACAACCTGGCCCTGATCGTGGCCACGCTGCTGCTGATGGCGCCGGCCGGGCCGATTCCCTTCAGCAACACGCTGCCGGCACTTGCCCTGATGTCCTTCGCCATCGGCTTCATCCAGCGTGATGGCGCGGCGGTGGCGGCCGGCTATGCCTTCCTGGTCGCCACGGTTGCGTACTTCGGCGTGCTGCTGGGCGGCGTCGGGTTTGCGGCCGAATCGGTGTTCAGCGGGATCCGCAGCGGTACCACGGAACTGTAGAGCCGGGCCCACGTTCGGCTGCTCTTCGACCTGTACGCGGAAACCCAGCGCTGCGCGCGTAGGCCGAGCATGGGCTCGGCCCTACAGAAGCCAGATCCAGAGCAGTCGAGCATGGCTGGACTCTGCAGAGCTACCTGGCCGACACACGCCACACCACATCGCCGACGTCGTCGGCCACCAGCAGGGCGCCCTCGCTGTCGATGGCCATGCCCACCGGTGCGCCCCTCAATGTCTTCTCGTCCTCCGAGGCAAAGCCACTGACCACGGTCTGCGGACGCCCCGTCGGCCTGCCATCCTTGAACGGCACATACACCACTTCATAGCCGCTCAGCGGAGAGCGGTCCCAGCTGCCATGTTCGCCGATGAAGGCGCCGCCGTGGTACTTCGCCGGCAGTGCCTGGCCGGTATAGAACAGCAGCCCCAACGGTGCCACGTGCGAACCGATGGCGTAGTCCGGGCGGATCGCTTTGGCCACCAGATCCGGCCGCTGCGGCTGCACACGCTCGTCCACATGCTGGCCGTAGTAGCTGTACGGCCAGCCGTAGAAACCATGTTCCTGTACCGAGGTGAGATAGTCCGGCACCAGGTCGGCACCGATCTCGTCACGCTCGTTCACCACTGCCCACAGCCTGCCGGTGCTGGGTTCCCAGTCCAGGCCGGTGGGGTTGCGCAGGCCGGAGGCATAGATGCGGCTGCCGCTGGTCGCCACGTCCACCTCCAGCACCACCGCGCGCCGGTACTCGATGGCCAGGCCGTTTTCGGTGATGTTGCTGTTGGAGCCCACACCCACGTACAGCTTGCTGCCATCGCGGCTGGCCAGCAGATCCTTGGTCCAGTGGTGGTTGACGGTGCTGGGGAGGTCGGTGAATTCGCTGCCCTTGTCGGACATGCGCGTTTCGCCGGGCACGTAGTGGTACTTCATGATGTTGTCGGTGTTGGCGACGTACAGCGTGTCGCCGATCAGGGCGATGCCGAATGGCGAATGCAGGCCCTCGATGTAGACGTGCTGGCTCCATGTGGCAGTGCCGGGCGCGCGCCGCAGCAGCGTGACCCGGTTGCCTCCCTTGCCGGCCTTGCCCGAGCGCGCCTTTACCTTGCCGGCAATCCATTGCTTGGGGGTGGTGACCGGCTCGGTGCCCGGACCGTTGCCTTCCACCACCAGCACATCGCCATTGGGCAGGGTCAGCAGGCGGCGCGGGTGCTGCAGGTTGGCAGCGATGCGCTCGATCTTCAGTCCGTCGGCCACCGACGGCGCCTGCCCATCGGCCCAGCCCACCCCGCGCGGTACCTGCATGGGCGGCATCAGGTAGTTCTCCGGCGCCGGCAGCGGCGGATGCGCACCGGATTGTTCGCTGGGGTGATATTCGGCTTTGCCGGCACACGCCGACAGGATTGCGGCCAGGACCAGCCCGCCTGCAGCAGGCACGATGCGATCAACCATGACGGCCTCCTTGCAGCACCGGCGGCTGCAGTGACAACAGGACATGGCCAAGACCGATCAGTGCAACGGTCAGCGCCGACAGGATCGTGCCGGGAACGGCCACCGCATACGCATCACGGCTGTGCACGAAGGCGTTCCAGATGGCCAGGGCGACCGCCACCAGATTGAGCAGGAAATCGAGACGGTCGATGCGCGTGGCAGTGTTGCCCCGGCGCCAGACGGCGAACAGGTTGATCAGTCGCGGCACGATGGCGATGAGCAGGCCGAACGTGATCAGCCACGCCGCGGATTTGCCCCACATCACCTCGGCAGAGTTGAGGTAGATGGCATCGAAGATGAGGGCGCCGACGAAGAAGCCGAACGGGATCGGGTTCAACAGGCTGAACAGCGTCGTGCCAAGGCCACGATGGGCCTGGGCCAGCGGATTGACCATCGTCCTGCTCCATTGCGGGGAAGTGCAGGGGCCTTGGTAGCACAGTCGGTGGTGAAGGCGCGCGATGAGCCTTCGGTTCTGCGACGAGGCCAGGCTCGGCCTTACAACAGGAATGCGCAGTCGTCATTACCGCGGGGCATGAGTGTTTGTGACGCAATCGGCACATCTGCAGATTGCTGCCGTGAAGAGGTAGGGGGTTCTCAGTTGTGTCGCGTTTGGCTCGTTGCGATGGGGCAATTCCGTCCCGCCGTCCTGCCATGCCGATTCACAACAGAAGGATTCGTGTATGAAGCGACACACGCACCACTCCGCGCCACCGCGCTCCGCGCGGCTGGCCCTGGCCACTGCCCTGGTACTGGGCAGCCTGGCCGTGACCGCCCAGGCCCAGCAGGCCGATCCGTTGGCCGGGATCCAGTGGCATCTGCTCAACACCGGACAGGCCGTACAGGGCGACACGCGCCCGGTTGCCGGCAATGATCTGAACGTGGATGGGCTGTTCCGCAATGGCATCCGCGGCGAAGGGGTGATCATCGGCATCGTCGACGACGGCCTGCAGATCGCCCACCCGGACCTGGCCGCCAATGTGGCAGCCGTGGCGGGCAAGAACTTTGCCAACAACTCCAACAACCCCTCCCCTTCCGCTCCGGATGTGGACAATCACGGCACCATGGTCGGCGGCATTGCCGGCGCGGTGGGCGCCAACGGCGTGGGCGTGCGCGGCGTGGCCCCGGCGGCCACGCTGAAGGGCTTCAACGTACTGGCCTCCGATGCAAGCGGCAGCCAGACGGCCAACATCGAGTACTCGTGGTGGGACGGCGCCGAGGCCGCCGACGTGCAGGTGTTCAACAACAGCTGGGGCGCAGGCCCGGGCAACCCGAACCTGCCGTTCGCGTTCAGCGAGAACGATATCCGCGCGTACGAGCAGGCGCTGTCCGGCACGCGCGGCGGCAGCGGCGGCATCTACGTGAAGTCCGCCGGCAACAACTTCAACAACGCATCGATCAGCCAGACGCAGGATGTCTGCACCACCGACACCAAGAACCGCGGCACCGGCTGCGTGCCTGCCGGCCGCGACCCCCGCAACAATCTGTTCAATGTGATCACCGTGGGTGCGGTGCGCGCCGACGGCGTGCGTTCGTCCTATTCGTCCACCGGTGCCGCGCTGTGGGTGTCCGCATTCGGTGGCGAGTACGGCTGGCAGCGGCAGGTCGTCCCGGGCCAGCCTGCCGTCCGCTACGATCCGGCCATCGTCACCACCGATGTCACCGGCTGCGCGCAGGGCAGCAACAAGAACACGAGCCTGCGCAACACACTGGACGGCAATCAGTCCGCTGTCGACAGCACCTGCAATTACACCGCCAAGATGAACGGCACCTCGGCCTCGGCGCCGATGGTGTCGGGCGTGGCGGCGCTGGTGCTGGAAACCAATCCGAACCTGACCTACCGCGACGTGAAGTACATCCTGGCCACCACGGCGACCCGCAACCATCCCAACCAGCCTGCCGTGACACTCGCCGATGGACGCACGCTGGTGCCGGGCTGGACCGTCAACGCTGCAAACCGGGCCTACAGCAACTGGTACGGCTTCGGCGTGGTCAACGCGGCGCGCGCGGTGGAGGTCGCAGAGAACTTCCAGTCGCTGGGGCCGCTGGTGGACAGCGGATGGCGCAACACCACGCGCCGGGTCGCCATCGGCAACACCTCCGCTGCGGCAGCGCGGCTGACGGTGCAGCTGGCCAATGTCGCACGCAACGTCGAATCGGTGCAGCTGGGCTTCCGGGTGAATCACAGCAACACCCGCCAGCTGCAGTTCGTGCTGGTTTCACCCAGCGGTACGCGCAGCGTGGTGCAACCGGCGTTCACCTCGATCGGCTCCGGCCTGTCGGGTTCCGTGGCGATCCAGCGCAACTTCACCAATTGGGACCTGCTGTCCAGCAACGCCTTCCTGGATGAGACCGGCAACGGCACCTGGACCCTGGAAGTGACCGACATGGGGCAGTCCGCGAACGCAGCGTCGCGCGGCAGCCTCGAATTCTTCAAGATCCGCGTTCTGGGGCACTGATGATGAAGACGACAATTCTGCTGACCACCCTCGCCGTCGCGGCGATCTCCTCTACCGCCTGGGCGCAGAGCTCGACCCAGGCCCCCACAGCCCGGAGCCTGTCTGCCGTGGACGCACAGGAACTGAAGGCCAGGGCCACGGGCCGCGCGTTCAACGTGGGCGCGACCCGCTTCCAGCTGGCGCCGTCGGCTACCGTGCAGCAGGCCAAGGGCGGTGAGTTCCGCATCACGCCCTCGACCGACGCACCGGCGCCCGCCACCGGTACCCGCAGCAAGCGCTCCACCGACGCCAGCAGCACCGGTGCCGCTGCACGTCTGGATGCTGGTGCCGGCAAGTTCGCCGCCGCCGTTTCAAGCGACGGCGCGCCGGTGGTGGCCACCTCCCGGGTAAAGGTCTTCTTCACCGATGCAGCCTCCGCACAGCGCGCGGCAACGGCCACCGGCGGCACCGTGGTGAAGGTGTCCAAGGCCTCCGGCCGTGCGATCGTCGAGTACCCATCGGTGAACGCCGCACTGGACGCGACCACACGACTGCTGTCGACCGCCGGCATCCGCGCCGCCGAGCCCGACGTCGTGCAGTGGGAAGAAACCAAGTAAGGCGGTAAAGCGTTGTGTGGTATCCCCGGCGGGCCGGCTCTCCCGGCCGGCCGGGGACTTTGCCGGAGTCGACCGGCGGCCCGGTTCTCTCCCCATGTCAGCCATCCACTGCGCAAGAACTGCTAAGCGCAGCGGCAGCCGATCCGCTACTGTGCCGGACAGTGCAGCGGGGATGGCGGGATGAGCGCGGCAGGCAAGGCGTTGTGGTACATCGAAACCCATGCGGGCCGTCCGCTGGCGTTGGCCGATATCGCGGCAGCCGCTGGCCTGTCGCCCTTCCATCTGTCGCGTCTGTTCCACGCGCGCACCGGCACGTCGGTGATGCGCTACCTGCGCGGCCGCCGCTTGAGCATGGCGGCGCAGCGGCTGGCCGACGGTGCCGACGAAATCCTGCCGGTGGCGATGGACGCCGGTTATTCCACGCATGCCGCGTTCACCCGTGCCTTCTGCGAGCAGTTCGGGCAGACCCCCGAACGGGTGCGCGAGTCCGGCACTGCGGATCTGGTCCTGGTGCAGGCGGCGCGCGTGGACGACATTCCCACCGCCTGCAGCGTGGCACCGCGCCTGCTCGACACGCCTTCGTTCCAGGTGGCCGGAATCGGCATGCGCCACACCCGCCACAGCAGTGGCGCCATCCCTGGCCAATGGGCGCAGCTCAACCGGGAGTGGCCCAAACCCGCACCGGTCAGTTTTGGTGTATGCCACGACAGCGATGACGACGGCGGATTCACCTACCTGGCCGCATTGCCCAGCGCCGCGCTGACCTCGATTCCAGCACATTGGCAGCGCCTGCAGATTCCCGCGCGCCGCTATCTGGTGGCCTGGCATGACGGCCACATCTCGTCCATCCGCGCCACCTGGTTCTGGTTGCTGGATCACTATCTGCCCACCTCCGGATTGAGTCTTGCCGCGGCGCCGGACCTGGAACGCTACGACGCCCGCTTCGACGAGCACAGCGGCAATGGCGGTGTGGAGATCTGGCTGCCCGTGGACCCCCACCCCTGATGAATGCAACACACTGAAAGGAGTCGTGCGATGCGCTTGATGCACCTGCTGCTGGGCCTGGTCCTGATTGCCCCCGCGTCGCTCGCCGGCGTCCCCGGCAGTGGCCTGGCCGGCGAACACCAGGCGGTGACCACCGTGGCCAGCGCTGCGGTACGCGACGCGCAGCAGCGCGATACGCTTCGCTACACCGTCTGGTATCCGGCTATGGCGGGCAGCAGCGAAGTGCCACTGCGTATCGGTCCGCCCGATGCACCGCTGTTCGTGGTGGGCCAGGCGGCGCCGGAGGCCGCCATTACCGGTGGCCGCCTGCCGACCTTGCTGCTCTCGCATGGCAACGGCGGCAGCGCCCGCATGATGGGCTGGCTGGGCACCGCGTTGGCGCGCGCTGGTTATCTGGTGATCGCCGTCGACCATCCCGGCAACAACGGCGTGGATGAATTGACCCTGCAGGGCAGCATGCTGAGCTGGCTGCGTGCGGATGATCTGCGCGCCGCATTGGCCGCCGTGCAGGCCGATCCCAAGCTGGGGCCGCACGTGGATGCGCAGCGGATCGGTGTAATGGGCTTCTCGGCCGGAGGCTACACGGCCCTGCTGGCGGCGGGGGCGCGACCGGACCTGCGGCGGTTGCGTGATTTCTGCGAAGCCCATCCGGATGACGGTGTGTGCCAGCCCCAGAGCGAGGCGCCGTCGCACACCCTGGAGGCTCGCAAGGCCGCGGCGGCAGCAGCGGATCTGGCGCCGTGGATGGCCCACGCCGATGATGCCCGCCCGGTCCCGGGGGTGCGCGCCGTGTTCCTGATGGCACCGGCGATCATGCAGGCGTTCCCGCCCCAGCAGTTGCAGGCGCTGCGGCAACCGGTGTCGATCATCCAGGGCGCGGCGGACACGGTCGCTCCTGCAGCCACCAACGCGGAGGTCGCCAAGGCGTCCATCACGGAGGCGAGACTGGATGTCCTGCCCGGTGTCGGCCACTACGACTTCCTGTCCGAATGCACGCCGCTGGGCCAGCAGCGACTGCCCGCCCTGTGCAGCAGCCAGACGCCAAGAGCGCAGACGCATGCACGCGCCGTGGCGGAGGCGCAGCGGTTCTTCGAGGCCGCCCTGAAGCCGCGACCATAGCGCTTCGCGACGCCGTGTTGCACGGATGACGACGGCGCGCGAAGGCCCGTGCCACTACACTGTCAGCGCACGCTTCGAGGCGGAGAGACCATGCGTCTGTTGCATCTCACCCTGCCGGTATCCGACGTCACCGGGGTGGCAGCCTATTTCCGCGATGTGTTGCAGCTGCCGGTCAGCGGCAACCGCATCCGCATCGGCTGGAGCACGATCGAGCTGCGGCTGGCCGATGACGTCGCGGTCGGCGGCGTGCACCTGGCCTTCAACGTGCCGGACAACCGTTTCGCGGCCGCCATGACCTGGCTGCGCGAGCGTACGCCGCTGCAGCGCAACCCGGCAGGACTGGACTACTTCGCGCTGGAAAGCAGCTGGCAATCGCAGTCGGTGTACTTCACCGGCCCGGATGGACTGATCCTGGAGCTGATCGGCCGGCGCCGGCTTCCGTGCAGTCCGCAGGAGGGCGCCTTCCAAGGCAGTGAGATGACCTGCCTGAGCGAAGTCGGTCTGCCCAGCCACGATGTCGATTCGGTGCGCCTGCAGGCCGCCGGGCGCTTCGGCCTGCAACCGATCAGCGCGCCCTCGGCCCAGTTCGCACCGATGGGCGATGACGAGGGCCTGCTGATCGTCGTTGCCGCCGACCGGCGCTGGTTCCCCGAACAGAAGGACCTGCCCAACGCACGGGGATTGCAGGTGCTGATGGGAGATGTACCCGCGGGCGAGCTGCGGGATGCGGAATTGGGCTGGGAGGTACGCGCCGTACCGCATCGGCGGGGCTGAACGGGCCGTGTGCCGTGCAGGAACCTACAATGGCGCTTCCTCCCGTTGCCGGACCCTCCATGCGCCGCATCCTGCTGTTGTTCGCCCTGTTGTTGCCCGCTGCCGCGGCGACGGCCGTGGATCTCCAGGAGGGCGACCTGCTGTTCGTCACCGCAGGGCAAAGTGGCCTGAGCGCTGCCATCGATGATGCGACCGGTACGCAGGCTCATCCCGGTTTCGATCATGTGGGTCTGGTGGCCGCCACGACGCAGGGCTGGGAAGTGCTGCATGCGGACGAGAAGGGCTCGCGCCGGCAGACGTTGGCTGCGTTCCAGCAGGACGCGCGCGCCCGGCTGCGGCAGATCGTGGTCTACCGCCTGCGCGCACCGCACAACGCTGCCATCGGCGACGCCGTCGCCACCGCGCGTACCCTGCTTGGAAGGCCCTACAACGCCTCCTACGTGCCGAACGATGACAGCTACTACTGCTCGGACTTCATCGAACGTGCCTTCCGTGCCCACCATGTATTCGCGCTGCAGCCGATGAACTTCCGCAATCCGCAGACCGGGAAGATCGCCCGGCATTGGATCGACCTCTACCGCAGCATGGGCATGGACGTACCGCAGGGCGTACCGGGTACCAATCCCAACGACATGTCGGCGGCGCCCGTGCTGGAGCGGATCGGCACACTGGAATGAGAAGCCCCGCACAAGGCGGGGCTTCAGGCGATGCTGGACAGGGACGCGAGGGTCACTCTTCCTCGTCCTGCCCGCCCTGCTGCTGGTTGCGCTGGCCGCGCTGCTGCTGTTCCTGCTGCTGTTGCTGCTGCTGATCGCGACCGCGCCCCTGCTGATCCTGCTGATCCTGCTGCTTCTGGTTCTGCTGGTTCTGCTGGTTCTGATTGTGCTGGCCCATTGCGGTATCTCCAGTGCCACTCGCGGAATGCGGTGGTTGCGGCCATCGTCTGCAGCGGTGGGTTAACCATGCGTTGTGACGCAGCTACAGAAATGTGCATGCGCGTGAATGAACCGGCGTGACCCCTTGTGCCGCAAGCGGCTGAAGGATTCATTCGGGATCGGCATGTGCTCATGCCCGCAGAGGCTGTGGCCCATTCAGCGGCGCCCGCCCGGCCCGGCCGCGCAGCGGGCGCAGCACCTCATGGCATCACAGGCGGCACGTAATCCAGCGTCATGCCCAGCAACCACAGCAGGCCCAGCACCAGCGGGATGTGCACCAGCAGCTGGATGAAGGTGAAGCCGACGATGTCGCGGGCTTTCAGGCCCAGCACGCCCAGCAGCGGCAGCATCCAGAACGGATTGATCAGGTTCGGCAGCGCTTCGGCGGCGTTGTACACCTGCACGGCCCAGCCCAGGTGCGCCTTCAGTTCGTTCGCCGCCTGCATCACGTACGGTGCTTCGATGATCCACTTGCCGCCGCCGGAGGGAACGAAGAAGCCCAGGACCGCCGAGTACACGCCCATCACCAGAGCGAACGTATCGGTGCTGGCGATGTGCACGAACAGACTGGACAGCCGGTGCGCCAGCGTCTGCCCATCGGCGCCGGCCGCGTGGGTGAGGATCATCGCGATGCCGCCATACAGCGGGAACTGGATCAGCACACCGGTCGTGCTGGGCACCGCCTTGGCCACCGCGTTGAGGAAGCTGCGCGGGCGCCAGTGCAGCAGCAGGCCGAGCGAGATGAACAGGAAGTTGTAGGTATTGAGGTTGGCGATCGCGGTCACCACCGGCTTGTTGGCGAACTCGTTGAACAGCCATCCGAAGGCCAGCAACGAGAGCAGCACGGTCAGCAGCGGGCTGTATTCGAGCCATTCGCCGGGGCGCGTGCGGCGCTGCAGCGGCTCAGGCTCGGCCTGCGCCGCACCGGGAAACGATTCAGCGGTGCGCGCACTGCCAGTCGCCGGCGCGGTCAACCAGGCAATCAGCAGTGACACCAGGATCAACGCCGCGGTCAGCACGATCGACTGCCACAGGAAGATGGTTTCAGTGAAGGGCAGTACGCCGGTGATCTCCACCAGCCCCGGCGGCATGCTGGCCGGGTTCGCCTGCAGCTGCGCAGCCGAAGAACTCAGGCCCATCGCCCAGACCGCGCCCAGGCCGAGGTAGGCGGAGGCACCTGCGGCGCGGTAGTCCATGCGCAGATCGGTCCGGCGCGCCAATGCACGCACCAGCAGACCGCCGAACACCAGCGAGAAGCCCCAGCTGAGCAGCGAAGCCAGCATGCTGACCAGGCCTACATAGACCACCGCACCGCGCCCCGTGCGCGGCACCCGCGCCAGCAGTTCGATGAAGCGCGCCACCACAGGCGCAGTGGCCACGGCATAACCGCCGATCACCACGAAGGCCATCTGCATGGTGAACGGAATCAGGCTCCAGAAGCCATCGCCAAAGGCACTGGCCGTGGTCTGCGGCGTGGAACCGAAGCCGATGGCTGCCAGGGCGACGATGACCACGCCCAGCACTGCGAACACGTAGGCATCAGGGAACCACTTTTCCGCCCAGGAGGCCGAGCGCAGCGCTGCGCGCGCCATCCAGCCATCCTGCACTGCTGCCGTCGAGGCCATCACCTACCCTCCCAGGTTCGATGGCTCGATTCTCGGCCTCGCGGCGGGGGCTGTCAGTCGCCTATTGGTCGTAGGACGGTACGCGCCCCTTCCCGGCTGCGCCTGTCAGCGCAGCGCCAGATCCAGCGCGATACCGGCGAACAGCGCCGCGCCGACCCAGTTGTTGTGCAGGAACGCCTTGAAGCATGGCCCCCGCTCGCGGTTGCGGCAGATCCAGAATTCGTACACCACCAGCGCCGCAGCCACCGCCAGGCCGGACAGGTACCAGCTCCCCAGGCCGGCGCGCACACCGACCAGCGCCATGGTCGCCAGGAACAGGGCGTAGAGCACCCCTTGGATCACCAGATCCAGGTCCCCGAACAGGATCGCCGTGGAGCGCGAGCCCATCTTGAGGTCGTCCTCGCGGTCGACCATGGCGTACCAGGTGTCATACGCGGTCGACCAGAGGATGTTGCCGGCGTACAGCAGCCAGCCCAGCAGCGGCACTTCGCCCTGCACCGCGGCGAATGCCATGGGAATACCCCAGCCGAACGACATGCCCAGATAGACCTGCGGCAGGTGCGTATAGCGCTTCAGGTAGGGATAGCTGGCGGCCAGGAACACGCCGATGAAGCTCATGCCGATGGTCAGCCCGTTCAGGGTCAGCACCAGTCCGAATGCCACCAGCATCAGTACCGCGAACAGCACCAGCGCGGCACGGCCGCTGATCGCCCCCGTCGCCAGCGGACGGGCCTTGGTGCGCTCCACATGCGGGTCGAGCCAGCGATCGGCGTAGTCATTGATGACACACCCCGCCGAGCGGGTCAGCCAGACACCCGCGGTGAACACGAACAGGGTCCACAGCGGCGGCATGCCGCCTGCCGCCAGCCACAGCGCCCACCAGGTGGGCCACAGCAGCAGCAACGTGCCGATCGGACGATCCGCGCGCATCAGACTCCAGTAATGCCGCCAGCGCGGAATGTCGGCAAAGGGGGCGCGGTCTTGCATCATTCGCCGATGATACGCCGATGCGCACGGCGTGACAGCGCT
Organism: Stenotrophomonas sp. Steno-C15; assembly: GCF_056393265.1. Classification (NCBI taxonomy): domain Bacteria; kingdom Pseudomonadati; phylum Pseudomonadota; class Gammaproteobacteria; order Lysobacterales; family Lysobacteraceae; genus Stenotrophomonas; species Stenotrophomonas sp. Steno-C15. The sequence goes on from NZ_JBWJPF010000006.1 coordinate 116,214, forward strand.
GAACTCAGACCCTGCCCCACACTGCAGGCTCACGATGCCAGCGCCATGCACTCTCGATGATTGGCGCCAGTTCGGTCCATGTCGGTTGCCATCCCAGCAACCGGCGCGCCCGCTCGCCGGACGCCACCAATCGCGCAGGATCACCTGGACGTCGATCAGCGATGTCGTAGGGGACCTGCATGCCGGATACGGTCGCAGCTGTCTGGATCACATCCAGCACAGAGAAACCCTGCCCGTTACCAAGGTTGAACGCATGTGCACCGGGCTCCGTGTCCATGTAGTCCAGTGCCAGCGCATGAGCTCGGGCAAGATCCTGCACGTGGACGTAATCCCGCACACAAGTGCCGTCGGGGGTGTCGTAATCGCGTCCGAATACCTGGAGACGTCCTGCTTGGCCAAGCATCGAACGCAGCACATTGGGTATCAGATGAGTCTCGCAGCGGTGCGCCTCCCCGATCCCATGCTCCGGCAGCGCCCCGGCAGCGTTGAAGTAACGCAGGCTCACGGAACGCAAGCCGTATGCGGCAGCAGCGTCTGCAAGTACGCGCTCGGCCATTTGCTTGCTGGCGCCGTAGGGGTTGATGGGCTGTTTGCGATGGTCTTCATCGATCAGCGCTGAGCACGGCTCACCAAAGATCGCTGCCGTAGACGAGAACACGATGCGCTCAGTGCCATGTTTGCGCATTGCCTGCAGCAGGTTGATTGTTCCGCCGACATTGTTGGCATAGTACGCGTAGGGATCACGTACGGATTCACCAACCAACGACTGTGCGGCGAAGTGCATCACTGCATCGAAGCGACGGCCGGCAAACAGCCGCTGCAACGATGCAGCATCCAGCAAGTCGCCCTCAACCAACTCCCCCCAGGCGACGGCTTCGCGATGCCCGGTGGACAGATTGTCGAACACCGTGACGCGGTGCCCTTGCTCGGCCAAGTGCTGGGCCATGTGGCTACCGATGTAGCCGGCACCGCCACAGATGAGAATGTCACGCATCGGGGCCTTCCTTGATGTGAATGGTGCCCGGAGCATCCTCGCCCACGAAACACACAGAGGGCCGACACCTTGCCGTCGGCTTCCTCATCCCTCCGATGGCAGGGAATTACTCCTTGCCGTCGGTTTTGTATTCATAGTAGCCATAGCTGTAGTAGCCAGTGGCACGCTTCTCGACGGCGTTGAAGATTGCACCCTTGATCTGCACGCCGTTCTGCTCAAAGCGCTGCAGTGTCAGTTCGATCTCCTTGGCCTGATTCACGCCAAAGCGGGTTACCAGCAGACTCGAGCCGGCATGGGTCGCCACCAGCGCCGGATCGGTGACGGCCAGGATTGGCGGCGTATCAACGATCACCAGGTCGTACTTGTTCGACATGTCCTGCAGGAGCTGCGCGAAGCGTGGGTGCATCAGCAGCTCGGCCGGGTTCGGTGGAATGTTGCCACGCACCATGTAGTGCATGCTTTCCAAGCCGGATACCGGGTGGATCACGTCTTCAACGCTGAGCTTGCCGCCCAGCACGTCCGACAAACCGTTCTGATGCGACACGCCGAGAATGTTATGGAGCGTGCCTTTGCGCATGTCGGCATCGATCACCAGCACACGCTGCCCTGCCTGCGCGATTACTGCCGCCAAGTTGGCCGAAACGAAGGTCTTGCCCACCCCAGGACGTGGACCCGAGATGGTCAGGATGTTGTTCTTCGCTTCCAGCATGGCGAAATGCAGGCTGGTACGAAGGCTGCGTAGCGCTTCCACCGTCGGATCAGCGGGAGCTGAAACGGCCAGCAGATGCTGGCGACCATCGGCGATTACGCGCGTTCCGTGCTTGCCCTTGCGCAGCTTTGGCAGCGTGCTGGACGCACTGAGCGGGATGGCCGCGTAGACCGGCAAGCCCATGGCCTCGATGTCGGCTGGGTCTTCGATGCCGGGGTTGAGCATACGCTGGAGGAAGACAAAGGCGGTGGACAGGAAAGCGCCCAGCAGCGTAGCAATAGCAATGATCAGGGCCTTACGCGGCTTCACCGGATTGGTTGTATCAACTACGGCCGGATCCACGATGCGCACGTTGCCGACCGTGCCTGCGCGGGCGACATCCAATTGCTGCGCCTGGTTCAACAGCGCGGTGTAAAGCTCATTGCTCACCTGCAGGTCGCGGGTCAAGCGCAGCAACTCCTGTTGCGTATCCGGCAGGCTACTTACCTGGCGCTGGAAGCCGGACTTCCGGCTCTCAAGTTCGCTGATCTGGCGCAGCAGTGCACGGTAGGCGGGGTGCTCTCGCGTGAAACTCCGATCCATCTCGGCCTGCTTCAAGCGCAGCTGCTGGATGCTGCCCTCCACAGCCACTTCCTGATCCAGGAGACCTTTGGTCTGCATGGTGATGTCAACGGAATTGGCGCGTGACTGGTAGTTGGTCATCGCCTGCTGAGCTTCTTCCACCTGCTTGCGCACGATGGGGAGTTGCTCCTTCACAAACTGAAGCTGTGCCGCCGCTTCTGCAGACCCACGATCAACGTTCTGACGCACATAGGCCTGGGCAACACGCTGAACAACAGATTCGGCCAGTTCGGGATCTTCGTTCTCGAATGTAACTTTGAGGATGCCCGAGTCCTTGCCCTGCTCGGCGGCAACCACAGCCTGTTGCAGGCCAGAAATCACATCCAGGCGACGGAGCTTGATGACCCTGAAGCGTGTACCAGGCGATGCACGCAGTTGCGCCACCTCAATGGTCACTCCCCCCCCCTGGGCACTTTCTCCCGCCTTCCCCTTGAGCACGACGCGGCCGTCGTCATCTTCCAGGACGAACGCGCCATCCGTGGCAGCACGCAGCACCAGCTCCCGATTGATCAGAGCTTCAGGGACGTCGAGCCGCTGGACGTCAAGCAATTCTCCGCCCCATCCGTAACTCTCTGCACCAAACTTGGCAGGTGCTACTTCACCCGACTTCTCGGGCATGAAGCGGCGCGCAAAATAGTCGCCCAGCAAAGGAAACCGGTACGGAGCCACGCTGATATCCAGACGCAGGTCATCCACGGCCTTGCCGATCACGCTACGTGAGGTGAGCAGCGCAACTTCGGTGGTTGCTGCCGGGCTCGCACCTGTCACGCCGATCGAAGTGAGCTCGGAAAGCCCGGGGATGCCGGGCATCTTGGACTCCACCTGCACCATCGATTGGGCCTGGTAGACCGGAGTGGCGAGCAGTGCATACAACGTCCCCACCAAGAAGAAGAGCCCCGTGACCGCCGCAATCAACCACTTCCGGTCGAGAATCGTGCCAAGGATCTCTCGGAGATCGATCTCATCGTCCTTGATTGCTCGGGCTTCCGTCTGTCTTGTCATCGCTTCCACTTCAAAATGAGGAGACGCAGTGGCGCGGCCACGATTCACTGCTCGATCAAAGGCTTGGGTGTTCAGGGTGACCGCAAAATCTAGCCAGCGCATCAGTGTACTAGATTGCCAGGCACAGCGAAGCCTTGGCCCGAAGGGAGCGGGACGACAACCACACCCTGCGCAACAAAGTCAAGTGCAATTGACTAACCACCTGGGCGCCAGCGGGCCTTCTCGGTCCAGCGATAGGCCAGCTTCGCTGTAGTACGATTCAATCTTCGCTTTGGGCTGCACGCGTTGTGCAACCCCAAAATGAACGCCCCTATACATAAATGAACAAGGACCTTGGAATGACCGACGCCGAGGGGCGCGACGGCCACACCGCGTCTACCCTGCCTCCCCCAGTTGGCACGACTGACGTAGTGCAACGCCAGAGAAGGATGCTGAAGTGAAGATTGCCGTTGCCGGAACAGGCTACGTTGGCCTGTCCAACGCTGTGCTCTTGGCGCAACACCATGAAGTTGTCGCGTTAGATATCGATGCAGGCCGTGTCGAGCTCATCAACTCCCGCCGGTCCCCGATCGAAGACCGGGAGATCGAAGATTTTCTGGCGAACAAGCCTCTGAAACTGAGCGCGACTCTTGACCGAGAGGTCGCCTACAAAGACGCACGCTTCGTCATTATCGCAACTCCGACCGATTACGATCCAGACAGCAATTGCTTCAACACGTCTTCGGTCGAGTCCGTCATCCAGGATGTCGTTGCCACGAATCCGAATGCGATAATGGTCATCAAGTCGACTGTGCCGGTAGGATGCACGGCCGCCCTGAAGGCCCGCTTCAGAACCGATAACATTATCTTTTCCCCCGAATTTCTGCGGGAAGGAAAAGCACTGTATGACAACCTTCATCCAAGCCGCATCATCGTGGGCGAACGCTCAGCGCGTGCAACCGAGTTCGCAGAACTGCTGAAAGAGGGCGCCATCCGCAAGGAGATCGCCACCTTGTTTACCGATGCCACCGAGGCGGAGGCCATTAAGCTTTTCGCCAATACTTACCTGGCCATGCGTGTCGCCTATTTCAATGAGCTGGACACTTATGCCAGCTCCCGCGGCCTTGATACCCGCCAGATCATCGAAGGGGTCAGCCTCGATCAGCGCATCGGCAATCATTACAACAACCCATCGTTCGGGTATGGCGGCTATTGCCTACCGAAGGACACGAAGCAGTTGCTGGCCAATTACAGCGACGTGCCTCAGAACCTGATTCACGCCATTGTCGAATCAAATCGCACGCGCAAGGATTTCATTGCCGATGCCATCATTCGACAAGCCCCGAAGACTGTTGGTATCTACAGACTTGTCATGAAGGCCGGATCTGACAACTTCCGCGCCTCAGCCATTCAAGGCGTCATGAAGCGAATCAAGGCGAAAGGAATTGAAGTCATAGTCTACGAACCATCACTCCGCGATGGAGAATTCTACCGCTCCCGCGTTGTCAACGACCTGCCTGAGTTCAAGCGCAAGGCTGATGTAATTGTAGCCAACCGAGTTTCTGGCGAACTTCAGGATGTCGCGAAGAAAGTCTACACGCGCGACCTTTTCGGTTCGGACTGAATTGTAATCGCCAATGCCACTCTCACCCCCAAGGCCGCGGATTCCTGGTGACGCGCGATGCTGCGTGAAAACCACCCTCATTCCGCCATCGGCACGACAGCCATATGAAAAAGCTAACTGAATTTATAAAAGTGGCCTATGGCTACGCGAAAGTCTACTCGTATGACATCTACCGTTTCGTCAGATTCAGCGGCACCCTGAGAACGCGCACACATCCGGCCACGCGTGGCGCCCTCATGACCAAGTACTACCATATGGTGGAGAAAGGTCTAGCGTTGCCTCAGCCGCGGCCAGGATTCGGCGCCGAGATGACCAAGGATCTTGGCGATCAAATGGAGCGGGCCATGCGGGATGGCATCTGCGCACATGAAGTGCAACTGTCCGCAGACGCCCTTGATACTTACATGGCTTTCAACGCGGAGATGGGTACACCTTCGCCTTCGCACGTAACGCAGTCGGTCGTCAGCGCTCGCAATGCAGGATTTGCGCCCTCCGGCTCGGCTCTCAAGCATATGAAAGTGCGGCAGCAAGACTCTGAGATCCATCTAGCTTTCCTGCGCAGCCGCAGCTCAGTGCGCGGCTTCGGCGATGGAGCCGTGCCACAAGAGGTGTTGTTGAAGGCAGCTCAGGCGGCCCAGTTTGCGCCGTGCGTGTGCAATCGCCAGGCTGGCCGACTCTATTTTCTTACGACCGAAGAGCAGAAGCGAAAGGCACTGAGCTATCAGAAGGGAAATCGCGGCTTCGGAGACACTGCCGCCGTCATTGCAATCGTGACAGTGGATATCGCCGAGATGCTTGAACCGACTGAGCGCTACCAACACTGGATCGATGGCGGCCTGTTCGCGCAGAACTTCCTGCTCGGCATTCACGCGCAGGGGTACGGAGCGTGCCCGCTTAACTGGTCTGCGCCCATCACGCGGGACATCGGGATCCGCAAGTTGGGATATATCCCGGACTCGGAGAGCATCATCATGATGGTTGCCATTGGGCCACTCAAGGACGAGTACAGCGTGGCTCGATCAGAGCGTCGACCATTGGCGGACATTGCTCACTTCCCGGACTTGGAGCACAAGCAATGAACGTGCTGCTTCTGACCTATTCATTCAACTACAACTATGGCGGCCTGCTGCAGGCATACGCGACTGCGCAATACCTGAGCAGTATCGGCCATGAAGTTGTCGTACCCACGGCTCACCCCGCCCATATGGTGGGGAACACCTCGTTCTGGCGAGGAATGGGGCTGAAGGGCGGGAATCCGCTCAAGGCCGTCCTGAGGCGCTTTCGGCAGGCCAAGCGATACCGACGTTTTGACGCCTTTCGTTCAAGGCTTCCGCTGGCTCCGCAACTGTCCTCCAAAGAGGCCATCAATGCCGCCTTGGCGCGCTTCGACGTGATCCTTACCGGGAGCGACCAGACCTTCAATACGAAGTTCATGCCCAAGTACGATTCGTACTTCTTCCAAGGCTTTCACCACGGCGGTCCACGCAAGGTAAGTTACGCTTCCTGCTTCGGTACGCGCGAGCAGAAGCCCGAGATAATCACAAGGGCTGCGCCGGATCTGAAGAATTTCGACGCGCTTGCAGTTCGCAATGAGGTGAGCCGACAGATCATCGCCGACTTGATCGGCATTGAGTCGACAGTTGTCGTCGACCCGACGCTCCTCCATGACTTCAACGAGCTGAAGTCCGATGGGGAAGGTGCTGCCGCATCCGGTCGATACATCATGGTCTATGCATTGGACACCGCAAACTTCCCCATTGCTGAACGCATCATTGGCCAGCTGAAGGAGTCCGACCCCAATCTGGAGGTTCATTTTGTCAACGGCGAGAAGAACTTTGACAAACCTGCGTGGGCGTCGCATCTGATAAATGACTATGGCCCCCTGGAGTTCCTGCGTTCGATCCAGAACTCGGCGTATGTGGTGACCGATTCCTTCCACGGGGTCATCTTCACCCAGAAGTTCGACCGTCCCTGCATCGCCTATTCCTCAGGCTGGCGCTCCGAGAGGATCGTCAGCATGATGCGAGATTTCAATGCCTCTGATCTGTTGGTGCTGGAGAATGATCCCAACGTTGTGAGGGCAGCGGTCACTCGGGTTGTCCGCGATGGCGCGCGCCTGAGCATCAGCGACGATCTGGAGAGTAAAATCCTGCGCTCGAAGCGATACCTCAACGAAGCATTGGGCAACCCGTGAATCTGAGCCAAGTAGGCAAAAAGGGGTTTGCCCACCTGCTGGTCATTGTGCTGACGAGCAGGGCGTCTGCGTTCATTGCCCAATGGGTGATGGGCATCTTCCTGTTTCCGGAAGACTTCGGACTGATTGCAATCATCTCCATCGTCTATCTCCTGGCGTCCGGATTCAAGGAAGTCGGGCTCTATCAGATACTGCAGGAGCATCGTGACGATTTTGAATCCCAAGCACCAAGCCTCACAGCCTCTGCGCAGATACTGAATCTGAGCGGCGTTGCGCTGTTGCTTGTGGCGGCGCCAATCATGGCTGAGCACTACCACGATCCGCGGCTTCTTTGGATCACGGTAGTGCTCGCGCTCACCATGCCGTTCAACATCGCCGCACTCCCATACAAGGCCAGATCGGCGATCGCGTTCAACTTCAAGCGTATTTCCCGAGTTGAATCGGTATCGGCACTGGCCAGCAACCTCAGCATGGCCGGGCTCGCCGCAGCTGGCGCGGGAATCTACAGCTTTGTCGCGTCCCAAGTGATTTTGGCGCTCGTCACATTTCTCATGTACCGCTGGGGCCAACCGCGCATTGCAAGCCCCTTATGGCCGGGCGCAAGCAGGCTTCGAGCGTTCTTCAAACGCTGCAAGTGGTTGATTGTTTCCTCCTATCTCAACAACGTTGCTACACGAGGCGAGTACCTCGTGCTGTCTCTGATCCTGAGCAAAGCGGCTCTCGGGCTGTTCTACTTTTCCTATCAGTTGATGGCAGCAGCGGTGCAGTTGATCGGAATGGCGCTGAATCATCTCCTCTTGCCGCTCTTCTCCGCGATCAGAAACGACGCGGCTAGAGTTCGCTCAGGGCTGCACAAGGCCGGCCACGCGCTTTCGCTGATGTCAGGGGCCTTGTGCCTTTCCCTGTTGGTGTGGTTCCCATTCGTCATTCGTCATGTCTGGAGCGGAAAGTGGGATGCCGCGATTTCTCTTACTCTGATAGTGACGGCCGCTGTCCCACCGCGACTGCTGTCTTCGCCACTTGGCTCTTCCGCACTCGAAGCGATGGCGCGTTACCGTGAGCGAGGAATATTGTCGCTGGTCGATGCATTGAGCTTGATTGTCTTTGTCTGGATCGGCGGCCAATTCTTCGGCGTGGAAGGCGCGTGTGTCGCAATGGCGGCCCAACGGCTGAGTGCAGGAATGCTGTTCTATTTCGCCGCCGCCAGCGCCTGCGGACTGCGCACCCGCATGGCCTTCTATCAGCTCATGAAGAACCAGGCACCCTACCTGGCCTGCGTGGCGGCGCTGTCCGGATACGTTTTCCTGATCATTGGCTACAACGGTTTCATTCACCTCGGCTTTGTTCACACCCTGGCCGTCTACGCTGCACTGATGGTGGCGTATGTGGTCATGAACCATAAACGCATCGCTGAATATGTCCTTGAACGCTGACAAACAGATTCCCCACGAGCCGCAGCGCTACTGCTTCTGCGCGGATGGGCGCTATGTGGACTTCATAGTCCCTGCCGTAGAATCAATCGCGAAGAGCTGCGCGTCGGGCACCAAGTTCTCGGTTGATATCATCGTGGACAAGGAACCAAAGGCTGGCGTTCTGGGTGCACTCAAAGCACTATGCTCCGGTGATGTGACCGTCCATGTCATTGATCCCGCTCAGTTCGGCGACCTACTGGAAGTGACGCACATTTCCAGAGGCATGTATTACCGGCTATTGATTCCAGAACTGCTCGACGCGGATAAGGTCCTGTACCTCGACTGCGACGTTCTTGTAAGACACAGTCTTAGCGACCTGTTCAACATCGACCTGGAAGGTGTTCTGGCGGGGGCGGTCATCAATCCCTTCTATGATGGAAGTCGATTGGGGCTGGCGGACGGTGATCGTTATTTCAATTCCGGCGTCTTGCTCCTGAACTGCGCAGAATGGCGTGCTGATGGCACCAAGGACAAAGTTCTGGCGTATCTACGCGCCAACACGGACTTGCTGAGGATGCCGGACCAGGACGCATTGAATGCCGTGCTCAGGGGACGGTGGCGCGAGCTTGATCCCACGTACAACTGCCAGGTATCAATGCTGCTCAGGCACAAGGAACTGGCTGGAGAGCTCGCACCTGGCTGGTCCATGTCATTCCTCGAGTCACCGGCGATCATGCACTTCTCCTCGGCACACAAGCAGTGGCATTCCAGCAATCGGATCGTCTTTTCGAAGGAGTACCGACAGCTGCGCACGCACATCATGGAGCCGCGCCGCGGCCCGTTCCTGGACTTCGTCATAGGCCGGATCAGGCAAGCGAAGTTCGCCATCGGGCAATCCAATCCCTACTTCTACTAATCAGTTCGACGAAAGGCGGCAATGGCAACCAGCATCCCGGCACCGACAGTTCCCCTGAAGCGGCCCACGTTCGATACCGTGCGGTTTGGCGACTTCAACATCATTTGCGCGTCACGGCAGGACCTGGTGGACATGGCGCTTTACGACTGCGCGCATCGATCGCGCCCTGCGCAGCTGGTGTTCGATGCTAATGGCCACGCATTGTCATTGGCACGCACCGATCGCAGATTTGGCTCACTTGTACAGGAGGCCGACATCATTCATGCCGATGGAGGATTTCTGGTGTCCCTGTCCAAGCGATTGAAGCTCAATGCCATCCCTGAGCGCAGTGCCACAACTGACATGCTCCACGATTTTTCGAGGGCATTCGAGAATACCGGCTTTGGGTTCTATCTTCTGGGATCCGAGGAGCGCGTCAATTCATCATGCACCAGCATTCTGCAAGAGCAGTACAAGGGCATGAAGATTTCTGGCCGTCGCAATGGGTTCTTCACCCCGGACGAAGAACAGGAAGTTGTCGACGCAATCAACGCTTCCGGCGCGGATATCCTCTGGGTCGGCCTGGGGAAGCCCAAGGAGCAGGAATTCTGCGTTCGTTGGCGCGACAAACTGAAGCCGCGATGGATCATCACCTGCGGAGGGTGCTTCAACTACGTGACCGGTGACTATCCTCGCGCTCCTGCCTGGATGCAACGCAACAACCTGGAGTGGGTTCATCGCTTGGCCACGCGACCGAAGGAGTTGTTCGTCCGATATGCCGTTACAACGCCTCACTCGCTGTGGATCGCGCTGACAGATCATTCCAAGCTGGCTTCAAAATAGTCGCACGGCAGTTCTGCTTTCTCCACTTCCCATGGCTCGGGTAGCAGCCGATGAGAGACACGCATGTCCCCCTTCTTTTCGATTGTGATTCCCACCTACAATCGCTCATCAACCATTCTCCCGACGCTGCTTTCGGTTCAGGGGCAGACGTTCTCCGATTTCGAATGCATCATCGTCGATGATGGATCAAAGGATGTCGACGCGCTGACCAGGTTGGTAGACCAGCTTGCGGATCGGCGTTTCCGTGTAATACAGCGGCCCAACGGGGGAGGGGGGGCCGCGCGCAATACGGGAATCGAGGCCGCAGTCGGACTTTACATCGCATTTCTTGATTCCGACGACTTCTTTGTACCCGAGAAGTTGGAGCTCTTCCACGCGTATCTGCGTCGGTCGCCCTATCCGGCGCTTTATTCTTACGCCAAGGTGGACCGTGGAGTTCCCGAGCGCATGTGGATACGTCCCGACCGCCCGATCCGGGAGGATGAGTCGATGGCCAGCTATCTGTTCATCGCAAATCAGTTCGTGCAGACCTCAACGATCGTCATGGACAGCAGCCTCGCGAAGCGGATCAAGTTCAATCCTGAGCTTCGCAAGGGTCAAGACCTTGATTTCTGCCTCAGAGTGGACGTGGATGGGACCAAGTTCCGCATGCTGGAGCAACCCTTGATCGTCTGGACGGACATCAGCGAGGTAGGACGTACGTCGCGCCATGCGGGATCAGCGGCACCTGCCCAGTGGTTGAACCAGCACGCCCATATGATGACACCGGCGGAGATCATCGGATATCGAGCTACAGTGCTCTCCTATTATCAGCCCAAGCATCGTTTCCTGGTTGTCCTGAAGGATCTGGTACAAAGTGTGACTGTCGCGAAAGTGCCGCCCAAGGTGGCGCTCCGTCATTGGTTGCGATTCATGCTACCAAGATCGCTTTACCGCTCTATTGTCTCTGTCGCCATTCGCTCTCTGAAGCAGAAGGGCCCAAGCAGCAGTGAATTCCAAGAATGAGTATTTCCAGCGCATTCACCATCAAACGCCGGCCGTATCCAATTTCGCTGCTCTACCTTGGAACGATTCTCATCGTGACAACAGCGTGGCTACCTCGACTGTCCGGCGTGACGGTTGGCGAGCCCATGCTGGACTTGGTTTTCGCGGCATCGTCTGCTGCCCTGCTGTGGGTGTATGGCGCACGTAAGGATCGGCTCTTTGCTCAGCAGCTCTTCTGGATTGGCTACCTTGTCGCCGGTGCGGCGCTTGCCGTTGGCTTGCGGAATACAAATCCGTTGGACTTTGCGCAGGCGTACAAATTCGTCTGGTACTTGATCCTGCTCGCACCGTTCGCGTGGGCACCTGGCCCCATGAAATCGGAAGATTTCAGGCGACTGCTGAACCTTTGCCTTTTCATGTTCTTCAGTGTCTATCTAGCAAAGCGGGTCATCGGAATTGATCGGCCCGTTCTGATGACAGAGAACAACTTCGAAATCATCTTCTTGTCACTCGTCTACTTCAGCGCCCATGTTTCAGGTGTAAAGATCAGCGGATTGCAGACTGGCACACTGCTGGCCGTGGTCATCCTCTCCGGATCTCGCTCCGCTGCAATCGCTGCCGCCTTGGCCGTTCTGTTCGCGTTCGACTTCAGGTCCCGTAACTCTGCAAAAGTCGTCGGCGGAATGATCGCCGGCACCGCAGCAGTCGTGTTTGCATTCCTGATTTTCGAGAATCGCTCACAAGGTGGAATCGAGTCGATCGATAGATTTCGGTTTCTGATGATGTTCCTTGAGTCGATAAGAAACTGGGACACAACGGACTATCTACTTGGTGCCGATAGGATTTCTCCACTTCCCGCACACGTGTGCTCGTCACTCTCCTACTATCAATCGCTCTTCAGTTTTAGCGGCAACGGGAGTTGCTATTCCGTCATCCTGCATAGCTTTAATATGCGGGTGATCTACGATCATGGCCTTGCAGTAACCGCCCTGACGTTCATCTACCTCATCGGTGTGATGAAGAACGCCAAACGCCATCAGCGGCTCTGCGTCATTCTCATCGTTCTGGCAAGTGGCCTTTCCGTATCGGCCCTCAACAATGTGTATACAACACTGGGCATTGCGCTTGTATGCCTGGCAGCCGGCGCTGCGAAGAACGAAAGATGTGAATGATTCCGCCCCCGACGGAGCGAAAGCTCGACGGCTCACGCAGCAGCTCTCCTAGAACACCCAGTTGGCGACCAGGGAAATCAGATGCAAAAGTACCGCGCAGATATCGATGGCCTAAGATCGATCGCTATCCTGCCCGTGCTCCTTTATCACACAGGCATACCGCTCATCACCGGCGGGTACGTCGGTGTGGATATTTTTTTCGTGATCAGCGGCTTCCTGATTACAGGAATCCTGCTGAGAGATTTTGATAACAACACCTACAGTGTTCTATCGTTCTACGAACGGCGCATCAGAAGAATATTTCCTGCTCTTGCAGTCGTGGTGTTCTTCACGATCATCTGCGCACCTTTCATCCTGCTTCCCAGCGAGTTCGAGCCGTTCGGACGCGACGTCGCGTCTTCCCTGCTATTTGTCGCAAACATCAATTTCTGGCTGCAGTCGGGATACTTCTCCCCTGTCTCCGAGGCCAAGCCGCTCCTGCACATGTGGTCGCTGGGTGTCGAGGAGCAATTTTATCTGATCGCGCCCCTCGCACTCTTTGTGACCGTCAAGTATGCGCGTCGATATCGACTGGCGATAACGCTGATAGCGATCGGTCTTTCACTGGGCGCCTGCATCTATCTCACACCGCGATCGCCCTCGGCAGCCTTCTATCTCCTGCCTACGCGCGCGTGGGAGCTTCTGGTGGGTTCGGCACTGGCCATCTACATCTCGACCCGAGACAATCCTGCTCCAACGCGGGCTTCTGGATTGATCGGCGCCATAGGACTGGCGCTGACCATGGTTCCAGTGTTTGTCTATGACAAGTCGACTCCCTTCCCCGGCTATGCGGCCATCGCGCCAACCGCAGGCGCGGCCATGCTGATCTATGCTGGGCCCAGCAGCTTCGCTGGACGATTGCTCAGCACAAGGCCGCTGGTCTTTATTGGCCACATTTCCTACTCCCTGTACCTCTGGCATTGGCCAGTAATCACCCTGTTTAGGAACGTGGGCTGGCTCGAAAGCAGCTTGGGCAAGGCAATCGTCATCCTTCTGTCGTCCCTGCTTGCATGGCTCACGTGGCGGTTTGTTGAATCGCCCACCCGCGATCGCACGAAGATCGGCAGCAGAACGCTTTTCGTAGGCGCAGCTTCCTCGACCGCGATCTTGTTGTTCGTCTCGGCAATCTATTCCTCTCTCGGAGGATGGCCGGGCCGGCTACCTGCCTCGACGGTCGCGTTTGACGCCGCCAGGAACGACTACAGTCCAGACCGGGCTCGGTGCCATTTCGACGGAGGCCTCCCTGACTATTCTTCAGCCTGCGTGCTTGGTCCCAAGAACGGCCTCAAGGTGGCAGTGTGGGGAGATAGCCATGGTGTAGAGATGGCGAAAGCTATCAGTGAGCAGGGCTTTTCCGTCAGGCAGCTCACCTATTCATCCTGCCCGCCCAGCTCCAACGGCGTGGGTACGAGTAACCGCCCTCAGTGCAGTGACTGGAACAAGCAAGTTGCCAAAAGCCTCGCCGATGACAAGTCAACCGGCGTCGTAATTCTATCGGCATACTTCGAATCACCGGTGTCACGCTCGGCGACCAGGCAGCACGAGCTTGCCAGAACGGCGTCGTTCCTCAGGAGTGTCGGAAAGCATGTCATTGTAATTGGACCGTTTCCGATGATCAGCCAGCGCACTGACTTGCCAACTTATCTTGCACGCGGCGGGAGCGCCGAACACGTCATCCAACTCGAAGGGATGAAAGAACTTGAGAGCACGCTGTCGAAGTCGGCAACATTGTATTCCCCTCAAAGGCTCTTTTGCCAACGCGATATATGCAACTTCGCGCCCGGCGGTAACGCCATACTTTTTGACTCGCATCATCCCAGCATGTCGGCTGCACGTCTTGCAGCGGCGCAGATAGCGCCATTGATTCATGACGTCATCGGGGAATGATAGCGTTGCAGCCCTTTTGTCCGTTATTGAATTGCAACCACATGACTGACCAACTGGCGACGTCCCGCAGTTCCTTTGAAGGATGATTCATGAGATCAGCATATTGGGATAACTGGAAAGGGCTCGCCATTGCCGCAGTCGTTACGATTCATGCGTGCAGCGGATTCCCAGGCGGCACTGCAGGATCCGGCGCCGCCACCCAGGAAATGTGGATCAGACAGCTGACCAACTTCGCAGTCCCATTTTTTTTTGCAGCCGCAGGTTTCTTTGCTCCGAAGGGGCAGATTACCTGCATCAGAGAATTCTATTCTTCCCGATTGCTGCGAATACTGCCGCCGTATCTGGTCTGGACCACGATCTATCTGGGCGTTGGAGCGTTCCGTGAAGGGATAGATCCAATCACGATGCTCAAAGGCTATGTATTCGGAACGGGAATAGGAATCGGCTACTTCGTAATAGTCCTGTGCCAGTTCACTCTTCTAACTCCTTTGCTGCTGAGTCTAAAGAGTCTCACAACGCACTGGATCGTGATTATTTCCATTTCTCTTATGGGAATCGCATACACATATTATTTTCAGACCATCGAACCCAATACCAGGCTATCGGGCTTTCCCGCTCATGCTCTGCCCTTCTTTGTCTGGTACCCCTTCTACCATCTCGGACTGGTAGCCGGGTGGCGACGCGATGCTTCACGGATTCCGCTCCGCATCATCATTGGCGCTGTGCTTCTTGCCTTCGCCGCTGGACTGCTGGAGAGTAAATACTGGCTTGCGACAATTGGCGGATCTTTCCCATTCTCGCAGCTCAAGGTCTCGAATTTCCTGTATTCAGGAGCACTATTCGCATTGGCCATCCGCCTCGCCGATGCGCAGACGCTCCTGCACAAGGGCGGCGTGCTCACCTGGCTTGGACGCAACTCGTACGCCATTTACTTGATCCATATGTTGTTCCTGCCCTCGATTCTTTCGCTATTGAAGGATTCCTGGCCATGGTCAACAAGCGGTTTGGCGCTCGTACTATCCGGTGCAGTGTTGTGCCTGGCCGTTACGAGTCTCACTGTGTTCCTGCTGAGGAAGCGCCTTCCAGAATCCCCTGCCCGCTATATTCTCGGCTAGGTGCCTGCTGCGCCAACTGCCTGGAGTTGCAGATGGCGAGGCCATCTGACATGGCCAAGCTGGGGGCATCTCGACCGGGTAAGTGCTCCATACCGGGCCGGGGTTCGACTGCGAGCCGCATTGCGAGCACTCAGGAACCGGCCAGAGCGCGTATGGCGATGCCCCTGTCGCATGGACCCGGCAACCTTGAGCGTGAGTCCCATCATCTCATCAGGCGATTCTCGACTGATCCAGCGGGCTTCATTGTCGGCCTCCCTGCGGATGGGCGAGCGGCCGGGCGCTTCGGCCATCGGTTCCACATTGCCCGTTCTTCTGTGCTCGAAATCCAGCAGCGCAATCAGGGGCAGATTTTTATCGTGGACTCCGCTAGAATTCCGCCCTACCACCGGACAACCGGTGGGTTCTACAACGCGCCCGTAGCTCAGCCGGATAGAGTAGTGGCTTCCGAAGCCATTGGTCGGGGGTTCGAATCCCTCCGGGCGCGCCATCTTTTCCTGCTCAGGCCACCGGTTGTTGGCCCACCAGCACGGCCCCGGAATCAGCAGGCCGCTGATCTTCCACGCTAAGAACTGGAAGCCGGCAGCCGCCGAGGGCAGGCCCAGCGCCACAGGGGCGAGCACACCGGTCCACATAGCAACGCCGGGCATGGCCCGGCGCTACCGTGGGTGTACGGATCAGTACGTGCCGTCGAAGGCGAAGATCGGCTTGCGCTGCTTCCACGCGCCAGCGGTGAAGTCAGGGAACTCCAGCGTCTGGAAGCCATTGGCAATGGACTGCTCGGACAGCGGGGTGATCGCGCTCCAGGTCACTGCATCGTAGATGTCGATCGGCATCGGCGCCTTGGCCTTCAGTGCCTCGACGAACGCATGGATGACGAACCAGTCCATGCCGCCGTGACCGGCGCTGGCCGCGGTGTCGGCATGCTGCTTCCACAGCGGGTGCTCGTACTGATCCTGGTAGGTCTTGAACTCTTCCCACTGGTGCGGCGGGCTGCGGCCTTCAATGTGGATCGAGTGGTTGACGTCCATCCACAGACCCTTGGTGCCCTGCACGCGGAAGCCCATCGAGTACGGTCGGGGCAGAGAGGTGTCGTGCTGCAGCAGGATGGTCTCACCGTTCTCGCAGGCAAGCGTGGTGGTCACGATGTCACCCAGCTTGAACTTCACTTGGGTGCTGGGGTGGGTGGTGCCACCGCTCTTGGCCACGGTGTACTCGTGCAGGCCGCGTGCCTTGGTCGCGAAAGCGTTGATATGGGTAAAGCGGTTGCCGCGGTTGATGCCGGTGTACATCGCGCATGGGCCGATGCTGTGGCTGGGGTAGAGCTCGCCGTTGCGCTCCACCGAATGCTCGGTGCGCCAACGTGCCTCGCTCCAGCCCTTGAGACCGAACTCCACGCCGCTGTCGTAAGGCTGGCTGGGATCACCGGAGTTGAACTTCACCCCGCGCAGGTCGTGCTGGTAGCCGGCCTGCAGATGCACCAGCTCGCCGAACAGGCCCTGTCGCACCATCTGCAGGGCGGCCATCACATCGCGGCGGTAGCAGACGTTCTCCAGCAGCATGTACGGCGTGCCGGTCGTGAGCTGGGTCTTCAGCACATCCCAGTGGTCCTGCAGGGTGATGCCGGCCACCACCTCGCAGCCTACGGCCACGCCCGCCTGCATGGCGGCGATCGCCATCGGCGCGTGGTATTCCCACGGCGTAGCGATGATCACGCCATCGATGCCCTTCTGTTCCAGAAGGCGCTTCCAGGCGTTGCTGTCGCGATCCTGGCCGTAGGTCCTCGGCGCAGGCTTGCCGGCCTTGGTCACCATGTCCACGGCACGACCCAGCATGATCGGCTCGATGTCGCACAGTGCAATGACCTCGACATCGTCGCGGCGCACCAGCTCCTTCAACAGCACCTGGCCGCGCATGCCGGTACCGATCATGGCCAGGCGGAGCGTGCGCCCGCGCGCCCAGGCCGGGGTCTGTGGCAACAGGCTGCTGGCGGCGACGGCGGCACTGGCCGCGATGAACTCCCTGCGTTTCATGGCAAACATCTCTCCTCTTGGAAGCGCGCCGGCCGCAACCGGCGCGCTGGATCACTCGAACCTGCTTACTTGAATCGATAACCGACGGTCACACTGTAACCACGGCCGAAGATCGTCGCGTAGTCGCTGGAGTCACCCAGGAAGCTGTTCGGATCGTAGAACGGCAGCCGGTCGAACAGGTTCTTGACGGTGAAGCTCAGGTTCCAGGCGTCATCGGGGCGCCAGGTGACGCTCAGGTTGGCGGTCCACCAGGACGGCGCGCCGTCGCACTTGCTGGCCTGCAGCGCCAGGTAGCCGGCGGTGCAGGTCTCCTTGTTGTTATCCACTTCATCCACGCGGTCACGGGCCCACTTGGTACCGCCCACATAGTTGACGAACATGCTGGTGGTCACCTGCTTGTAGGTCCAGTCGGCGTTGAGCGTGGCGCGCAGGCGCGGGTTGTTGTAGTAGCCCACCACGTCGCCGTAGTACCAGCCGCTTTCCTCATCCATGTAGTAGCGGTTGCGATTGGCGATGGTGGCGGCCAGGCCCACGTTCAGCCCGCCCCACTCGCCCAGCGAGAAGCGGCTGCGTGCGTCCACGTCGAAGCCGTCGACCAGGGTCTTGCCGCGGTTCTTGTACTGGCCGACCACGCTGGCCACGTTGCCCACGCTGTAGCCGGGCAGGACCGAGGGGCAGCTCACACCGCTGGCCGGGTCGGCGCACATCGCCGCCAGCTGGGCCAGGTTTGCACGATCGGCATCAGTGATCGGCGAACGGGTGGAGGAGATGATGTCGGTATCACGGCTGAAATCCGGGGCGACGATCTCGTTGTTGCGGTAGATGAACCAGTAGTCGGCCGACACCGACAGCCAGCTGGCCGGCTCGTAGACGAAGCCCAGGGTGGCGATCTTGGCCTTCTCCGGCTTCAGGTCCTGGTTGGGCTGGGTCATGCGGGCCACGGTGCGGCTGCAATCGACGTTGGCCAGGCTCTTGCCCAGGTCCACGTCACCGGCGCGCTGCGACTGCCGCAACAGGTCGGCGATCGCGTTGGTCTCGGCGCAGCGCACCTCATCGCGGTAGCCACCGAGCTGGGCGAACACGCCACCGCTGCCGGACTCGGCCAGGCTCGGCGCACGGAAGCCGGTCGAATAGGTGCCGCGCAGCATCAGTTGATCGAATGCCTGGTACTTGAAGCCGATCTTCGGTGCGACGTTGGCGCTGAAGTTCGGGTATTTGTCCACGCGGACCGCGGCATCCAGTTCCAGCTTGTCGGTGATCGGCGCCACCGTTTCGGCGAACAGTGCATAGGTGTTGCGCGCACCGTCGAACCACGAGCCGCCCTGCTGGGTGATCAGGCCGGCGGCTGCGTCGGCATTGCCCGGCGTGTAGAAGGTTTCGCGGCTGGCATTGAAGCCGAACGCGGCGCGCATCTCACCGGCCGGCAGCTGGAACAGCGGGCCTTCGATCTTGCCGTCCAGGGTGTGCAGGCGCGTCCAGGACTGGATGTCGAAGGTCGGGAACGCCTCGCGGATCAGCGCTGCGTTGGCTTCGCTGATCTCACCGAACTTGTATGCCGGATGGTCGGAAATGATCACCCGCCCGGTACCCGGATCCACCGAGTAGGGGCCGAAGGCCTTCTCGAAGCCCTTCAGGTTGACGTTGATGGTCTGGTAGGTGGTGGAGTGCGTGCCGGCGGTGGCGAAAGCAGTTTCCCAGTTCCAGTCACCCATGTTGCCACGTGCACCGGTCAGCACGCGGTAGCTCTTGTCGGTGTTGCGCTGGCCGAAGTAGTTGGCGCCGGCATCCTGCAGCAGGTACTGCAGGCCAACTACGCCGCCCATCATCGCCTTCAGTTCAGGGCTGGCGTGGTTGTACTCGTTGTTCGGCCCCAGGTAGGGATACAGGAACTGGTTGACCGTAGTGCCGGTATCGCGGGAGAACCAGCTGGTCGGGTTACCGGTGGTGGTGCCATAGCTGCGGGGTGTACCGCCATTGGCACGCAGATCGATGTCGGTGTAGGTCGCCTCGGCGAAGATTTCGGTCGAGTCGCCCACCAGGAAGGTGCCATTGAGGTAGGCGGTGTTGCGCTCGGACTTGGCGCCGGCGTCGATCTCGTTGTTCATCCAGGTCTCCCAGACACAACGCGGACCGGCGGCCTCGCCCTGCAGCACGTTCTTGCACCCGGGTGCGGCCTCCTGCACGCGGCGGCCGGTGACCGGATCGAAGGCGAAGTAACTGCCCGGGTTGAACTCACCCGGCTTGCTGCCCACGCCCAGGCGCAGGTTCGTCAGGTAATTGGGATTGTTGACGTAGTACTGCTCGGGACGCTTGTCGTAGAAATCACGCAGCGGGATCGCGTCACGGCGGTACATATTGACCGCACCGTAGATGTTGAAGCGGTTCTCGGCCAGGTCGCCGAAGCCGGCGGTGATGCTGGCCTGGCGCTCACCGTAGGAGTCGATGCGCGATGACGTATCGTTGGTGAAGTTGATCTCCGCGCCCTGGAAGTTGCGTTTGGTGATCACGTTGATCACACCGGCCACGGCGTCGGTGCCGTACACCGCCGAAGCACCATCGGTGAGCACTTCCATGCGTTCGATGGCGGCAGCCGGGATCGCATCGATGTTGACGAACTGGGTCTGGAAGCCGGCGGGTGCGCCGTAGTACGACAGGCGACGACCGTTCAGCAGCACCAGCGTGCCCTGTGCGCCCAACCCACGCAGATTGGCCTGCGAGGCACCGTCGGAGCCGGTGAACAGCGAGCGCGAATCCTGCTGCGCCGGGCGGGCAGCCGGCAGGTTGTCGAGCACCTGCAGCAGCGTACGCGCACCCATGTTCTGGATGTCCTGCTTGCTGATGACCTGGACCGGCGAAGCGGTTTCCACATCGGTACGGCGGATGTTGGAGCCGGTGACCTCGATGCGGGCCAGGTCGGTGGCGTTGTCCTTGCTGTCCTGCGCAGCGGCAGGCAGGGCGACCGACAGCAGCGCGCCGGCAATGGCCAGCGTCAGCGGAGCGATCGTGCGACAGGGGGGGCGGCGATAGCGTGCGGGCAACATCGGGGTTCTCTCCTGGCAGGGGTGCGGCGCGAATGTGGATCAGCGGGCAAAACGCTCCCGGGCCACGGCCAGCAGGCCGCAGTCGGTATGGGCGGGGGAGGAGCGGTGTTACGAAGGGGTCATGGGGCGACGATGCTGGCGGAGTCGCCCTCCTGGCCGATCAGCACGGCGTTGGCCCAGTTGGCACAGACCTGGGCGGGTTGACTGCCCTGCGCACCCAGCGTGCGCAGGCTCAGGGTGGTAAGGCCACGGATGTCCAGCTCCGGCTTGACCACGCCGGGCGCCTTCACCAGGCCGCTGTCGTAGAGCAGACGGTTGTCGCCCCAGACCTGGAACTGCAGGCCGCCTGCGCTGCGGCAGGCATCATCGATGCCCAGATCCGCACGCAGCAGGCGCCAGCCGCCCTGCAGACGCAGGTCGATGCGGCTGTTCGCGCCCACTCCCAGGCCACGGCGGAACTGCAGGCCGTTCATGCGCATGCCGGCCTCGCCACGGAACGCCTGGTCGGCGCGCATCTGGCTGGCCAGCGCGGCCGGCACCGGCAGCTCGGAGAGATAGCGCTGCCGGGCCGGTCGCTCCGGTTCCTGGTGCTCGAGGATGTGGAAGGTGGACAGCGCGATCGGGCCGACATCGCGTGGCTGCAACGCGTCGAACGCGCGGGCGCTGCCCTGTGCCGCAGTGACCATCGGGTCGGTGCTGCTGGCGCCGTCACCTTCGGGGTTCTGCACGCTCAGCACCCGAAAACGCAGCAGGCGACCGGCGTGTGCGGGGAAGTCGATGCGCTGCATTCCTTCCTTCAACTGCAGCCGGCCCCGGGCGATCGGCTCGCCCCATTCGCCATTGCTGTCGCCCAGGTACACCTCGTAGTCGCGAACCTGGCCATGCTTCCAGTTCTTGTCGTTGCGTGGCGCCAGCTCGATGCCGTCGATCATCCGGCGCTCACCGAAGCCGACCACCCATTCGTGGGCGCCGGTGCGCACGGCCTGGTTGCGCACGCTGCGGAACCAGGTGGCCGGGTCATCGTCGAACGCGTTCTCCAGCGGATGGCCAGGCTCTTCCGCTGGGCGGTTGACCACCAGCAGGCTGTCGGCCGGCAGCTCGCGGCCGAGCACCGGCGCGGCCGGATAAGCATCGTCCGCAGCGGCGGCGGTCACGGCGAAGTCCAGCTGCACCTGCAGTGGCTGGCGGATATCCTGCGTGGCGGTACGCACATGGACGGTGCCGCCACGCTCACGGGCATCGAAATACCAGCCTTCGTCGGCACCGTTGAAGGCTGCCGCGTCGGCGAGCGCGGGCAGCACACGGGCGCCGGCCTGCACTGCGCGCGGGGCCTGCCGGCTCAACACGCGCAGGCCGTAGCGACGCTGCGCCAGCTGGCCCTGGTAGGTGCCCTGCACGGCCGCGATCTGCACCTGGACCGGGCCACTGCCCTGTGCCGGCGCCTGCACGCGGATCTGCTGCGTGCTCGATTCGCCCTGCTGGTAGCGGCGGGTGTTGCCGTCGTCTTCGTACAGCGTGTACTGCGATTCGCCCTGCGGATAGAGATCGAAGGTGACCTCGTCCAGCGGCTTCTCGCCATCGAACAGCATCGACGGATACATCGGCAGGATGGCCCCGGCGCGCACGAACACCGGCAGCGTGGCAAGGTCGACCTGGCGGTCGAGCTGACGGCCCTCGGCGCCGGCCTGCACGCGGCGGCCATCCCAGTAGTCGATCCATCCACCGGCCGGCAGATGGATGTCGCGCCGCCAGCCGCGGCTGGCCGCCTGGCTGCGGTAGACCGGTGCGATCAGCAGATCGCGGCCCAGCAGGAACTGATACTTGTAGGTTTCGTCCTGCGCGTGCGGATCGCGCGGGTAATCCCACATCAACCCACGCACCGGCGGCGCGCCGGTCTGCGCGGCGTCGTGCACCAGCCCGTACATGTACGGCGTCAGCCGCATCTTCAGTTTCAGATAATCGCGGTTGATGCTGCGGTAGGGTTCGTCGTACCACCACGGGTGCTTGCGCGCGTTCGACGACCAGCCACTCATGCCCATCAGTACCGGAGTGAAGGCCTTCCACTGCAGGTCGCGGGTGTAGGTCTCGGCGCTGCCGCCGAAGATCGCATCGACATCGCCACTGGCATAGGCCATGCCGGACAATCCCGAGCCGACCAGGGTCGGCACGTGCCAGCGGATGTAATCCCAGCTGCTGCTCTGGTCACCGGTCCAGGCAACCGCGTAGCGCTGGATGCCGGCCCAGCCCATCACCGTCCACAGGAAGGGACGCGAATCGGAATTGTCGACGATGCCATTGAACGCCTGGCGGTTGGCGTCCATCGCGAACTGATAGCCCTTGCCGGTCCAGGCCACATCCAGCTTCTGTACACGGCTGCCGGCCTTGCCTACTTCCCAGGCGATCTTGTCGACACCGTTCTCCGTCCACAGGCCGGTGCGGAAGCCGTATCCGGCCAGACCCTTCACCGTCTCGGGCAACTGCTTGTAGCCGCAGCCATAGCCGTCGTTGGGCAGGATCCAGCCACCGGGCATGTCGTGTGCCCGGTACTGCTTGGCCACGCTGTCGACCACGTCAGGCGTGGTGCCGGTCGGGCCATCGCTCCAGCCCTCGGGCACGGTGCCTGGCTTCTTCGCGTTGTCGCCGTCGTTGTAGCAATCGGCATCGCCATAGGACAGCGCCCAGCGCGCGACCATGTTGGGACGGCCGGTCAGCTGCGTGTAGCGCTCGATCAATGCCGGCAGATCGGCACCGACGAAGTAGTAGGCGTCGAAACGATCTTCGCGATGCAGCAGGGTGGACTGATCGGGCTGGCGCAGGTCGTAGCTGCCGTCGCTCCACGTATTGCGCAACATGCCCCAGCCGCGGCTGCTCAGCAGCATCGGCGCCGGGCTCGGTCGATCACCCTCTTCCCAGCCGCCGGAGTAGGACACCTCAAGCTCGCGTCCCTTGAACTGGTAACGGCCATTCTGCTGGCCGCCGCCGAAGAATCCTTCGTCGGGCTGCGACGAGAGTACCTGCACGCTCTGTGCAGCATCCAGGTCCAGCGGCTGCAGCTCCTGCCACAACGCAGTGGGCTGGCCATTGTCCAGACGCTCCAACCGCAGGCGCAGCGGCTGGCGCTGTACGTGCAGCACGAGTGCGCCGGTGCGCAGACGGATCTCCTGCGCATCTTCTTCCAGCTGTGCCTGCACGTCGGCACTGGGCTGGGGCAGCACGATCGGCGCGGCCTTGTCGCCGGCTCCGGTCAGTACCCCCTTGCGCCCCGCCTGCACACGGACAATGTCGGCAGCCGGCAGTTCGATGCGCACACGCGCGCCGGTGTCGGTTTGCAGGTCCCAGGCGGGCGTGCCCGCCTTGCTGGCGGTGACCGAGCGCAGGTTGCCGATGGGTTCGGCGTGGGCCGACATGGACGCCAGCAGCAGCACCGGCAACAGGGCCAGCATCAGCGGCGAGCGACGAATGCAGATTTCCACGCGGACTCCCAACCCGTTCACCGGGCGTTTCGAAAGCGGTTGGGCCGACTCTAGGGCAGGGATTCGAAAGATGTCAACAAATGGAAAGCAAAAAGTAAGATAAGTTCGACTGAAACGAAAGGTGATGCGGCGCAGTACTTTGTGTAATCGCTTGCACTCCCCTGTTAAGCTTGGTGCGATACGGCATTATT
Organism: Stenotrophomonas sp. Steno-C15; assembly: GCF_056393265.1. Taxonomy (NCBI): domain Bacteria; kingdom Pseudomonadati; phylum Pseudomonadota; class Gammaproteobacteria; order Lysobacterales; family Lysobacteraceae; genus Stenotrophomonas; species Stenotrophomonas sp. Steno-C15. Next base: position 140,419 of record NZ_JBWJPF010000006.1, read on the forward strand.
CGATTCCTTTCGTTTGGGACGATTGCGGTCTGTCAGAAACGCCAAGCGCTCTTTATCTTTCTTTTTGCTTTCGGTATTTGACATTTCGAAAGAAAACACAGATCGTGCGATGGCCCAACTGGAACCTCCGAATGGACGTCACCCTGCTTTCCGATGTGTCCGCCTGGCAGCGCCGGGGCGGAGCCGATACCGCTACTGAAATCGCCCAGCAGCCAGCACTGTGGGACGCGCTTGCACAGGATCTGCTGCAGGCCCGCGAACGCCTGCAGGCCTTCCTGGGCGACCGCCTCGACAATCCCGATCAGCGCGTGTTGTTCACTGGCGCCGGTAGTTCCGGCTTCATCGCCGAGATGGTGGCCGATGCGATCAACGCGCAGTGGGCCGCTGACGTCCGTGTGGTGCATACCACCAGCCTGCTGACCCATCCGGCGCTGTATCTGCAACGCGACCGCCCCACCCTGCTGGTTTCGTTCGGCCGCAGTGGCTCCAGCCCGGAAAGCGTGGCAGCGGTGGACCGTGTGCGCAGCGACGTGGATGACGCACGCTTCCTCGACATCACCTGCAACGCTGATGGCGAACTGGCCCGGCGCGGTGCCGGCCGTGCCGATACCTGCACCCTGTTGATGCCGTCAGCCAGCTGCGACCGCGCCTTTGCGATGACCAGCAGCCTGACCTGCATGCTGCTGGCCGCGCTGACCGTGTTCGACCGTTCACCGTGGCAGACGCGGGTGGCGCGCCTGACGCAGCTCGCTGCGCTGGCCCGCGAAGGCCAGGCGCAGTGGGATGCACCGGTGGCCGCGCTGGCACAGCGCCCCTTCAACCGCATCATCTACCTGGGCAGCGGTCCGCTGGAAGCGCTGGCGCGCGAGTGCGCGCTGAAGGTGCTGGAGCTGACCGCCGGCCGCGTGCTGGCGCTGGCCAACACGCCGCTCGGTTTCCGCCACGGCCCGAAATCCACGCTGGATGGCAGCACCCTGGTGATCGTGCTGCGCAGCGTGCAGCCGCTTGCACGCCGCTACGAGCAGGATCTGCTGGACGAGCTGCGCCGCGACGGCGTGGCCGGCCAGGTGCTGGCCATCGGCCCGCATTCGGACATCGGTGCCGACGATGACTACACCCTCGCCGTACCCGTCCTGGAGTCGGTTCTGGATGATCCCTGGCTGGCGCCGGTGTGGCTGGCCTTCGGCCAGCTGTTCGCACTGCAGCGCTCGGCCGCGCTGGGGCTGACCCCGGACAATCCGTTCCCCGACGGCACGGTGAACCGCGTGGTCAAGGGTGTCACCATCCACCATGGCTGAGTTGATCGCCCATGCCTGCTACGGCATCGATATCGGCGGCACCAAGATCGAGCTGGTGGCGTGCGATGCGGCGATGCAGGTCACCTGGCGCCGCCGGGTGGCCACTCCGCAGGGTGACTACGATGGCTTTCTGCGGTCGGTGGTGGCGCTGGTCGCCGACGCCGACGCCGCACTGGGCCGCAACGATGCGGCCATCGGCATCGCGCTGCCCGGCGTGCGTGACCGCCGCACGGGCCGCCAGCTGAGTGCCAACGTGCCGGCGCTGACCGGCCACAGTGTGGCGGCCGACCTGCAGGCACGCCTGCAGCGTCCGCTCCATTTCGGCAACGACCTGCAGTGCTTCGCCTTGTCCGAAGCCCATGGCGGCGCAGCCGACGGCTACCCCAGCATGTTCGGCGCGATCCTCGGCACCGGCGCCGGTGGCGGCTTCTGCCTGCAGGGCCGCCTGCTGTCCGGCTTCAACGGCCTGGCCGGGGAGTGGGGCCACTGGAGCGTGCCGGGCCACCTGCTGCAGCGTCACGGCCTGCCGTTGATCGACTGCGCATGCGGCCTGCAGGGCTGCGTTGAGCGCTATGTATCCGGCAGCGGCCTGGCGATGATCGAACGCCACCTGGGCGGTGCGGCCGTCGATGCCAGTGCGGTGATCGCGATGGCCGAAGGCGGCGATGCGCGCGCACGCAGCGCGCTGGACATCCACCGCGACCTGCTCGGCCACAGCCTCGCTGCGCTGGTGCTGGCCCTGGACCCGCATGTGATCGTGCTCGGCGGCGGCCTCTCGCAGTACACCCCGCTGTACCAGCAGCTGCCGGCGGCAATCGCTGCCCATCTGTTCAACGGCGTGCAGGTGCCGCCGATCGTGCCCCCGCGCTTTGGCGATGCCGGTGGCGCGCGCGGTGCCGCGCTGCTTGCCTGCCAACCCTCGTTTTCCTGATTGTCCGGAGCATGACCATGTCCCCGTTGCAGACCCTGCTTGCCTCCCACCGCGCCGGCCACAATGTGGGCCTGTACAGCGTCTGCTGCAGCAACGAACAGGTGCTGCGCGCGGCCATGCACGTGGCACTGGCACACGACACGGTGCTGCTGGTCGAAGCCACCTCCAACCAGGTCGACCAGTTCGGCGGCTACACCGGCATGACCCCGCCGCAGTACCGCGACTATGTCGGCACGCTTGCAGATGAGGAAGGGTTTCCGCGCACGCGGCTGATCCTGGGCGGCGACCACCTCGGTCCGAACGCCTGGCAGAAGCGCCCCGCCGCCGAAGCGATGGCCCACGCGCGCGTGCTGATCGAAGCCTACGTGGCCGCCGGCTTCCACAAGATCCATCTGGACTGCAGCATGTCCTGCGCCGACGATCCGGTGCCGCTGCCTGATGCCACCGTGGCCGCGCGTTCGTCGGAACTAGCGACGATCGCCGAGCGCACGGCTGCCCGACTCGGCCTGCCGGCGCCGGTGTACGTGATCGGCACCGAAGTGCCCGTTCCCGGCGGCGAAGCCTCGCTGGCCGGCGGCCTGCAGGTGACCACACCGGCAGCCGCCGCGCAGACCCTGGCCATCCACCAGCAGGCATTCGATACCCCCGAACTGCGCGATGCCTGGCAGCGCGTGATCGCGATGGTGGTGCAGCCGGGCGTTGACTTCGATCACAGCAGCGTGCACGAGTACGACCCGGTCGCCGCCAACGCGCTGGCCGACTTCCTCGAGCAGCAGCCGCGCATCGTGTTCGAGGCGCACTCCACCGACTACCAGCGCGAAAGCGGACTGCATGCGCTGGTCCGCGATCATTTCGCGATCCTCAAGGTCGGCCCCGCCGCCACCTTCGCCTATCGTGAGGCGCTGTTCGCGTTGGCAGCGATCGAACAGGCGCTGCTGCCGGCTGCGCAGTGCTCGCGCCTGCCACAGGTGCTGGAGGAGGTGATGGTGGCGCAGCCGAAGTACTGGCAACCCTACTACCAGGGTGACCAGGCGACACTGCGCCTGTTGCGCAGTTATTCCTTCAGTGACCGCTGCCGCTACTACTGGGGCGAGCCGGCACTGCTGCGCGCCGTGCAGACGCTGTTCTCCAACCTGGAGCAGCACACGCCACCGTTGGTGCTGCTGAGCCAGTACCTGCCGGAGCAGTACCGCGCCGTGCGTGACGGCCGCCTGGCCAACACGCCGACGGCCCTGGTGCAGCACCGCATCGGCCAGTGCCTGGGCGAGTATGCCCGCGCCTGCAGTGCCAACCAGGCAGGCAAGCGCGGTCAGGACACACGATCCGCTGCCGGCATTGCTGCGAACGGCTAATCTCTACCCCTCACAGCAGACCCGAGACTCCGCCATGCGCAACACCCGCTCCCGCCGGCAACAGATCCTGCAGCTGCTGATCGAGCACGGCTCGGTGCAGGTGGCCGATCTGGTCGAGCGCTTCGGCGTGTCCGCGGTGACGATCCGCGCCGACCTGACCCACTTCGAGTCGCAGGGCCTGGCCAACCGCACCCACGGTGGCGCCAATCTGGTGCGCACGCCTCCGCAGGAGCAGGACATCCATGAAAAGGATGCGCTGAATCTGCCCCTGAAGGAGTCCATCGGCGCCTGCGCGGCGAACCTGGTGCAGGCCGGTGACAACATCATCATCGACTCCGGTTCGACCACCATGACGCTGGCCCGCCATCTGCGTGGCCGCCGCGATGTGACGGTGATGACCAATGGCCTGAACATCGCGTGGGAACTGGCCAATGCTGCCGGCATCAATGTGCTGCTGACGGGCGGGCTGCTGCGTCAGCAGTCGTTGTCGCTGCAGGGCAGCCAGGCCGAGGCCAGCCTCAATTCCTACAGCTTCGACACCCTGTTCCTGGGCGTGGACGGGTTGGACCTGCAGTTCGGCCTGACCACCCACGATGAGGCGGAAGCGCGCCTCAACCACCGCATGGTCGAGCGCGCGCGGCGCATCGTCGTGCTGACCGACGCCTCCAAGTTCGGCCGTGTCAGCCTGCATCGCATCGCCCGCCTGGATCAGATCCATACCGTCATCACCGACGCCGGCATCGACGACGCAACCCGCGAGGGCCTGCAGCGGCTGGGCATCGAAGTGATCATCGCCGAGCCGCCCGCATGACCGACACCCGTTCCCTGCATGGCCGCATCCTCACCCCGCTGGGGTGGCGACGTGGGCATGTCCACTTCGACTCGCATGTGCGCCAGCTGCAGGTGGACGACCACAGCGGCGGTGATGACCCGCAGCTGCAGGTGATCCTTCCCGGTTTCATCGATCTGCATGTGCATGGCGCTGCCGGCGTTGATCTGATGCAGGGCGGCGACGTTGCCCGCACCATCGCCCGCACCCACCTGCGCTTTGGTACCACCACCCTGCTGGCGACCACCATGACCGCCGGCCTGGACGAGATCGAGTACGCCCTGCAGGGCGTGGCCGCCACCATGGCAGCACCGGACGACGAGGCCGCATGCATCGCCGGCGTGCATCTGGAAGGGCCGTTCATCAGCCCTCAGCGCCTGGGCGCGCAGCCCAACCGTACGATCGAGGCGACGCTGGCGCTGGTGCAGCATCTGCATGCGCTGGCACCGATCCGGGTGATGACGCTGGCGCCGGAGATCGGCGAACACACGGCGCTGATTCCTGCGCTTTCGGCGATGGGCATCCGTGTGCAGCTCGGCCACAGCGCGGGTACTTACGAAGAAGGTGTAGCCGCTCTGCAGGCGGGTGCATCCGGCTTCACCCATCTGTTCAACGGAATGACCGGCGTCGATCACTATCGCCCGGGCATCGCGGCGGCGGCGCTCGCCCATGCACGTTACGCCGAGATCATTCCCGACCTGCAGCACATCCATCCCGGCGTGATCCGCCTGGCCGCGCGCGCGATTCCGCGCCTGTACGCGGTGACCGACGCTACGGCCGCCACCGGCATGCCGGATGGCGAGTACGCGCTGGGCGAACAGCGCGTGCACAAGTGTGGCGGTTGCGTGCGGCTGGCGACCGGTTCGCTGGCCGGCAGCGCGCTGACCATGGACCAGGCACTGCGCAACCTGGTGCGTGTGGGGCTGGATCTGGCCGACGCCTCGCAGCGCGTTTCCACGTTCCCGGCCGACTACCTGGGCCTGGGCGATCGCGGTCGCATCGCGCCCGACGCCCGCGCCGATCTGGTGGTGCTGGACGCTGGACTGCGCCTGCAGCAGGTGGTGGTGGGTGGCCGGGTGGTCGAGCTGCACTGAGCAACATCCCTGCCGTAGAGCCACGCATCGCGCGGCGCCACAGAACGCAATCTGCGAAGAACCGCCGCCGGGCAGGGCCCGGCGCTACCACAGGAACTGCCGATGACTGCAAGCACCGCTCCGCGCTGGCCCGTACGCTATCTGCTCTTCATCGGCGGCCTCGGCGGCCTGCTGTACGGCATCGATATCGGCATCATTGCCGGTGCCCTGCCCTATCTGGAAGCGACCGCCAGCCAGGCCTGGCAGCTCAGCAGCCAGCAGCTGGGATTCGTCGTTGCAGCCGTTCTGCTGGGCAGTGTGCTGTCCTCTTTGTTTGCCGGCATGGTGGCCGATCTGATCGGACGCCGCGGCGCGATGCTGCTGGCTGGCGTTCTGTTCACCGCCTCCATTCCCATCATGGCGCTCGCTTCGGGCTACACGCCGCTGCTGCTGGGCCGACTGCTGCAGGGCATCAGCGGCGGCCTGATCGGAGTGGTGGTACCCCTGTACCTGGCCGAGGTGCTCAGTCCGGAGCGGCGTGGCCGGGGTGCAGCGATGTTCCAGCTGCTGCTGACCATCGGACTGGTGCTGGCGGCGCTGATCGGCCTGTACCACGCCCAGGCCGTGGATGCCGCTGCCGAAACCGTGCGCTCGCTGCCGCTGGCACAGCAGGCGCAGGAACTGTTCGCCGTGAAGGACCATGCGTGGCGGACCATCTTCTGGAGCTGCCTGACGCCGGGCCTGGTGTTCTGTGCCGGCATTTTCTGGCTGTCGGAGTCACCGCGCTGGCTGGTCCGCCGTGGTCGGGTGGACGACGCCCGTCGCAGCCTGCAGCGGGTGCTGCCTGCCGCCGAGGTCGAGCCCACGCTCGCGCGCATCCAGGCACCGGATTCCAGTGGCACGAACGGCAGGCGTGATCCGCTGCTCAGCCGCCGCTACGTGGTGCCGTTCGTGCTGGCCTGCGTGGTCCTGGCCTGCACCCAGGCCACCGGCATCAACTCGGTGCTCGCCTATGCGGTGAACATCCTCAACCAGGCGGGCCTGTCCGGTTCGGTGGCCAATGGCGCCGACGTGGCGATCAAGCTGCTCAATGCGGTGATGACCGTGGTCGCGCTGCTGCTGGTGGATCGCAAGGGCCGCAAGTTCCTGCTGATGCTCGGCAGCGGCGGTATCTGCGTGGCGCTGCTGGCCGCCGCCACCCTGTTTTTCCAGGCCGAACGCGGCCGCGCCGATGTGCAGCCGCAGCTGCAGGCCGCAGCCAGCGGCGATGGCCTGCATCTGGTATTGGACGAGGCGCAGTGGCAACGCCTCACTGACGGCATCGACAGCGAAGGCCGTCCGATGCAGTTGACCATCTCCTACGCCTATGGCGATTTCACCAACGTGCGCGCACTGCGCAGTGACAACCTGATCGATCGCGAGCTGCGCATCGACCGTGCCGGCACCGTGCAGCCGGACAGCGTCATCGGCGCCTTCTTCCGCACCCTGCACCTGAATCCGTTCGCAGACCCGGCCGGCGCAGCGCACGCACCACTGCGCATCGAGCAGGCGCGGATCGGGCCGGTGCCAACGCCGGCCCACGGCTGGGCGGTGGCCGCCTGCATCCTCGTGTTCGTTGCCTTCTTCGCGGTGGGCCCTGGCGTCTGCGTATGGCTGGCACTGTCCGAGCTGATGCCCAACCGGATCCGCTCCAATGGCATGAGCATCGCGCTGCTGATCAATCAGTTCGTGTCCACCACCATCGCCGCGATCTTCCTGCCGACCGTGGGCCACTATGGCTACGCCAGCATGTTCCTGTTCTGGGCGGCATGCACATTCGTGTTCTTCCTGGTGGCTGCGTTCTGGCTGCCGGAAACCAAGGGCAGGTCGCTGGAGGAAATCGAGGCCAGATTCGCGACCAGGCAGCGCTGAGCAGGGTTCAGGGCGCCGGCACCCGCTGGCCGGTGATGTGCCATGCCAGTTCCTGCGCCTCGGCCACGCTGGGCAGGCCACTCAACATCATCGATTCGCCGAACGGACCACTCACCGTCGCCACCGTCAGCAAGCGGCCATCCACGCTGATCGCCACCCGCTTCCCCACCAGTGCGGCCGTGCCATCGTGGATGCGCTGCTGTGCCTCCTTGCGATAGCGGATCTGCAGGCCAGGCTGCTGGCTCTGGTCCAGCACGTAACGCACATCGGCAATGTCGGCACTGCCGGCGATCGGCGGCTCGCGCAGCGCGAGTGTTTCACCCTGCCACTGCACCGGTGTGCCATTGCCGGCAGCATCGACTGCGCTCAGACGCACATCCACGCCCGGACGCGGCGCATGATCCCTGCCAGCCTCCGCATCCGCTGTTGCGCCGGGCATGCAACCGGCCAGGCCCAGCACCGCGACCAGCAGAAACGAACCCGCCCGCCTCACTTCAGCTTCCTCAGCTTGAATGCCACCAGCACCTGCAGCAGCCCATACAGCAGGCTGCCGATGCCGATCCACAGCGTGGTCACGGCCACGCCCGCGTAGGGATTGGCCGCAAACAGCAGGCCCAGCACCACCGCCAGCACACCACTGAGTATCAGCAACCACTCGCCCTGGATCTGCCTGCGCACGCGGATTGCGTACACGATGCGGTAGATGCCGGCCACCAGCAGCCACGCTGCCAGGAACAGCACCAGCACGCTGGCGGTGGCCAGCGGATTGATCACCGCCAGAATGCCGAAGCCGAGCGAGGCGATGGCGTACAGCGCCAGCCAGCCACGCGAGACACCGCTGCCACCGCTGATCAGCGCGAACAGGCTGATGACACCTTCGATGATGGCCATCACGCCCAGCGTCCAGGCCAGGGCCGTCGCCGCCGACAGCGGCCAGCCGATCGCGATGATGCCGAAGCCGAGTGCGACCAGGCCATACAGCAGCAGGATCCACCAGCTGCGACCGACCGCCGACAACAGGGGAGACAAGGGGGAATTCATGACCACTCCTTCGATCCGGAATCGGCTTCATCCTAGCCCCTGGCGATGAAGAGGGCGATCACGGAACCCGTGCGCAGACCCACACGCGCACCTCTGCGGCACCCACGCAGCGCAGTGTCTCAGCGATTTCCATCACGGTGCTGCCGGTGGTCATCACATCATCGACCACGGTCAGCCGCGGCGGCACCGGCGCATGTGCATCGAAGGCGTCGAACAGGTTGTCCCTGCGCTGTTCGGCCGTGCGTTCGGACTGTGGTGCCGTATGCCGGCGACGGTACAGGCCCTGCCAGACCGGCATCGGCAGCAACCGGCATAGTTCGGCGGCCTGGTTGTAACCACGCTGGCGCAGGCGCCGATCATGCAATGGCACCGGCACCAGCGGCGCGCACGACCAGGGCGGCGGCGCGCGTTGCATCAGCTGCGCGAGCAGGCGTCCGGCCGCCAGGTCCTGATGGAACTTGTAGCGCACCAGCAGCTGGTCCACCGGCGGCAGGTACAGCAGGCTCGCGTGCGTGGCCAGCTGCGGTGGTGCCTCCTCGCGGCAGCTGCCGCAGACGATCAGGGCCGCATCCGGCAGCGGCAGCGCGCAGCGCAGGCAGGCGCGACCCGACCACGGCAGTCCGGCGTAGCAGGCCGGACAGAGATCCAGCTCGTCGTGACCCGGGTCATTGCAGACCAGGCAGCGTAGTGGAATCAGCAGGCGCAGCAGCCGTTGCAACGGGGGCCCGGCGACGATGCGGTGGACGATGCGCATGCCGCAGGCTCGCGCATGGCAGGCAGCGACGCCATCGGCGGACGGACCAGACATGGGTCGGTGAAATGCCCGTCATCGTGTGCCGACGGGCATGACCCACCATGCCCCTACTGCATGGCCTGCCAGGGTGGCTGCCGGTCGCCTCTCCCTGGCAGCATCTGCCGGGCACGTACGCGGATCACCTACTTTCGACCGGGATCGACGGACGTGGCATCGGCCGATGGGCCTGGCACCATCAGCAGCTCGGCCAGGCCACGATAGATCGGCACCCGGCACACCAGACCGGATACCCCGCGGGCAATCAGTACCGTGGCCAGAATCGGCAGCAGCAGGTCACCGCTGTCCGTCAGTTCCAGCGAGATGACGGCGGAGGTCAGTGGGGCCTGGGTGACGCCGGTCAGATACGCACACATGCCGAGCAGCACGAACGCGCGTGGATCCACGCCGGGCATCAGCACGGCCAGGTTGTGGCCCAACCCGGCACCGACCGCGAGCGCAGGCGAGAACAGGCCCCCGGGGATACCGGCCACATAGGAGGCCAGGTTGGCCAGCAGCTTCATCAGCCCGAACTCATGACCCACCAGCGCGTGACCCTGCACCAGACTGCGTGCCTGTTCGTAGCCGGTGCCGAACGCACCTTCACCAAACAGCATCGCCAGCGCCACCACCACCAGGCCGCAGCCGGCGGCCAACAGCACGGGATGGCGCTGGCGCAGTTGCCCCAGCCAGCGCGGACGGCCTGCCGCGCTCGCCAGTACGGCGCGCGCGAACAGTCCTCCCAGCAATCCCGCCACCACACCGCACAGCAGGATCGCCAGCCAGCCCTGGCCCAGCGGAAGCCGCGCCGAAACATGGCCGAAGTAGGTGTAGTTGCCCAGCAGACCCAGCGATACCACACCACCGACGATCACCGCCGTCAGCAGCGTGCCCGAGAACCGGTGCTCGAAGCGGCCGCTGAGTTCCTCGATGGCGAACACGATGCCTGCCAACGGGGTATTGAATGCTGCCGCGATGCCTGCGGCGCCGCCCGCCAGCAGGAAGTGCGACAGCTCACGCGGGTCCTTGAAACCAAACCAACGACCGAACAGGTACATCAGGCTTGCACCCACGTGCACGGTCGGACCTTCGCGGCCGACCGAAGCACCGCCCAACAACGACAGTGACGTCAGCAGCAGCTTGCCGGCCGATACCGCCGGTGAAAGATTCGTCGCGCGGAACGAGGCATCCGGCTTGTCCAGCGCAGCGATGACCTGGGGAATGCCGCTGCCGCGGGTAGGCTTCAGTACACCGCTGGTCAGCCATGCCAGCAGCGCGAAGATGCCTGGCGTCAGCAGCAGCGCCCACCACGGCGAATGGGTGGTGATGCGCTGGAACAGATGGAACGCCGCGTCGCTGGCCTTGGCGAACAGAATGGCCACCAGCGCCACGGCCACGGCACCGCCCCAGAGTGCGGCGCGGCGGCGCCAGGCCTCACTGAGGACCAGCGCGCTGATGCGGCCGCGAAGTCGATGGAGATCGGTCATGGGACAGAGTCTGCGCGCAAGCGCTTCCGCTGGGCAGTAGTCACTGTGGCCGCAAGCCTTGCAGGAAGCGGTGAAACGCGGCCATCCGCGTCGGCCTGATCAACCGGCGCACTGTAAACCACTAAATACACTACAGAGTTGACAGCCTTTCCACCCCCCTCCACACTGCCGCCCTCGCTCCACTCGTACCCGGGTCCCGCCATGGCCACTGCCATCCGCCACGACTGGCAACACGATGAACTGCAGGCGCTGTTCGAACTCCCCCTCACCGACCTGTTGTTCCGCGCCGCTGCGGTCCATCGCGAGCACTTCGACCCCGCCCGGGTGCAGGTCTCCACGCTGCTGTCGGTGAAGACCGGCGGCTGCCCGGAGGACTGCGCGTACTGCCCGCAGGCCCAGCGCTACAGCACCGGCGTCAACGCACAGAAGCTGATGGACACCGAAGCGGTGCTGGCCAAGGCGCGCCAGGCCAAGGCTGCCGGTGCGTCGCGCTTCTGCATGGGCGCGGCCTGGCGGTCGCCGAAGGATCGCGACATCCCGAAAGTGGCCGCGATGATCGCCGGGGTGAAGGCACTGGGCCTGGAGACCTGCGCCACGCTGGGCATGCTCAGTGGCGACCAGGCACGGGCACTGAAGGACGCCGGCCTGGACTACTACAACCATAACCTCGACACCGCGCCGGACTATTACGACTCGGTCATCCATACCCGCCAGTACCAGGACCGCCTGGACACGCTGGAACACGTGCGGGATGCAGGCCTGAAGACCTGCTGCGGCGGCATCGTCGGCATGGGCGAGACGCGGGCGCAGCGCGTGGGACTGCTGCTGGCCCTGGCCACGCTGCCGGCCCATCCGGATTCGGTGCCGATCAACAGACTGGTGCAGGTGGCCGGTACGCCGCTGCACGGCAGTGCCGAACTGGACCCGTTCGAGTTCGTGCGCATGATCGCGGTGGCACGCATTGCCATGCCGCGTTCGATGGTGCGCCTGTCGGCCGGCCGCGAGGCGATGAGCGACGAACTGCAGGCGCTGTGCTTCCTGGCCGGCGCCAACTCCATCTTCTATGGCGACAGGCTGCTGACCACCGGCAACCCGGAAAGCGAGCGCGATCTGGCATTGTTCGCGCGGCTGGGCCTGCAGCCGATGGCGGTGCAGGTGGACGCCGAGGGCCACGACCACGGCGGTACCGTACATGCCGATATCGGCAGCGTTGCACCCGGCTGCGGCTGCGCTCACGCAGCCTGAGACGGGGCCCGAGCAGGCGTCGCGGCAACGCGCTACCCTAGCCGCCCCGTCGCCGCCTCCCGCCGCCATGGCCCGCCCCGACCTCACCGCCCGCATCCAGGACCAGCGCGCGCTGCGCGATGCCCAAGGTCGTCGCCGCCCACGGCGCACGGTCACCCGCCGCGATGGCGTCTGCCTGGAAGTGGAAGGCCGCTGGCTGACCGGCTTCTGCAGCAACGACTATCTGGGCCTGGCCCAGCAGTTCAGCGTGGTCAATGCATTGCAGGACGCGGCCGCCCGCGAAGGCGCCGGGGCCGGCGCATCGCACCTGGTCTGCGGCCACCACGCGATGCACGATGCTCTGGAACGCGAAATGGCCGAGTGGCTGGGCTACCCGCGCGCACTGCTGTTCGGCAGCGGTTTTTCCGCCAACCTGGCGGTGCAGCAGGCGCTGCTGAGCGAAGAGAACGACGTCTGCGTGCAGGACAAGCTCAATCACGCCAGTCTGCTCGATGCCACGCGGCTGGCGGGCGCACGCCTGCGCCGCTATCCGCACCTGGATGCGGAAGGGGCCATGCGCCAGCTCAGGCACGCAGCCGATGGCGCAGCGATGCTGGCCACCGATGGTGTCTTCAGCATGGACGGCGACGTCGCGCCGCTGCGCGCACTGTCACTGGTCGCGCGCCTGCAGCAGGCACTGTTCTATGTGGACGATGCACATGGCGTTGGCGTGGTCGGCGATGGCCGGGGCACGGTGGCGGCCGCCGGTCTGGGCGTGAACGACGTGCCGTTGCAACTGGTCACCCTGGGCAAGGCGCTGGGCAGCGCCGGCGCGGTGGTGCTGGGCCGCGAAGACCTGATCGAGCATCTGGCCGAAACCGCCCGCCCCTACATCTACACCACCGCGATGCCGCCGGCGCTGGCGGCGGCGGCACTGGAAGCAGTGCGCCTGGCACGCCGCGACAACTGGCGCCGCACCAAGCTGGTCGACCTGATCGCACTGTTCCGCGGCGAAGCGCGCCGCCACGGGCTGGACCTGATGGCATCGGAGACACCGATCCAGCCCCTGCTGTGCGGCGATGACCACACCGCACTGGCGCTGTCCAAGGCGCTGGAGCAGGCGGGATGGCTGGTCGGAGCGATTCGCCCGCCGACCGTTCCAGAGGGCAAGGCACGCCTGCGCGTCACCCTCTCTGCCCTGCACACGGCAGACCAGGTGCGGGGGCTGGTCGAGGCCATCGCCAGCGCGCGTGATCGCCTCTCGATCACGCCGCGCGAGGCCGCGCCACCGCCGTTGCCGGCCCTGGCTTGAGGTTCGGCTGGTTTCCGCATGCATATCGAAGTCGCCGGCCAGGGGCCGGACCTGGTACTGATCCACGGCTGGGCCCTGCAGGGCGGTGTGTTCGCGCCGCTGGTCCAGCGCCTGGCGCAGCAGTTCACCCTGCACCTGGTCGATCTTCCCGGACACGGCCACAGCCGCGAGGACACCACGCCGTTGCGCCTGCCCTTCGTGGTCAACGCGATCGCCGCCGCCACGCCACCGGCGGTGTGGTGCGGGTGGTCGCTGGGCGGGCTGTTCGCACTGCATGCCGCGGCGACCCTGCCGAAAGTGCGGGGACTGGCGATGATCGCTGCCACGCCCCGCTTCGTGCGCGGCGACGACTGGCCGCATGCGGTGGAGCCGGCCGTGTTCGAGCAGTTCGGCCGTGAGCTGGCCGGCGATTTCGGTGGCACGCTGGAACGATTCCTGGCCCTGGATGTAATGGGTTCGGCGCACGCCCGCGAGGAACTGCGCACCCTGCGCCAGCGCCTGGTGGAACGCGGTGCACCGACCGCACGCGCCCTGCGGGAGGGTCTGCAGCTGCTGGAAAGCACCGACCTGCGCGGCGCCCTGCCGGCACTGGGCAAGCCCAGCCTGTGGATCGCCGGTCAACGCGACAGGCTGGTGCCACCGGCCGCCATACAGGCTGCAGCGGCGCTCGCGCCCGGCGGACAGGCGCTGACCATCGCTCACGGCGGCCACGCCCCCTTCCTCGGCCACGCCGACGAAGTGGCCGCCGTCCTGCAACGCTTCGTTGCCGGCCTGACACCGGCGGATGACGGACAATGACGTTCCTTCGAACTGCGCAGGGCTGACGCATGGATCTGGGTATCAAGGGCCGCTGGGCCCTGGTCTGCGGTGCAAGCAAGGGGCTGGGCCTGGGATGCGCGCGCGCCCTGGCGCGCGAAGGCGTGAACGTGGTGATCGTTGCGCGCGGCGAGGCAGCCCTGCAGGCCGCCGCCGAGCATCTGCGCGCACTGCCCGGCGCCGGCGAGGTGCACGCGGTCGCTGCCGACGTCAGCACAGAAGCCGGACGTGCCGCTGCGTTGGCCGCCTGCCCGCAGGTGGACATCCTGGTCAACAACGCGGGCGGGCCGCCGCCGGGCGATTTCCGCAGCTTCGAGCGTGACGACTGGATCGCTGCACTGGACGCCAACATGCTGGCCCCGATCGCGCTGATCCGCGCCACCGTGGACGCGATGATCGAACGCGGCTTCGGCCGTATCGTCAACATCACCTCGTCGGCGGTGAAGGCGCCGATCGATACCCTGGCGTTGTCCAACGGCGCGCGCAGTGGCTTGACCGGCTTCGTCGCCGGTCTGTCGCGGCGCACGGTCGCCCACAACGTCACCCTCAACAATCTGCTGCCTGGCCAGTTCGACACTGATCGCCTGCGCGCCAACTTCGCCCACAGCGCGGGCAAGGATGGCGATGCCGGAGAGATCGCCGAGCGCCGCCGCCAGCAGATCCCCGCCGGCCGCTTCGGCACCGCCGACGAATTCGGCGCGTCCTGCGCTTTCCTGTGCAGCGCACAGGCCGGCTACATCACCGGGCAGAACCTGCTGATCGATGGCGGCGCCTACCCCGGTACGTTCTGAGAGATCCTGCAATGCCGTCCCACTTCGATCCCCGCCATGTGCGCCGTGCGTTCTCCCGCGCCGCCAGCAGCTATGACGCCGCCGCTGCCCTGCAGCGCGAAGTGCAGTCACGGCTGGTGGAATCGCTGGACTACCTGGAGGCACGCAGGCCCGAGGTGGTGCTGGACATCGGTGCCGGTACCGGCCATGCCAGCGCACTGATGAAAAAGCGCTGGCCGAAGGCACAGGTGATCGCGCTGGATATCGCCCTGCCGATGCTCGATCAGGCCAGGCGCCAGGCCGGCTGGTGGAAGCCCTTCCAGCGCCTGTGCGCCGATGCGGCGGCGTTGCCGCTGGCCGACAACAGTGTGGATGTGATCTTCAGCAATCTCTGCCTGCAATGGGTGGACGATCTGCCTGC
The DNA here is from genome assembly GCF_056393265.1 of Stenotrophomonas sp. Steno-C15. NCBI lineage: Bacteria > Pseudomonadati > Pseudomonadota > Gammaproteobacteria > Lysobacterales > Lysobacteraceae > Stenotrophomonas > Stenotrophomonas sp. Steno-C15. The sequence continues at coordinate 155,674 of NZ_JBWJPF010000006.1, forward strand.
AGTGTTCGCCGGCTTCCGCCGCGTGCTCAAGCCCGGCGGCCTGCTGTTGTGCTCGACTTTCGGGCCGGAAACCCTGATCGAGCTCAACGAAGCGTTCGCTGCTGCCGATGATCGCCCGCACGTCAGCCGTTTCGCGCAGATCGCACAGTTCGGCGACGCGCTGATGATGGCCGGCTTCCGCGACCCCGTGCTGGACCGCGACCTGTTCACCCTGACCTACGAGGATCTGCCCGCCTTGATGCGCGAACTGCGGGCGATGGGCGCGACCAATGCGCGGGTGGACCGTCGGCATACGCTGACCGGCCGCGGGCGCTTCGCCGCTGCGGCGGCCGCCTACGAGCCGATGCGCCGTGCCGATGGCACGCTGCCCAGCAGTTGGGAAGTGATCTATGCCCATGCCTGGGCACCGGACCCGGGCGCGCCGATCCGCGAAGGCGGCCACGACGTGGCCTCGGTACCGGTGTCGGCCATTCCGATCCGCCGCAAGCAGACCTGATCGATCGATCACGGGTGATGCGCCGACCAAGGTCGGCACCCACCCAAGGCAGGCGGCAGCCGCTCAGGTATTGGCCGGCGAACTCAGCGGTGGCCGCACCAGATCGCGATGGAAGAAATAGATTTCCTGCAGCAGGAAACGCCAGCTGGTGTGGAAGCTGCGGAAGCGGGTGCTCGGCGTCGATGACGCCAGCGCATCGATGCCCAGCGCCCGGCTCAGGCGCAGCGCGCGTGCCATGTGCAGCGGATCGCTGACGATGATCACCCGGTGCAGGTTGCGCTGATCCATCAGCCGCTTGGCCTCGATCAGATTCTGCACGGTGTTGCGCGAGGCGGTTTCAATCAGGATCGCATCGTCCGGAACGCCGTGCTTGAGCGCATAGCGCCGCGCCACCTGCGATTCGGAGAAGCGGGCGCCGCTGCCGCCATACCCCCCGGTGAAGATCAGCAGCGGCGCATACCGGGCCTCGTACAGGTCCAGGCCATGACGGATGCGCTCCTCGAAGACCGGCGACGGCTTGGCGTCATAGGCGGCCGCACCGAGCACGATGATCGCATCGGCCTGGGCGGCCTGATCACGCTCTCCCACCCAGACGATCCATGCGGTCACGCCCAGCAGCCAGATCACCAGCAGCACGAACAGCCGCCACGCCCAACCGAACAGGCCGGTACGCTCGCGGTGCCGGCCGCGGCTCAAGGCATGCCCCAGCGCAGGGCGGGAAGATCGACGTTGCCACCGGACAGCACCAGGCCCACCCGCTGCCCGGCAAACCGTTCCGGCTGGGACAGCACCGCCGCCAGCACCGTCGCCGAAGACGGTTCAACCACCTGCTTGAGCACCTCCCACAGCACGCGCATCGCAGCCAGGGTGGCGGCGTCGTCGACCACGATGACCTCCGCACCGGCAGCACGCAGCAGCGCGAAGTTGGGCGCACCGATCAGGGTGCGCAGGCCATCGCAGACGGTATCGGGGGTGAACGCGCCCTGCCGCTCGCCGGCGGCAAGTGAGCGGGCGGTATCGTCGGCACCAGCCGGTTCGGCCAGCACCAGCCGGGTCTGCGGGCCGGCCAGCTGCAGCGCCAGCGCAGTACCGCTGGCCAGACCACCACCGCCCACTGGCACCACCAGCACGTCGAACGGCCCGTCGCTGTGCAGCAGCTCCAGCGCAGCGGTGCCCTGCCCTGCCATCACCGCCGGATCGGCATACGGGTGCACCAGGGTTGCACCGGTGTCGGCCTGCACCCTGGCGCAGGTGGCCTCACGCTCGGCAATGGTCGGCGCGCAACGCCAGAGCGTGGCGCCATGGCGCGCGATGTTGGCCAGCTTGGCGGCGACGGCGCCCTCGGGCACCACCACATGGCAGGGAATGCCTCGCGTCCGTGCCGCCAGCGCCAGGGCCGCGCCATGATTTCCCGATGAATGGGTGACCACACCTCGTGCGGCGCGCTCGTCCGACAGCGACCAGACGGCGTTGCAGGCGCCCCGGAACTTGAACGCGCCGCCCCGCTGCAGGTGCTCGGCCTTGAAGGCCAGGCGTGCGCCGGCAAGCGTGTCGAGGGTGCGCGAGCGCAGCACCGGCGTCACACTTGCGTGCGGCGCGATCCTCGCGGCGGCAGCCAGGACATCTTCGGCACGGGGCAACAGTGAATCGCTCATGACGCAAGATTAACGTATGCCCTCGTGCTGGCGACCCCGGCACAGGCCATGCCAGCATGCAGGCCTTCGCCGCCATTCATCCTGGGTGGTGGAATTAAGGGCCGATTCAATGCCCACGCCCGAAGCTGACTGCACACCCGTTCTGGGGGGACCCACATGAAAACGCGCCTGATGCTTGCCGGTGGCCTGTTGCTGGCCCTGACCGGCTGCACCACCTACGACTATGTCGGCGGTGGCCGCAGCGGCAGCTACTACCACGGTGCGCCGTCGGTGGAGTACCGCTACCCCGCCGGCTATCCCTACAACTACGGCCCGTACTACGGAGGCTATGGCGGCTATTACGGCGGCTATGGCTACCCGTACTACTCGCGTCCGATCTATCGTCCACCGCACAATCACCGCCCGCCACCGCGCCCGCCGGGCAATGGCGAGAACCGTCCGCCGCGTCCGCCGCGCGAGAACAATGGCGGCTCACCGTGGCGGAACATGGACTCGATGCGACGCCCGCCGCAGCCGAGCGTGCAGCGCCCGGCACCGCCGGCCCGCCCGGCGCCGGCACCGAGTGCGCCCAGGATGAACGGTTCCCCCTGGCGCAACATGGATCGTGCGACGCAGCGCACACTTGAGCGCTGAACCGTCTTGCATTTCACACGGTCCAAGCGGCAATCTAAAGCGGTTGTGACGGCCCGCGTCACAAAGTGACAAGAAGCGGTATGGGCCGTCGCGGAAAGCTCTACGTCGATATCCGACAGGAACATCTGGATCCCCCCTGTTCCGGCCCTGTCGGATGTCGGCACCTCTGAAGGCAGACGGCCCCGCAATGCGGGGCCGTCTGTTTTTGCGGATGCCTTCGGCGAAGAAAAACAGGGCCGGACAGTCCCCCGACTGCCGGCCCTCTGCTCCCCCATCGTGCGCCTGTACCGGCCCCTGTTCCAATTCCGGTCACGGGCGCCTTCGGCGCCAGCCACGATGGGTGCTATTGGGTTATCTGCAAAAATCCTGCCAACTTTAGGGTCAATTTCGTCCGGCCCTGGCTTCTCCGGGCGTCGCCCTGCCGAATGGCGCTAAAATCGCCACCCCGGCACCGCCTCCGGCCGCGTCCGCCCCCATCGACTCCGCCCCCATGACCCACTCCTTCCATCGTTACGACGTCATCGTCATCGGCGGTGGCCACGCCGGCACCGAGGCCGCGCTGGCCGCGGCCCGCACCGGCGTGCGCACCCTCCTGCTGACCCACAACATCGAAACGGTGGGCGCGATGAGCTGCAATCCGGCCATCGGCGGTATCGGCAAGGGCCATCTGGTCAAGGAGATCGACGCCCTTGGCGGGGCGATGGCGCATGCCGCCGACCGCGCCGGCATCCAGTGGCGCACGCTCAATGCCTCCAAGGGTCCGGCGGTGCGCGCCACCCGCTGCCAGGCCGACCGCAACCTGTACCGCATGGCGATCCGCGCCCTCGTCGAGGGCCAGGCCAACCTGACCGTGTTCCAGGCGGCCGTCGATGATCTGGTCATCGAGGGCGACGCCGTGCGCGGCGTCATCACCCAGACCGGCCTGCGCTTCGATGCGGAGGCGGTGGTGCTGACCGCCGGCACCTTCCTGGCCGGCAAGATCCACGTCGGTCCGACCCAGTACGCCGCCGGCCGCATGGGCGATCCGCCGGCCACCACGCTGGCCGCACGCCTGCGCGAGCGCCCGTTCCAGGTCGATCGCCTGAAGACCGGCACGCCACCGCGCATCGACGGCCGCTCGCTGGATTACAGCATGATGGACGAGCAGCCCGGTGACACGCCGCGGCCGGTGATGTCCTTCCTCGGCTCGGTGGACGAACATCCGCAGCAGGTCAGCTGCTGGATCACCCATACCACCGAGCAGACCCACCAGATCATCCGTGACGCCCTGCATCGCTCGCCGCTGTACAGCGGCCAGATCGAAGGCATCGGCCCGCGTTACTGCCCCTCCATCGAGGACAAGGTGGTGCGCTTCGCCGAAAAGGCCAGCCACCAGATCTTCGTCGAGCCTGAGGGGCTGGGCATCGTCGAAATCTATCCCAACGGCATCTCCACCTCGCTGCCGTTCGACGTGCAGCTGGAGATGGTGCGCAGCATCCGGGGCTTCCAGAACGCGCACATCACCCGCCCCGGCTACGCCATCGAGTACGACTTCTTCGATCCGCGCGGGTTGAAGGCTTCGCTGGAAACCAAGCTGGTCAACGGCCTGTTCTTCGCTGGCCAGATCAACGGCACCACCGGTTACGAAGAGGCGGCCGCGCAGGGCCTGCTGGCCGGCCTCAATGCGGCCCGCCAGGTGCGCGGCCTGGATGGCTGGTGCCCGCGCCGCGACGAAGCGTATCTGGGCGTGCTGGTGGATGATCTGATCACCCACGGCACCAACGAGCCGTACCGCATGTTCACCAGCCGCGCCGAGTACCGGCTGCAGCTGCGCGAGGACAACGCCGACCAGCGCCTGACTCCGGTTGGCCGCGACATGGGACTGGTCGATGATCGGCGCTGGATGGCGTTCGAGGCCAAGCAAGCTGCCGTAGCCGCCGAACGTGCGCGGCTGGGGGCGCTGTGGGCGACCCCGGCCAATGCCCTGGGCCGCGAAGTGCAGGACACGCTGGGGGTGACTGTCAGCCGCGAAACCAATGTGCTCGACCTGATCAAGCGCCCCGAGCTGGATTACGCGCAGCTGATGCAGGTGCCCTCGCTCGGCCCGGCAGTGGCCGATGGCAAGGTGGCCGAGCAGGTCGAGATCGGCGTGAAATACGCCGGCTACCTGGACCGCCAGCGCGACGAGATCGCGCGCCAGCAGCGGCACGAAGCCACGCCGATCGCTGAAGGCTTCGACTACGCCAGCGTGCGTGGCCTGTCGGTCGAAGTGCTGCAGAAGCTGGAACGTGTGCGTCCGCAGACCATTGGCCAGGCGCAGCGCATCCCCGGCATGACGCCGGCCGCGATCTCGCTGCTGCTGGTGCACCTGGAGCGTGCACGGCGCGGACGCGTGGCGTAACGCAGCATCGACGGTGGCGCCGGGCCATGCCCGGCGAGCGCAGCGGCCCGCGTATCATCGTCGCGATCGCCCTGATTTCCGGAGACACCGATGACCCCGCTGCGCCCTTTCCGCGACAAGATGCCGGTGCTCGGCGCACGCGTATACGTCGACCCGGCGTGTACCCTCATTGGTGACGTGGAGCTTGCCGACGATGTTTCGATCTGGCCGGGTACCGTCATCCGTGGCGACGTCAATTTCGTCCGCATCGGCGCCCGCACCAACGTGCAGGACGGCACCATCATCCACGTCAGCCATCACAGCCCGTACAACAAGGCCGGCCATCCGACCCTGATCGGCGAAGGCGTGACAGTCGGCCACGGCTGCATCATCCATGCCTGCAGCATCGGCGATTACAGCCTGATCGGAATGGGCGCCTGCATCCTCGATGGCGCGCGCGTGGAGCGCCACGGCTTCGTCGGTGCTGGTGCAGTGGTGGGCCCGGGCAAGGTGGTCGGCGAAGGCGAACTCTGGCTGGGCAATCCCGCCCGGCCGGCGCGCATGCTGAGCGACAGGGAGATCGAGTCGCTGCATTACTCGGCCGACCACTACGTCCGGCTGAAGGACGAATACCTGGGCTGAGGCCCTCGACTGCCGGCGCGCTCTGCTAAAGTCTGGGCCCGACCAGGAACTGTCGAGACACCCATGCCTGTGGTTGCCAGCCGGAGAGGACTCCAGCGCCCACAACGAAGGCCGTCGCTCTGATGGCCGCACCGATGCTCGACACCTACCGCGAGGTGGTGACGCCGGAAGGCGTGCCGCTGCAGCTGCCGGCCGCCGGTCCGGTGCCACGTGCGCTGGCCTGGCTGGTCGATCTGGCCATTCGTTTCGCGATTCTTGCCGCGCTGTCGATCCCGCTGGCACTGTTGAAGGAATTCGGCACCGGCCTCTACCTGGCCCTGATGTTCCTGGTGTACTGGGCGTATCCGATCGTCTGCGAGGCGCTGTGGGGCCGCACCCCGGGCAAGCGCGCGCTGGGCCTGCGCGTGCTGGCCCGTGATGGCGCGCCGGTGGGCTGGATGGCGGCGATCACCCGCAACCTGCTGCGGACCGTCGACATGCTGCCGTTCGCCTACGCGCTGGGCCTGCTCAGCAGCCTGTTCGACGCGCACGGCCGCCGCCTGGGCGATCTGGTCGCCGGCACCGTGGTGGTGCACGCGCCGGCGCTGTACCTGCCGCCGCCGGCCACCATCGACAGCGTGCTGGCGCCGCCGCAGCCGCTGCGGCCGGAGGAACAGGCGGCGCTGCTGGCCTTCGCCGAGCGTGCCCCGCGGCTGGCACCGCTCCGCCAGCAGGAACTGGCCGCCATCGCCGAACCATTGACCGGCACCCATGGCCAGGTCAGCGTGCTGCGCCTGTATGCGATGGCCAACTGGTTGCTGGGACGGCGATGAAGCAGGAACAGTTCGTCGCCCGCCATCAGCAGGAATGGCTGGACCTGGAGCAGTGGCTGCTGCTGCGTGCCGGCGCCTCCCGCCGTCGCCGCCGCCAGCCCGCGGCCACCACGCTGGACGACACTGCGTTTCCACAGCGTTACCGGCGGCTGTGCCAGCAGCTGGCACTGGCCCGTGAGCGGGGCTACAGCCCGCAGTTGGTGCAGCGCCTGCAACAGCTGATGCAGCAGGGCCACAGCGTGCTGTACCGGACGCCTCCCACGCGCTGGCGGCGCGCGCTTGAATTCCTGGTGGCCGATTTCCCGCTGCTGGTGCGCAGCCAGGCACGCAGCATGTGGGCCGCCCTGGCGATGTTCGCGCTGCCGGCGGTGGGCTGCTTCGTGCTGGTGCAGCTGTACCCGGACCTGATCCACCAGGTGATGGACAACCGCCAGATCGCCGAAATGGAACGCATGTACGACCCGGCTGCCGAACGCCTGGGCCGCGACAGCGGTACCGACTGGATGATGTTCGGCCACTACATCATGAACAACATCAGCATCGCCCTGCGCACTTTCGCCAGTGGCCTGCTGGCCGGGCTGGGCACGCTGCTGGTGCTGTTGTTCAACGGCGTCATCATCGGCGCGGTGGCCGGCCACCTGCAGCACATCGGCCATGGTGATCCCTTCTGGCGCTTCGTGGTCGGCCACGGTGCATTCGAGCTCACCGCCATCGTCATCGCAGGCGGCGCCGGTCTGCAGCTGGGCATGAAGCTGCTGGCGCCCGGACGCCGCAGCCGCCTGGACGCACTGGTCGAAGGTGGCCGCATCGGTGCCCGGCTGTGCCTGGGCGTGGCCTTCATGTTGCTGGTCGCGGCGTTCGTGGAGGCGTTCTGGTCGTCCATTGCCGAAGTGCCGGCGTGGGGCAAGTTCAGTGTGGCCGGGGTGCTGTGGGCCGGCGTGCTGCTGTGGTTGTGGCGTGGCGGACGCGGAGGCGGCGATGCGCATTGATCGCCTGGACGTCGTGCTGCGCGCACGCAGCGGCTGGGAAGCGATGGAGCTGGGCAGCGCGCTGACCCGCCGGCATGCGCGTGCGGTGTGGGGCAACTGGCTGCTGGCCAGCGCACCACTGTTCGTGATCGCCAACGCACTGGGCTGGTGGCTGGACGCATTCGGCCTGGCCTGGCTGCTGATGTGGTGGTGCAAGCCCGTGTTCGAACGCGCGCCGCTGTATGTGCTGTCACGCGGTGTGTTCGGCGAGCCGGTCACCGCCCTGGCCGCCCTGCGGGCACAGCGGCAGTGGGGCAACCGTGGTTTCTGGGGCTACCTGGGCTGGCGTCGCTTCAGCGTGCTGCGCAGCCTGTGCCTGCCGGTCAACCTGCTGGAGGGCAACACCGCCGAACAGCGTGGCCCGCGCCGGCGCGCGGTCGCAGCCGGCGCGGCGGGTCCGGCGCTGGTGCTGACCGTCGCCTGCATGGTGTTCGAGGGCGTACTGGTCGCAGGCGCGATCGGCGCGGTGTTCATGTTCATCCCGTTCGAGCTGCTCTCCGATTCCTGGCGCGCGGCTTGGGACATGATCGGCAAGGACACGCCCGCCTGGGCGAAGCTGGGATTCAATCTGGCCTGCTGGCTGGCCTCCGTACTGATCGGACCGTTCTACGTCGGTGCAGGGTTCGGCCTGTACTTGAATCGACGTACACAGATGGAAGCCTGGGACGTGGAGATCGCCCTGCGCCGGCTGCGCGAACGCCTGCTGCCGGTTGCCTCGTCGCTGGCGCTGCTGCTGTGCCTGGCACTGCCGCTCACCTCCATGCCGGTGCACGCGCAGGAGGGTGACGCATCGAGCAACCGCAAGAGCGACGCGCGCCGGGCACCGCAGATCAGCCCCGGCGATACACCCGCCATGATCTTCGGCGACACCCCGGTGGATACCGCGGGCTTCCGCCAGGCCGTGAGCCGCGCCTACGAGGATCCATTGCAGCGCCCGACCCGCCAGGTCACGCAGTGGAAAGCGATCGAAGAGGCGGAAGAGAAAAAGGACGCACGCAAGGAACTGGAACGCGACGGCAGCAGCCAGAGCCAACGCACGTCGCGCAGCAGCAGCATCGCCTGGCTGGCGCGATTGGCCGAATGGGGCCTGTGGGGCCTGCTCGGTGCCCTCCTTCTGGTGCTGGTGCTGACTGCACGGTTGTGGCTGCCGTGGCTGCGCGGCTCGGGCCGCCGCCGGGCCGCAGCGGCGCCGCACGTGGTCGAGGAACAGGTCGAGCTGCCGGTGGTGCTGCCGCCGGACGTGGCGACCCAGGCTGGTCTGCTGTGGGACCAGGGCCGGCCGCGCCAGGCGCTGGCCCTGTTGTACCGGGCCAGCGTGCGCACGGTCAGCGAGCGTGCCGGCATCGCACTGCCTCCGGGCGCCACCGAATCGCAGTGCCTGCGTGCCTCGCGACGCATGCCCGACAGCGTCGACCGTGAACTGTTCGCGCGCATCGTGCGGATGTGGCAATACGCCGCCTACGGTGGTCACCTGCCCAGCCGCGGCGATTTCGATGCGCTGGCCACGACCCTGCGCCAGCAGTACGGGTGGCAGGCATGAACCCGCGCCTGTTCTGGTCACTGTTGCTGGGGACGCTGCTGCTGCTCGGCGTGCCACTGGCGATCCTGTTCATGCGTACCCATGAGCGGGTCACCGAAACGGTCACGCTGCCACCGCAGGGCGAGGCCCGTTACAACCCGCTGTACGTGCTCGGGCAGGCGCTGCGCGCCGATGGCATCGAGGTGCATGCGCGGCCGCGGCTGGACCTGCAGCAGATGGCGCTGGGGCCGCAGGACACGGTGGTGCTGCTGCAGGACAGCAGCGAGCTGCCGGCGCCGGCCGCCAGGGCGCTGTTGGCGTGGGTCGACGGCGGTGGCCATCTGCTGCTGCGCACGCCGCCGCCGGCCGAGGACGATGCCGGCAGCACACAGGGGCCGCTGCTGGATGCACTCGGCGTGGACAGCCTTTACCAGCGCAGCGACTGCCAGCCCTTCCATGTCCAGGACGATCCCGGCCACGTGGAATTCTGCCAGGGCCGCCGCTTCACGCTTGGCTTCGCCGCTGAGGCGCGGACCGAACGCCGGTGGGGCAGCGGGCACGACCTGGTGTTCGCGCGCCTGCGTCACGGCCAGGGCCGGGTGAGCGTGCTGGCGGACATGGATTTCATGCGCAGCGAAGTGGAGTCGCAGGCCGCGCGGATGGCCGCAGCCAAGGGCCAGACCAGCGACGGCCTGCACGACCGTTCCCACCGCGATCTGACCCGCTACCTGCTCGATCCCAATTACGGCAAGGGCGCCATGTGGCTGGTCTATGCCAGTCGTCCGCCGTCACTGTGGGTGCGCCTGTTCTACCAGGGCTGGCCGCTGTGGGTACCGCTGCTGATGGCACTGCTGGCCTGGCTGTGGGCGCGCTCGCAGCGGTTCGGCAGCCTGTTGCCATCGCCCGTGATCGAGCGCCGCTCGCTGCTGGAACATGTGCGCGCCAGCGGCGAACTGCTGCTGCGCTTCGGCCAGGGCGTGCGCCTGTACCAGGCCGTGCATGCCCTGTTCGTGCATCGCCTGCGCCTGCGCGCGCCACTCGCTGCTGCGCTGGAAGGCGCGCCACGCGAACAGGCCATCGCCGAACTGCTGCAGTGGCCGCGCAGCCGCGTTGCCAGTGCCCTGACTCCCCCTCCGCCGCACGATTCCTCCGCCCTGCGCGAGCGCATCCGCTTGCTGCTCCAGATGAGATCCCTGCTATGACCGAAGTCCCCGAACGTCCGGCGGCCGCCAATGCCCGCCTGATCGAACGCGTCGACGCCATCCGCCAGGCCGTCGGCCACGCCTTCATCGGCCAGGCTGACGTGCTTGACCAGATCCTGGTTGCCCTTCTCGCTGGCGGCCATGTCCTGATCGAAGGCGTGCCCGGACTGGGCAAGACACTGCTGGTGCGCGCACTGGCGCAGGCACTGGAACTGGACTATGGCCGCGTGCAGTTCACGCCGGACCTGATGCCCAGCGATGTCAGCGGCCACGCCGTCTACGATCCGAAGAGCGAGAGCTTCAAGATCCGTCGCGGGCCGGTGTTCACCAACCTGCTGCTGGCCGACGAGATCAACCGGGCACCGGCCAAGACCCAGTCCGCACTGCTGGAAGTGATGCAGGAGGGCCAGGTGACCATCGAAGGCAAGGCGTTCACCCTGGCGCCCCCGTTCATGGCCCTGGCCACGCAGAACCCGCTGGAACAGGAAGGCACCTACCCGCTGCCGGAAGCGCAGCTGGATCGCTTCCTGTTGAAGGTGCTGATCGACTATCCGCAGCTGGAGGACGAGAAACGCATGGTCACGGCCATCACCCGTGGCCGCGCCGCCAGCGATTTCGATCTGAGCCGGGTGCCGCGCGTACTGGGCGCCGGAGAACTGCTGCAGCTGCAGCAGGCCACGGCCGCGATCACCGTCGATGACGAGGTGATCGACTACGCCGTGCGCATCGTCGCCGCCACCCGGCAATGGCCCGGTATCGCCGTGGGCGCTGGACCGCGCGGCAGCATCGCACTGGTGCGTGCTGCGCGCGCGCAGGCCGTGCTGGCCGGTCGTGACTTCGTCACCCCCGATGACGTGCGCGACATCGCGCGTCCGGCGCTGCGCCACCGTATCGCGCTGGCACCGGAACTGCAGATCGAAGGCCAGGACGCCGACGATGTGCTGGGTGCGCTGCTGGCCAAGGTGGAAGCACCGCGCCGATGAGGCCTGCGCCGCTGCTGCTGGTCCTGCTGCTGGCCTGGGCTGCGCTGGGAGGCGTGGTGCTGGCCGGCGCGTTGCCGCGCTGGAGCTGGGCACTGGTCGCCACGGTGATCGGTACGCTGGCGTTGCTGGACCTGTGGCAGCAGGCCCGGCGACCGTCGCCACAGGTGCAGCGCGAGCTGCCCGAAGCGCTGGCCCTGGGCGTGCGCCGCGAGGTGGGCCTGCGCCTGCAGACCACAGAGCCGATGCGGGTGCAGGTATTCGATCTGGTGCCGGGTGGCTGGCCGCTGGAGTCGCTGCCCCAGCGCGTGCAGCTGCGTCCCGGGCATGCCTGCGCGCTGCACTACACCCTGCAGCCGCAGCAGCGCGGACGCTTCCGCTTCGAGGGCGTGCAGCTGCGCATCCGCTCGCCATGGCGCCTGTGGTGGCAGCAGCGCACCCTGCCCCCTCTGCTGGACGTCCGCGTCTATCCGAACTTCGTGCCGCTGACCCGCTTCGCGCTGTTCAGCGCCGATCAGGCCTCACGCCTGGTGGGCGCCCACGTGAAGCGCCGGCGTGGTGAAGGCACTGACTTCCACCAGATGCGCGAGTACCGCGTCGGCGACAGCCTGCGCCAGCTCGACTGGAAGGCCACCGCCCGCGCACGCAAGCTGATCTCCCGCGAGTACCAGGACGAGAAGAACCAGCAGTTGCTGCTGATGCTCGACAGTGGCCGCCGCATGCTGGCCAGCGAAGGCGGACTCTCGCACTTCGACCATGCCTTGAACGCCTCGCTGGTGGTCGCCTATCTGGCGTTGCGGCAGGGCGATGCGGCTGGCCTGTTCGCCGTCGGCGGCGAGCGTCGGTGGGTGCAGCCACAGCGCGGCATGGGCACCGTCGAGCATCTGCTGCGGGCCAGCTACGACCTGCAGCCGCAGCCGGTAGCCACCGATTACCTGGCCGCCGCCACCGAAGTATCCCTGCGCCAGCGACGCCGTGCGCTGGTGATGCTGGTCAGCAACGTGCGCGACGAAGACATCGAGGACCTCCTGGCCGCGGTGCGCCTGCTGCAGCGCCGCCACCTGGTGTGCGTGGCCAGCCTACGCGAGCACGAGCTGGACGGCGCGCTCGAAGGCGAGGTGCATACGCTGGAGGACGCCGCGCAGGCCGGCGCCGCGGCGCTGTACCTGCAGCAGCGCGCGAAGGCGCACGAGGCACTGCGCAGCGAGAAGGTGATGGTTCTGGACGTGACCGCCGATGCCCTGCCGGCCGCGCTGGTGGAACGCTACCTGGCCGTGAAGCGCGAAGGCCTGCTCTGACCGGT
>NZ_JBWJPF010000060.1:0-233 GCF_056393265.1 Stenotrophomonas sp. Steno-C15
ATGCCGATGGCCTGGCCGCGCAGGTCGCGCAGTCGATGTCGGCACAGCCGGGCATGCGCCATGGCACCCTGTTCAACCAGCTGGCAATGCATCTGGTCGAGCCGACGGCAGCAGGTGCGGGGGCCAGCGGTGATGGCCAGCGTGGCCACGGTCTGTGGGCACGTGGCTTCGCCAGCCATGGCCGCATCGATGCCGATGCCGGCGTGGCCGGGATGAGCCATACCGTGGGCGGC
>NZ_JBWJPF010000061.1:0-201 GCF_056393265.1 Stenotrophomonas sp. Steno-C15
ACCCGGATGCTCTCCAGGCTGCCGCCACGCCCGGCCAGCGCCGCCACACCCTGCCCTTCGTTGAACCGCGTCGCGGAGGTGCGCGCGTAGTCCACCACCGGCAGCAGCGGCTGGATCACCACGCCCTTGCCGCGGGTGAAGGAGAACGCATGTTCCACCCGCGCAGAGATCGCATCGTTGCGGTACTTCGCACGCAGCGGG
>NZ_JBWJPF010000062.1:0-200 GCF_056393265.1 Stenotrophomonas sp. Steno-C15
CCGCTGCGTGCGAAGTACAGCAACGATGCGATCTCCGCGCGGGTGGAACATGCGTTCTCCTTCACCCGCGGCAAGGGCGTGGTGATCCAGCCGCTGCTGCCGGTGGTGGACTATGCGCGCACCTCCGCGACGCGGTTCAACGAAGGGCAGGGCGTGGCGGCGCTGGCCGGGCGTGGCGGCAGCCTGGAGAGCATCCGGGT
>NZ_JBWJPF010000007.1:0-155302 GCF_056393265.1 Stenotrophomonas sp. Steno-C15
TGCAGGGAGGACGTCCTCGCCCGCCGGGCGGGGACGTCCACCGGCGGCTGATCCGCCTCTACCGCCCGCACAGGTTGGCGCAGGAGTGTCTTGAGTCGCGAAGGAGCGGTCTTCCGTGGATCGCTCAGATAGATCTCATGGTGCGGGCCGGCAAACGTGTAGCCCAGCGATGGCATCACCTCCTGGTGCAGCCTCGCGAGTGTCGGGCCTTCATCCTCATAGGGGCCCACGTGCAGCGTCTGCAGGCAGAGACCCTCCTCCAGCCGCTGCAGGCGCAGGCTGGAAGGTGGCGCACCGAGCTTCGCCCTCACCGTCTCCGTTGCTGCAGCGAACCGCGGCGTGTCGACGGCATCCGGGGTGCGGATCATCAGGGTCCAGGTCCATTCGTCCTTGCGGCGGGCGACGAAGCTGCCCGGATCCTCAGCGCTCCACAGCCCCTCCAGCGGCGCAACCACATGGTCCTGTCCCACCGCCTTGAGGGCGAACTTCAACGCATAGCTGACGGAGTAAAGCCAGCGTACGGCCTCGGCGTAGGCGATTGCCGTGTTGGGGTCGCCGCGGCCGTCAATCATCACGAACGGCAGGGAGGGCACTTGGAGCAGGACGAAGTCGCCGGTCGGCGCCCGGTACAGGGTGCGGTCAAGCGTCTTGAAATCGACTTTGCCCATTGGAGCTCTCCAGTAGACGGACAGCATCGCACGCGCGTCAGCATGCCACAGTTCCTGAATGCGTTCATTCGACTTTGCCGAACGAGGGATTCCGGCGTGGCGACACCTGCGGCTGCGATGCTCCGCGCCCCACTGCGCGCACGGTGCGACAACGTGTCGCAGCCAGAATGGGGCCTTTCCTGCGGAGGATCATTGTCAATGCCTTTCTTAAATGGTGGGTGACGGCCTAAAATTGCAAGGCTGACTCGACCCCACCTCCCTGCCTGTCTCCGGACGGGTGGGACCGGCTTTGGCCGGAGCGGGCAGGACGGGGAACGGCATTCCCTCGCAATTGGATCGACCGATGATTCCGTTGAAAACCCTTGGGCGCTGGTTGCGCCCGGGCCTGCTGCTCGCAGTGCTGGTGATGCTCACCGGCTGCGATGCCGTGGCCATCCTCAGTCCGAAGGGCCAGATCGGCCAGGATGAGAAGACCCTGCTGATCACGGCCACCGTGCTCATGCTGCTGGTCGTCATCCCGGTCATCATCATGACCCTGACCTTCGCGTGGAAGTACCGCGCTTCCAACACCAAGGCCCGTTACGAGCCGAAGTGGTCGCACTCGACGGCGATCGAGGTGGTGGTGTGGTCGATCCCCTGCATGATCGTGCTGGTGCTGGCTGTGCTGACCTGGCGCTCCTCGCACGCGCTGGATCCGTACAAGCCGCTGGAATCGGACGTCAAGCCGGTCACCATCGAGGCGATCTCGCTGGACTGGAAGTGGCTGTTCATCTATCCGGAAGAGAAGATCGCGGTCGTCAACGAGATCAAGTTCCCGGTCAACACCCCGCTGAACTTCAAGATCACCTCCGACACGGTGATGAATGCCTTCTTCATCCCGCACCTGGGCAGCATGATCTATTCGATGGCGGCGATGGAGACCAAGCTCCACCTGATCGCCAACGAAACCGGTGAATTCCCGGGCATGTCCTCGCACTACAGCGGTGCGGGCTTCGCCAAGATGCACTTCACTGCCTATTCGGTCACCGATGCCGAGTACCGCCAGTGGCTGGACCAGGTCCGCGCCGGTGAGCAGACGCTGGACAAGGCCTCGTTCAAGGCCCTGGGTGAAGCGCGCAATGCCGAGTGGTATCCGGTGACCTACTACGGCCGGTCCGAGGAGGGCCTGTTCGACTGGGTCATCGCCAAGCACATGGGCGACAACAAGCACTACGGCATGAAGCACGCCCATGCGGGCGCCGCTGCCGCCGATGCTGCCAGCCATGAAGGGCACGAAGGCCACGCCCCGAGCGAAGAGCACAAGTCCAAGGAGTCCGGGGAAAACCTGGATGCCACTGAACACGAGCACGCCGGCCACGCCGGTCATGCGGGCTCGGGAGAATGAACATGCTGGGAAAACTCTCTCTTGAGTCGATCCCCCACGATCCGATCGTGCTGACCACACTGGTCGGTGCGGTGCTGGGTGGCTTGGGCGTCGTCGCCCTGATCACCAAGTTCAAGCTGTGGGGCTATCTGTGGAAGGAGTGGTTCACCTCGGTGGATCACAAGAAGATCGGCGTGATGTACCTCATCGTCGCCTTCGTCATGCTGCTGCGCGGTTTCTCCGACGCGATCATGATGCGCACCCAGCAGGCCATCGCCGTCGGTGGCTCCGAGGGTTACCTGCCGCCGCACCACTACGACCAGATCTTCACCGCCCACGGCGTGATCATGATCTTCTTCGTGGCGATGCCGTTGATCACCGGCCTGATGAATCTGGCCGTGCCGCTGCAGATCGGTGCGCGCGACGTCGCGTTCCCGTTCGTCAACTCGCTCAGCTTCTGGCTGTTCGTCGCCGGTGCGGTGCTGATCATGCTGTCGCTGTGGATCGGTGAGTTCGCCGCCACCGGCTGGCTGGCATTCCCGCCCTTGTCGGGGATCGAATACAGTCCAAGCGTAGGCATGGACTACTACATCTGGGGTCTACAGGTGGCGGGTCTGGGTACCACGCTGAGTGGTATCAACTTCTTCATCACCATCCTCAAGATGCGCACGCCGAGCATGAAGCTGATGCAGATGCCGGTGTTCACCTGGACCGCCCTGGTGACCAACGTGCTGATCGTCGCTGCCTTCCCGGTGCTGACCATCACCCTGGTGCTGCTGACCCTGGACCGTTACCTGGGTACGCACTTCTTCACCAATGACGGTGGCGGCAACGCCATGCTGTACATCAACCTGATCTGGATCTGGGGCCACCCGGAGGTGTACATCCTGGTCCTGCCGGCGTTCGGCGTGTTCTCGGAAGTGATCGCCACGTATTCGCGCAAGGCCCTGTTCGGTTACAAGGGCATGGTCTACGCCACCGCCTGTATCGGCGTGCTGTCGTTCATCGTGTGGCTGCACCACTTCTTCACCATGGGTTCGGGTGCCAACGTCAATGCCTTCTTCGGCATCACGACGATGATCATCTCCATTCCCACGGGCGTGAAGATCTTCAACTGGCTGTTCACCATGTTCCGCGGCCGCGTGCAGTTCACCACGCCGGTGCTGTGGACGATCGGCTTCATGGTCACCTTCACCATCGGCGGCATGACCGGCGTGATGCTGGCCATCCCGGCCATCGATTTCGTGCTGCACAACAGCCTGTTCCTGATCGCGCACTTCCATAACGTGATCATCGGCGGCGTGGTGTTCGGCATGTTCGCGGGCATCACCTACTGGTGGCCGAAGATGTTCGGCTTCCGCCTCAACGAGTTCTGGGGCAAGTGCGCGTTCTGGTGCTGGTTCATCGGCTTCTACGTGACCTTCATGCCGATGTACGTGCTGGGCTTCATGGGCATGACCCGTCGCCTGCAGAGCACGGTCAATCCGGCCTATGAGCCGCTGCTGCTGGTTGCTGCTGCAGGTGCCTTCATCGTCGGTGCCGGCATCCTGTGCCAGATCATCCAGGTGGCCGTGTCGATCCGCGACCGCAAGAAGACCGTCGACCTGACCGGCGATCCGTGGGATGCCCGTACGCTGGAGTGGGAAACCTCTTCGCCGCCGGCGTTCTACAACTTCGCCACGCTGCCGGACGTCACCGAGCTGGACGATTTCTGGGAGCGCAAGCAGCGCGGTGAGGCCTGGCCGAAGCCGGCGAAGTACACCGACATCCACATGCCGCGCAATACCGGCACGGGTGTTGTCATCGGTGCCTTCAGCCTGGTGTTCGGCTTCGCGATGATCTGGCACATCTGGTGGCTGGCCATCGTCGGCTTCGTCGGCATGATCGCCACGTTCATCTACCGCACCTTCGACCAGGACGTGGACTACTGGGTCCCGGCCGCCGAGGTGGAACGCATCGAGAACGAACACCGCAAGCACCTGGAAGCCCAGGGCCTGGTGAAGTCGGAGCTGAAGGCATGAGCACCAATACCTCGACCCTGAGCCACGGGCACGCCGCGCATGCGGCGGCCCATGGCCATGACGACCACGAGCATCACGACACCGGCGGCAACACCGTCTTCGGTTTCTGGGTGTACCTGATGAGCGACTGCCTCATCTTCGCGTCGCTGTTCGCCACCTATGTGGTGCTGGCCGGCGGCACCGATGGTGGCCCCGGTCCGAAGGACCTGTTCGAACTGTCGTTCGTGGCCTGGGAAACCGCGCTGCTGCTGACCTCCTCGCTGACCTTTGGTCTGGGCATGATCGCCCTGCACCGCAAGCAGGTGGGCCAGATGTACCTGTGGCTGGCAATCACCTGGCTGCTGGGCTTCGGCTTCATGTGCATGGAAGTGTGGGAATTCCAGCACCTGATCCACCAGGGCTATGGTCCGGACCGCAGTGCCTTCCTGTCGGCGTTCTTCGCCCTGGTCGGTACCCACGGCCTGCACGTCAGCGCCGGCCTGCTGTGGCTGCTGGTGATGTTCGTGCAGCTGAAGAAGTACGGCCTGACCCCGACCAACAAGACCCGCATGGCGTGCCTGAGCCTGTTCTGGCACTTCCTGGACCTGATCTGGATCGGCGTGTTCTCCGTCGTCTACCTCAATGGAGCGCTGTAATGGCACATGACAACCACGCACACGATCATGGCACCGGTGGCGAAAGCCACGGCAGCGTGAAGTCGTACCTGATCGGCTTCGTGCTGGCAGTGGTGCTGACCGTCATCCCGTTCTGGATGGTGATGTCGGGCGACTTCTCCCGCACCGTCAACGGTGTGGTGATCGCGATCACCGCCGTGCTGCAGATGCTGGTCCACCTGGTGTTCTTCCTGCACCTGGACCGCTCCTCGGAGAGCCGCTGGAACGTCAACGCTGCTGCCTTCACCATCGTGGTGATCGGCATCATCGTGGTCGGCACCCTGTGGGTCATGCACAACATGAACGTGCATATGATGCACTGACGTCCCCGCGACGTTGCCACGCAGAAAGGCCGCCCCCGGGCGGCCTTTCTGTTGTCAGGTGGATGGGGTCGGATCCCATGTCGCAGGCGAGGGCTCCGACCTCGCACGCCGGGCCTCACCCCACCTTGCGCAGGAACTCCTCGGCATCCATCGGCCGACCCAGGTGGTAGCCCTGCAGCTGGTCGCAGCCCAGTTCGCTCAGGTACTCGCGCTGGGCCTGGGTCTCCACGCCCTCGGCCACCACCTGCAACTGCAGCGTACGGCCCAGGGCGATGATCGAGGAGACGATCGCGGCGTCTTCGGCATTGCGTTCCAGGTCGTGCACGAAGGCCCGGTCGATCTTCAGCTCGGTGGCCGGCATGCGCTTGAGGTAGAGCAGGCTGGAATAGCCGGTGCCGAAATCGTCGATGGCGATGTGCACGCCCATCGCGGTGAGATCGTTGAGAATCGCCAGGCTCGCGTCGACATTCTTCATCGCAGTCGTTTCGGTGATCTCAAGCGTCAGCAGAGGCGGATCGATGGCGTGTCGTTCCAGCGCCGCACGCACGCTGGCCAGCAGCGTCGGCGAGGCGAACTGCAGGGGAGACAGGTTGACCGCCATCGTCCAGCCGCGATGGCCGGCATCATGCCACGCACGCAGCTGGGCGCAGGCGCGATCCAGCACCCAGTCACCGATCGGCAGGATCAGCCCGCTGCGCTCGGCGATCGGGATGAACACGTCCGGTGCCAGCAGGCCCAGTTCCGGGTGCTGCCAGCGCAGCAGCGCTTCGGCGCCGCTGGCGGGGGCATCGGCGGCGGGAAATTTCGGCTGGTAGTGCAGCACCAGTTCGTCCCGGGCGATGGCCTTGCGCAGATCCTGCAGCAGCCGCAGCTGGCGGTTTGCACTGAGCTGCATCGAGGGAGTGAAGAACGTGTAGCCGTTCCGGCCGGTGTCCTTGGTGTGGTACATGGCTGCATCGGCGTGGGCCATCAGCTCGCGTTCGTTGCCGGCGTCGTCCGGGTACAGGGCGATGCCGAGGCTGGCGCTGACCTGCAGCTCGGCCGCGTCGAGAATGAAAGGCTCGCTGGCCGCGGCGATGATGCGCTCTGCGACGACCACGGCGTCATCCGGGATGTCGATCGCCAGCACGATCACGAATTCGTCCCCGCCCAGGCGCGCGAAGGTGTCCTGCGGTCGCAGCAGGCCGCCGATGCGTTGCGCGACGGCGACCAGCAGGCGATCACCCAGTTGATGACCGTAGGCGTCGTTGACCGCCTTGAATCCGTCAAGATCGCAGAACATCACGGCCACCGCGTGCTGGTGCCGGCAGGCCTTCTCGATGGCCTGTTCGATGCGGTCCTGCAGCAGCATGCGGTTGGGCAGCTGGGTCAGCGGGTCGTGCAGCGCAGCCTGGATCAGCCGGTTGTTGGCGTGCGCCAGCGAATCGGCCAGCAGCCCGGTGCGGACCCGCATCTGGCGATCGAACAGGGAGGCCACCAGCGCGATGCCAAGCGTCGCCACGGTGGTGACGATGACCAGTACCGCCAGCCAGCGGGCATCGATGCCGCCGTTGACCACGGCACCGCAGATGCTGCCGTCCGCGAAGCGTGCGGCGGCCATGCCGGTGTAATGCATGCCGACGATGGCCAGCCCCATCACCAGCGAGGCGAGCAGGCGCAGGCGCAGCGTGTTGCGCTGCTCGGTGCGCAGGCGGAAGGCGATCCACAGCGCAGCGCCGGCTGCGCCGATGGCCACCACGATCGATGTCGCGAACCATCCTGGGTGGTAGTCGATGCCGGGCTGCATGCGCATGGCGGCCATGCCCAGGTAATGCATGGCCGCGATGCCGGTGCCCATCAGCACCGCACCGGCCAGCAGCCGCCGTCGCGGCAGGCTGGGGCGGGAGACCAGCCACAGCGCATAGGCCGATGCGCCGATCGACACGGCCAGGGAGTAGAGGGTGATGGCCAGGTCGTAACCGATCGGGATCGGCAGGTCGAACGCCAGCATGCCGATGAAGTGCATCGACCAGATGCCCAGGCCCATCGCGGCGGCGCCACCAGCCAGCCACCAGCGGGCGACGCGTCCCTGCGCGCTGGCGACACGCCCGGCCATGTCCAGGGCCGTGTACGAAGCAAGAATGGCCACCAGCAGAGAGATGGCGACCAGGCTCTGACTGTAACTTCCAGTCATGTTGAATCCAGTGGGAAAGGGAGGGGCGCCCGCAAGGCGCACGCCCGCGACCCCTATCGGCGCAGGTGGGCGGTACTTGAGCGGTCGCAGCACCTGCGACCGGGCTCGGCTATCCTGCCACGCCCGTCCCCGCCGCAGGAAATTCCCAGATGGCAAAAGCCCGCACCGCCTACGTCTGCAATGAATGCGGCGCCGAGTACAGCAAATGGCAGGGCCAGTGCACCGAGTGCAATGCCTGGAATTCGCTGTCGGAAATCGTCCTGGAAAGCGCGGCGGCGGCCAAGGCGCCGGCATCGCGGCGGGCCGGCTGGGCGGGCAAGGTCGATCCGCCGAAGATCACCGCCCTGAAGGACGTGGAGCAGACCGAGCATCGCCGGGTCAGCACCGGCATCGGCGAGTTCGACCGTGTGCTTGGCGGCGGCCTGGTGGAGGGGGCGGTGGTGCTGGTCGGCGGCGATCCCGGCATCGGCAAGTCGACCCTGCTGCTGCAGGCGGTCGCCAGGATGGCGGCCGAGCTGCCGGTGCTCTACGTCACCGGCGAGGAGTCTTTGGCCCAGGTGGCCGGTCGCGCGCATCGGCTGGAACTGCCCCTGGATGGCGTCAACGCGCTCGCTGAAACCGGCGTCGAGTCGATCCTCCAGCACGCGGCCAAGGCCGGCCCGCGCCTGATCGTGGCCGACTCGGTGCAGACGCTGTGGACGGAAAGCCTGACCGCCGCACCGGGGTCGGTCAGCCAGGTGCGCGAGAGTGCCGCACGGCTGGTGCGTTTCGCCAAGGAAACCGGCACCGCCGTGTTCCTGGTCGGCCACGTCACCAAGGAAGGTGGCATCGCCGGCCCGCGTGTGCTGGAACACATGGTCGATGCGGTGCTGTACTTCGAAGGCGAAAGCGGCAGCCGCTTCCGGCTGCTGCGTGCGTTCAAGAACCGTTTCGGCGCGGTCAACGAGCTGGGCGTGTTCGCCATGGGCGACAAGGGCCTGAAGGAGGTCTCCAATCCGTCGGCCATCTTCCTGTCCGGTGGAAGTACGCACCAGCCCGGCAGCTGCGTGATGGTGACCCGTGAAGGAACCCGTCCGCTGCTGGTGGAGGTACAGGCGCTGGTCGACGCGTCGCCGCTGTCGAACCCGCGCCGTGTCGCCGTAGGCCTGGAGCAGAACCGTCTGGCCATGCTGCTGGCGGTGCTGCACCGGCACGGCGGTCTGCTGGTGGGCGACCAGGATGTGTTCGTCAATGTCGTCGGCGGCATCCGCGTGCAGGAGACGGCCGCCGACCTCCCGGTGCTGCTGGCGGTGCTGTCGTCGCTGCAGGACCGGCCGTTGGCCGAGAAGACAATCGCCTTCGGCGAAGTGGGCCTGTCCGGCGAGATCCGCCCGGTGCCCAATGGTGAGGACCGGCTGCGCGAGGCGGCCACCCATGGTTTCAGGCGTGCGATCGTGCCGAAGGCCAATGCGCCCAAGGGGGGCTCGGTCAAGGGCATGGAGGTGATCGCCGTGGAGCGCCTGTCCGAGGCGATCGACGCAGCGTGATTCCATCGGAGGCGCGCCGGCGGCCGCGATCCTGTTGAGCCGGCCCACGCGCGTCTGCTTCACCGGCGAAGGACCGCCGGGCATGGGCCAGACCCTGCAGACGTCAGATGCGGCTACGGTCAGCCTCGCTGTGCTAGTTTTTCCCGCTCGACGAAGGCGCCCTGTGGCGCCTTTCCGCGCCCAGGAGTAAACGATTACATGCAGGACCCCGCGCTTACCGCCCCCGCCGCCGAAATCCGCCGTGCGGGCGTCGACCTCAATGGACTGATGACGGTGCTGGGCAAGCACCTGTACTCCACGCCGATGGTGGCCCTGCGCGAGCTGGTGCAGAACGCGCATGACTCGATCATCCGCCGTCGCATCGAGCAGCCGGGCAGGGACGTGCCTTCCCGGATCTCCGTCCAGGTCGACGCCACCGTCGGCGTGCTGCGCATCAGCGATACCGGGGCGGGCCTGACCCGCCAGGAGATCCACGATTACCTGGCCACCGTCGGTGTCGGCTACACCCGTGGCCTGCGCCAGGGCGGCGCCGACGAGGATGGCCTGATCGGCATGTTCGGTCTCGGCTTCCTGTCCGCCTTCGTGCTGGCGCGTCGGGTCAGCGTTCGCACCACCTCCTACCAGACGCCGGACCTCGGCCATCTGTACGTGTCCAGCAATGCCGAGCAGTACACGGTCAGCGAAGTGCCCGCGCGCGAGATCGGAACCGAGGTCGAGCTGGAACTGCACTCCGACTTCCTGCCGCTGGCCAACGAAGCACGCCTGCACGAGGTGCTGGGGCGGTACTGCGCGCTGCTGTCCGAACCGATCTTCATCGGTGCCGCCACCTCGGCGATCAATCCGGAGCCGCCACCTTGGCGGGGGCAGGGCGAGGTCGCGTTGCACCCGGTGCAGGCGCGCCGGCAGTCCCTGCAGTTCGCCGCGCGTTTCGAGCATGACTTCGAGCCCATCGTCACCCTGCCGCTGCGCGCCGATGGCGTCAGCGACGCCACGGGCCTGTTGTGGGTGCAGGATGGCGCCACCTATGGCACCAGTGACAACCGCAATCTGTCAGTGTTCGTGCGCGGCATGCTGCTGGACGACGATGCACGTGACCTGCTCCCGCCCTGGGCCGGCTTCATCGGTGGCGTGATCGAGTCCTCGCGGCTGACGCCCACCGCCAGTCGTGAGGATCTGCAGCGCGATGATCATTACCGCGCCGTGCAGCACGCCCTGCTGGAAGCGTTGATCGATGGGCTGGCCGAGGTCGCACGGCAGCAGCCTGAAGCCTGGCGCCGGGTGCTGGCCCGCCACAACGAAGCGCTGCTGGGCGCGGCGCTGTGTGATGACCGCTTGTTCGAACTGCTGGTGGAGCACGTGCGCGTGCCGACCTCGCAGGGCGATCTGCCGGCCAGCGCGCTGCCGGCACGCGGCGCCGTGCATGTGATCCTCGACAACGGTGGCGGTTTCGAAGAGATGCTGTTCCGCGCGATGGGGGTGCCGGTCGCGCATGGCCATCGTTATGCGGTGGTTCCGTTCCTGCGTCGCTGGGCCCAGGCCAAGGGCCTGCGCCTGGTGGAACTGGGCACCGAGCAGGGCAACCGCGCGCTGTTCCGTACCGATGACAGCCTCGATGAGGCGCAGCTGGCCTGGCTGCGTGAGCAGTTGGGCGATGGTGAGCAGCTGCTGCCGGCGCGCTTCAGTCCGGAGGCACTGCCGGTGGTGGTGGTGCCTGACCGCGAGGCCGAACTGAAGCAGCGGCTGGAGGACGACGAGAACGACAAGCGGGTGTCGATGGCCGCGCTGCGGCTGGCCCGCCAGTTCACTGCACGCATCGAATCGCGTGCACCGTCGCGGCTGTATCTCAACCTCGACAACACCGCAGTGCAGGCGCTGCTGCGCGCACAGCGCGAAGGCCACCCGCAGGCCGAAGCGGCCGCACGCCTGCTGCGCTCCCTGAAGATCATCGTCGCCGCGCAGGGCAGGCCCCTGGCGCGGACGACGGCAACCGCAGGCCCCGACCTCAATGGAGCCTTCACCGACATCGCGGGCGCGCTGCAGCAGATGCTGCGCTGACGCCCGCTCTCATCCAGCCTTCGCTAGACAGGAGCACGTAATCCCCTCATGGACATCTGGAACTGGGTAGAAAAACTGCAGGGCGACCTGCGCCAGGCCGGGCAGGCGCAGAACGCGCACCTGCTGAACCGCCTTGCAGACGACGTCAGCGAGCTGCAGGTCGACCGCGTCGATGCGCTGTTGCCCGAGGCGCGTGCGCTGGGCAAGGCGCTGGACAATCCCTGGGTCGATGTCTACGTCGGCCACTGGGCGCTGCGCAACCGCGTGGGTAACCGCGTCGAAGGTGAAAGTGCACTGGGCGAGGCGGTCGCGCTGTTCGAGCGTGCGCATCGCGAGGACACCCTGGAGTGCCCGCAGTCGATCTGCGTGACCCAGGATCTGGCCGCCTGCTACGGCAACATCGACGGCCCCGGCTGGGTGCCCGAACGGGTCGAGGTCTGCGACGAGACCCTGGCACGCATCGATCCGAGCTGGGCCTGCTTCCAGTGCCTGAGCTGCGAGAAGGCGGACGCGCTGCTGGACGACGATCGGGGCCAGGAGGCGCTGGATTACCTGCAGGCACAGGCCGACGCGATCGAGGCCTGCGGCAAGGAGGTGTTCGACAGCTTCCCGGAGATGCAGATCAAGATCCTTCTGGGCCTGGGCCGCGCTGAGGAAGCGCTGGCGCTGATCGAAAAGCGGGAGGCCGAGGTGGTCGCGTCGGGCGAGTATGAGCCGGCCAACTGCACCGTGCCGCGCCGCCTGTCCAAGGCCTGGGCGCTGGCACAGCTGGGCCGCGACGAAGAAGCGCTGCAGCAGATGGTGCCGTGGAGCGAGCTGACGCCGAACTACTGGCGACTGTGGGCGAACACCGCCGCCGCGTTGTGCCGGCGCGATCCGGCGCGCAACACCTGGGACCTGGGTACGCGCTTCAACACCATCATCGAACATTTCGCCCGCGTCGGTTCGCACCGGCTGTTGATCGAGGTGGCTGCACTCAGCCTGGAGCTGGCGCTGCAGCGGGGCGCGCGCTGGGTGGCGCAGCGGCAGCTGGGCCTGGCCCGTGCCCACCTTCCGCAGCTGCGCCAGGACCGCGGCGCGTCCGCGCTGGTGGCCGCCCTGGCTGCACGCGTGGAAAGCCTGCCGGAGGTCGCGCCGTTGCCGGTGCCGGCCACGGAGCTGCTGGCGTGGCTGGAAGCGCGCGGGGAGCAGAACCACTCGCGCGATCCCGAGCAGGAGGCGCAATGGTTGCTGCAGGCCCACGCACAGTGTCCCGATGATGAGCCGTTGGCCGACACGGCGGCTTCGGCGCTCAATGCCTGCGGCGCGCAGGCCGAAGCACGCACACTGCTGTGGGACTTCGTGGCGGCGCATCCGCAGCACGATGGTGCCGCGGCCTACACGCTGATGCGGTGGCTGGCCGAACAGGGCGATGACGCGGGCCTGCGCCGGTTGGCGGATGTGTTCCGCGACAGCGTGCCGGTGTTCGCCCACTGGTGCGAGGTGCAGCGCGCGCGCCGGGTGTCCGACTGGCCGGCGTTGGAGCTGGCCGCAAAGGCACTGCTGGAGCTGTCGCCGGGATCGCATGGCGCGCGTGGCACGCTGGCCCGCATGTACATGGAGACCGGACGCTTCAGCGATGCCCAGGCCTGCTACGCGCAGCTGATCGAACTGCTGGAGGAGCCCAATGCCGCGCATTGGGACCACATGAGTGCCGCCAGCGCCGCGCATGACTGGGACGCCGTGCGGCGGTCGGCGGCGGCGATCGGCATGGAACTGTCCAGCACCGAGGGTGTGGTCGAAGAGCCGTGGGGCTGGGTGATCATCCGCAGCGAGGAAGAGGGCGAGCCGATGGAGTACTACGCCCGGCGCAGTGGCCCGGTGACCGCCCGCATCGTCGAGAACGCGCCGGCCAACCGCGCCCAGCAGGTGGGTGACTGGGTGGTGTTCGACGCGGCGCTGGTGCATCCGGCACCGGAAGACGAGGAGGCACGCGAGCACTTCATCCCGACCTACGCACAGGTGCATGTGCTGGAGCGTGGCGGCTTCGCCCGCAGCTGGCTGATCGACGGCGCCCATCCGGGTGAGGACGCCTGGAATGCCCTGGTCGAGGCGGTTGAGGCGCAGGGCTGGAAAATCTGGGCCCACAGCCGTCCCGACTACACCGTGACCGACCCGGAGGCCGAGGATGGCACGCTGCCGGGGCTGCTGTTCACCATCGCCCAGCCTCAGGATCACGCACCGCTCGCGCTGCACCGGTTCCTGCAGCAGGCCACCGCCGGCTGGGCACATCCGCTGTGCTGGCTGCGCCTGGCCGAAGCCTGCGACCAGGATCGCCAGCCGCATCTGGACGTGATCGAGCGGTACGGCCTGTAGGCACGCCTCGCTCGCCGGGGCATGGCCCGGCGCCACTGCTCTGCGCCGCCGGGCGATGCCCGGCGGACCTGTCATCCGATCAACGGGAGTGTCCGAACACCAGCTCGATCGCGAACTGGCTGCCGAAGAAGGCCAGCAGCAGCAACAGCATGGCCGTCAATGTCCAGTGCACCGCCTTCACCCCGCGCCAGCCGTAGCGGCGGCGGCCGATCAGCAGCACGCCGAAAACGATCCACGACAGCACGCTCAGTACGGTCTTGTGCACCAGCTTCTGTGCAAGCAGGTCATCGACGAACAGGACGCCGGTGACCAGGGTCAGCGTGAGCAGGGCGAAGCCCACCGCGATGACCCGGAACAGCAGCGCTTCCAGATCGGCCAGCGGGGGCAGGGCGCGCAGCCAGGGCCGGAATTCGCGGCGGCGCAGCGCGCGTTCCTGCAGCCACAGCATGATCGCCAGCAATGCCGCGATGCTCAGCGTGGCGTAGGCCAGCAGGGCCAGCCAGGCATGGCTGGCCAACCGCCAGCCCAGCACCTTGCTCGGCTCGTGGCCATAGCCGTGATAGGCCAGCAGCAACAGTGCCGCGAGCGGAAACACCACCACGCCCAGCGCGGACATGCGGCCGCGTGCACCCACCAGCGACGTCAGCCAGGCCATGCCCAGGCCGACCAGCGACAGCGCCGCGAAGAAATGCATGTCCGGCCCGCCGTTCGTGCGCATCGCCACCATCACGTGATAGCCGCCATGCAGCACGATGGCTGGCAGCGCCGGCCACAGCCAGGCGGGCGAACCTACGGCACCATCGCGGCCGAGCGCGCGCACCAGCAGGACGCTGGCGGCCAGGTAGAGCAGGACGGCGATGAGAACGATTGTCATCGTGGCAGTTTCGCATACCCCCGGGGTGCTGGCGACGGCCGCCGTGTCGCAGCCCGGGAGCAGGGGCGGACCGGCTATACTGTGTGCCTTATTGTCCCCCGTTTTCAGACAGGTCGCACCGCATGTTCGAGTCCCTGACCCAGCGCCTTTCCGGCACCATCGAGCGCCTGCGCGGCCGTGGCCGCCTGACCGAGGAGAACATCCGCGAGGCCACCCGTGAGGTCCGCATCGCGCTGCTCGAGGCCGATGTCGCGCTGCCGGTGGTACAGGCGCTGATCGAGCGCATCAAGGTGCGCGCCGTTGGCCAGGAAGTATTGAAGTCGCTGACCCCCGGCCAGGCGCTGATCAAGGTCGTCCGCGACGAGCTGACCGCGGTGATGGGCGCTGAAGCCAGCGACCTGAACCTCAACGTGCCGGCGCCGGCCATCATCCTGATGGCGGGCCTGCAGGGCGCCGGCAAGACCACGACCGTGGGCAAGCTGGCCAAGCACCTGAAGGAAAAGCGCAAGAAGAAGGTGATGGTGGTCTCGGCCGACGTCTACCGTCCGGCGGCGATCGAGCAGCTGAAGACCCTGGCCGAACAGGTCGGCGTGCTGTTCTTCCCGTCCAGCGCCGACCAGAAGCCGGAAGCCATCGTCCGCGCCGCCATCGACGATGCGCGCAAGTCGTTCGTCGACGTGCTGCTGGTCGATACCGCCGGCCGCCTGGCCATCGACGAAGCGATGATGGCCGAGATCAAGGCCCTGCACGCAGCGGTCAACCCGGCCGAGACTCTGTTCGTGGTCGATGCCATGACCGGCCAGGACGCGGCCAACACCGCCAAGGCCTTCGGGGATGCGCTGCCGCTGACCGGCGTGGTGCTGACCAAGACCGACGGTGACGCCCGTGGCGGTGCCGCCCTGAGTGTGCGCTACATCACCGGCAAGCCGATCAAGTTCGTCGGTGTCAGCGAAAAGCCGGACGGCCTGGATGTGTTCCATCCGGACCGCATCGCCAGCCGCATCCTGGACATGGGCGATGTGCTGTCGCTGGTCGAGCAGGTAGAGCAGCAGGTCGACAAGGACAAGGCGGCCAAGCTGGCCGAGAAGGTCGCCAAGGGCAAGAAGTTCGACCTGAACGACATGCGCGACCAGCTGGAGCAGATGCAGAACATGGGCGGCATCGGCGGCCTGATGGACAAGCTGCCGGGCCTGGGCAACATCCCGGACCACCTCAAGCAGCAGGTCAGCCAGGGCAAGGAAGTGCCACGCATGATCGCCATCATCAGTTCGATGACCAAGAAGGAACGGCGCAATCCGAACCTGCTCAACGGCTCGCGCCGCGCGCGCATCGCCAAGGGCTCGGGCGTGACTCCGGCCGACGTCAACAAGCTCATGAAGCAGTACATGCAGATGGAAAAGATGATGAGCAAGATGGCCGGCGGCGGCATGAAGGGCATGATGCGCAGCATGAAGGGCATGATGGGCGCCATGGGTGGCCGCGGCATGCCGTTCCGTTGATCAACATCGGGGGCGGAACCTGTTCGGATCCGACCCCGCCTGCAACGACTGGCGTATGCTGGGCGGCGACCTCTCCCGCAGGTATGTCGCGTGAACGCATCGCCGATTCTTGAACGCGCCGACGCCTTCTGTCGGCGTTTTTCATTGCAGCTTCCGATCCTCCTCGCCCCCATGGCCGGTGCCTGTCCGGTGCCGTTGTCGGCGGCGCTGGCCAATGCCGGCAGCATGGGCGCAATGGGCGCGGTGCTCTCCTCGGCCGCCGATATCGGGCGGTGGATGGATGAGTTCCGGGCCATCTCCACCGGCCCGGCGCAGGTGAACCTGTGGTTGCCGGACCCGGCGCCGACGCGCGACGTGGTCGCCGAATCCGCCAGCCGTGCCTTCCTCGCGCAGTGGGGACCGGAGGTGCCGGCCAGTGCGGCCGATGCCACGCCAGCCGATTTCGAGGACCAGTTCGCTGCGTTGCTGGCCGCGCGCCCGGCGGTGGCCTCGACCATCATGGGCGTGCTTTCCCCCGCGCATGTGCAGCGGTTGAAGGACGCCGGCATTGCCTGGATCGCCTGTGCCACCACGCTGGCCGAAGCGCGGGCTGCACAGGACGCCGGGGCCGATGCGGTGGTGGCACAGGGGGCTGAAGCCGGTGGCCATCGCGGGGCCTTCGATCCGGCGCTGGCCGAACGCCAGTTGGTCGGCCTGTTCGCACTGCTGCCGCGGCTTGCGGACCATCTTCAAGTTCCGGTGATCGCGGCCGGTGGCATCGCCGACGGGCGTGGCATCGCCGCGGCATTGACGCTGGGTGCCAGCGCGGTGCAGATCGGCACCGCGTTCCTGCGCACACCGGAGGCAGCACTGGCGCCGGCCTGGGCCGACGCGCTGGCGATCACGGAACCGGAGGATACCTGGCCGACGCGTGCGTTCAGTGGCCGACTGGGCCGCGGCCTGGCAACGCCCTATGTACGCGCCGCTGCGGCGGCCGGTGCGCCGGCTCCGCGCCCGTACCCGGTACAGCGTGGACTGACCGGGCCGATGCGCGCGCAGGCCACACGCGAGAACCGGCTGGCGGCGATGCAGGCCTGGGCCGGGCAGTCGGCGTGGATGGCACCGGCGCGGCCGGCCGCTGACGTGCTGCGCGGCATGTGGGAACAGGCGCAGGCGCTGCTGCGATGATGCTGACCTGCAACGGCCAGCCGGCGCAGGTGGAGGATCTGCTGCCGGCGCTGGTGAATTACGGTCACTTCACCTCGCTGCAGGTGCGTGGCGGAGCAGTGCAGGGATTGGACCTGCATCTGGCTCGACTGTCGCAGGCCACACGAGACCTGTTCGGCAGCGAGCTGGACACGGCGCAGGTGCGGGGCTGGATGGCGCAGGCGCTGCAGAGGGCCGGTCTTGCCGACGCCTCGCTGCGGGTGACGGTGTTCTCGCGTCACTTCGACTTCCGCGATCCACTGGCCCGCGTGGCGGTCGATGTGCTGGTGGCGGTATCCGCGCCGGTATCGCTGTCCACGCCGCGCCGCGTGCGCAGCGTCACCTGGCAGCGGGAGCTGCCGCAGATCAAGCACGTCGGCACGTTCGGCCTGTTCGCGCAGCGGCGCGCGGCGATGGCCGACGGGTTTGACGACGCGCTTTTCGTGGACACGCAGGGGCACGTCAGCGAGGGCACGACCTGGAACGTGGCCGTGCATGATGGGCACCAGCTGATCTGGCCACGCGCCGCCGCGCTGCGGGGTACCGCAGAGGCCCTGCTGCGTGAGCATTGGAACGGACCGCAGGTGTGCCGGCCCCTGCCGGCAGGCGCCCTGCATGGAGTGCAGGCTGCGTTTGCCTGCAACGCCAGCGGACTCTGGGCGCTGCAGAGCATTGATGGGCGGGCCCTGACCGGCTCGCTGGCGTTGGCTGAACAGGGCCGGGCGGTACTGGCCGGCGTGCCGTGGCAACCGCTTTCCTGAACGGATGCATGGCCTGCCGGCCGCCGGGCATGGCCCGGCGCTACCGTGACGCATGGGGTTGGCTCGGTCACGCTCTGCCGCTATAATCGCCCGCTTACCTCGCCATCCTGGCGACTGGGCAATAGGAAAACACACCATGGTCAAGATTCGACTGACCCGCGGCGGCGCCAAGAAGCGTCCGTTCTACCACATCATCGTCACCGACGTGCGCAGCGCGCGCGACGGCCGCAACATCGAGCGCGTTGGCTTCTACAACCCGGTCGCCCAGGGCGCCGAGAAGCGCATCGAGCTGGATCTGGCCCGCGTTGACCATTGGGTCAAGAACGGCGCCCAGCCGACCGACAAGGTCCGCAACCTGATCAAGGAAGCGACCAAGTCCCAGGCCGCTGCGGCCTGATCCTGACGGGCCACGCTCCGGCGTGGCCCTCCTGGTTGAAGCAGATGAAAGATATCGAGCGCCGCATCCTGCTGGGCAGGATTGTCGGCGCTTTTGGTGTGCGCGGCGAGATCAAGCTCGAGTCCTGGACCGAGCCACGTTCCGCCATTTTCCGTTACCAGCCATGGATCGTGCGCAGTCCGTCCGGCGTGGAAACCACGATTGAAGGTGTGCGGGGTCGCGACAGCGGCAAGCACCTGGTCGCGCGTTTCCCCGGCGTCGAGGACCGTGACGCGGTCGAAGCCATGCGTGGCACCGAGATCTATGTGCCGCGCAGCGCGCTGCCGCCGCCGAATCCGGATGAATATTACTGGGTCGACCTGGAAGGCCTGGACGTGAAGACGACCGAGGGCGTTGCCCTGGGCCAGGTCTCGCACCTGTTCAGCACCGGTGCCAACGACGTGGTGGTGGTCCGTGGCGACCGCGAGCGGATGATCCCGTTCGTGCTGCCGGACTTCGTCGTTTCGGTGGACTTCGAGGCGAACCTGGTCGTGGTCGACTGGGATCCCGAGTTCTGAGCATGCGTTTCGACGTCATCACCCTGTTCCCCGAGTTCCTCGCCCAGTCTGCTGGACTGGGCGTGGTCGGACGCGCGCAGGAGAAAGGGTTGTTCAGCCTTCACGGCTGGAATCCCCGTGATTACGCCGAAGGCAACTACCGCCGGGTGGACGACCGTCCCTTCGGCGGTGGCCCGGGCATGGTGATGCTGATCGAACCGCTGCAGGCCTGCCTGCAGGCGATCCGCAATGCCGATCCGACCCCGGCCAGGGTGATCTACCTCAGCCCGCAGGGGGCGCCGTTGACCCAGGCCAAGGTCCGTGAACTGGCGGCGCTGCCGCGCATGGTCCTGCTCTGTGGGCGCTACGAGGGCATCGACGAGCGCTTCCTGGAAGCCAATGTCGACGAGGAGATTTCCCTCGGCGACTACGTACTGTCCGGCGGCGAGCTGGGCGCAGCGGTCATCATCGACGCCGTGGCCCGCCTGCAGGAGGGGGCCCTGAACGACGCTGAATCGGCGGCACAGGACAGCTTCGAGGGCGACCTCGGCCTGCTCGACTGCCCGCATTACAGCCAGCCGGCCCAGCACCCGCTGGGGGTCGTGCCGGAGGTGCTGCGCTCGGGCAACCACGCGGCCATCGCCGCCTGGCGCCGCCAGCAGTCCCTGGTCCGTACCGCCCAGCGGCGCCCGGACCTGCTGGATGAACAGGCGCTGGGCAAGACCGACCGCAAACTGCTGGAGCAGGGCCGTCAGGCCCGGAAACAAAAGGCCAGCCCCTAGCGCAGGGCTGGCGTTATCGGCTATCATGGCCAATTCCCGCCGGCCCCGGCTGGCGTGCGCAGTACCCAAAACAAACGTGCAGCACAGTCCGGTGACTGCATGAGCCTACGTTGTCGAATCGACACGCCCACCCGAACAAGAATCGGTGTAACCCATGAGCAAGCTGAACAAGTCCATCGTCGCGGAATTCGAATCCGCCCAGATCACCCGCGAACTGCCGAAGTTCAGCCAGGGCGACACCGTTGTCGTCAACGTGAAGGTGAAGGAAGGCAACCGTGAGCGCGTGCAGGCCTACGAAGGCGTTGTGATCGGCACCAAGAATGCCGGCCTGAACTCCTCGTTCACCGTCCGCAAGATCTCGCACGGCTACGGCGTCGAGCGCGTCTTCCAGACCCACAGCGCCATCATCGACTCGGTCGAAGTGAAGCGCCGCGGCAAGGTCCGCGCCGGCAAGCTGTACTACCTGCGTGGCCTGGAAGGCAAGGCTGCCCGCATCAAGGAAGACCTGGCTGCCGCTGCGCAGGCCAAGGCTGCCCGTCTGGCCGAAAAGGCCTGATAGACAACTCCGGTTGTTGCCGCGACGGCCGCCTTCGGGCGGCCGTTTGCGTTTGTGCTCCTGCATCCGCTAGGTTCGTGCGATGAACAAGAACGACCTGCGCTATCCCGACCGCATCCGCGCGGCGCTTCGTCTGCTGGACGACAAGGGGCTGCCTCGCGCGCAGTCCGCACCGTTGCTGCATCGGACGCTGTGGCGGATGGGCGTCGCTGTGCCGCCGCCGATCCTGGCCGGTTTCCGCATCAACGCGCTGGTGCAGGGGCTGCTGTTCGGCCTGTTCTGGTGCGCCCTGATGTGGCTGCTGCTGTGGCAGGGCGGTGAGCGTCCACTCGGCCTGCTGCTGGGTGCCGGATTGCTGGCGGGCGGCCTGTTCGGTGTGGTGATGGCGCTCCTGATGCGCTCGCTTCAACGCCAACGACAGCTGCCCGAATGGCGCCAGTTCCTGGCCTCGCTGGCGGACTGAAGCGATGGCGCAGTGCGCCGTGACCGCAGGCTGCCGATGGCGCTAGTCTGCGGCTTCATTCCCATGCATGCGCCGTGCGATGCCTTCCAAGCGAGCCGCACCTTCCACTGCACCCAGGCTCCTGTCCGGGGGAAATCCGCAGATCGCCAAGGGCGAGGGTGATGCGCCGGTGCAGGCGTACATCGCCGCCATGCCGGACTGGAAGCAGCCCATCGGCGCACGCCTCGACGCACTGATAGGCCAAGCCGTGCCCGGCGTGCACAAAGCGGTGAAGTGGAACTCGCCGATGTACGCGGTGGCCGCCGATGCCGGCTGGTTCCTCAGCTTCCATTGCTTCGCCCGTTACATCAAGGTCGCGTTCTTCCGCGGCGCGGCCCTGCAACCGATGCCACCGGAGCCGTCCAGAAGCGCCGATACCCGCTACCTGCACATCACGCAGGAGGGCATGCTGGATGAAGCGCAGTTCCTCGAGTGGGTCCGCCAGGCCGCTGCATTGCCCGGCGAACGCATGTAAGCCCGCCATTCCGGACGTTCCGCCGACGAGAGCACACGATGACCACGCATGCACCGAACCCCGACGACGCCGGAACACCCGCGGCCGCACTGATCGATGCGCGCATCGCGGAACTGGGTGACTGGCGCGGTGAAACGCTGGCACGCGTTCGGGCGCTGATCCATGAAGCGCTGCCGGAGGTGCAGGAAACCTGGAAATGGCGGGGCATACCGGTATGGGAACATCACGGCATCCTGTGCACCGGTGAGACCTACAAGCAGGCAGTGAAGCTGACCTTCGCCCAGGGCGCGGCCTTGCCGGACCCGAAGCGCCTGTTCAACGCCAGCCTGGAAGGCAACACGCGGCGCGCGATCGACATCCATGAAGGCACCATGCCCGATGCCACGGCGTTCAAGACCCTGATGCGCGCGGCGGCCAAGCACAACGCCGCGAAGAACAAGCGGTAGCACCGGGCCATGCCCGGCGCTACCGGGTCACGGCATCCGGGTCCGCCACCGGTGACGGTGGGCAGGCGGGAATCTCCGACGGTGTGGCAATCGCCTCGGCCTTCGCGGGTGTGCTGATCATCTTCGCCTTGCGCCATCCCCCCCAGCGGTAGTACCCCAGCGACAGCAGCATCGACACCAGAGAACTGACCGGGAAACTCCACCAGATTGCATCTGCGCCCCAATAGGGCTGCAGCAGTTCGGCGAACGGAACGCGCACGCCCCACAGTGACGCGGCCAGGATCAGCAGTGGTGGAATCACCGCACCCGTCGAGCGCACCACGCCGGAAATCACGAAGCTTACGCCGAAGAACAGGAACGAGCCGACCACCACATGGTTGAGGTGGCGCGCGATCTGCAGCGACTCGCTGCCCTGCGGCAGGAACAGGGCCAGCGAGTACTGGTCCAGCAGCACCAGCGGCAGGATCAACGCACCGGTCAGCAGGAAATTGAACAGCACGCCCTTGCGTGCGGTGCCGCGGACGCGATCCCACTGCTGGGCACCCACGTTCTGTGCGGCCATCGTGGAACAGGCCGCGCCGATCGCCATCGCCGGCATCTGCACGTAGTTCCACAATTGCAACGAGGCGCCATAGGCCGCTGCAGTTTCGGTGCCGTACTGGTTGACCATGGTCATCAGCAGGATCACCGACAGCGAGATCAGCACCATCTGCAGGCCCATCGGCACGCCTTTGACCACCAGTGCCTTGAGGATGGTCAGGTCCAGCTTGAACAGGCGCATGTCGGCGCGACCCAGCCACAGCGTGTGGCGCTTGTGCCGCATGTACAGCAGCAGGCCGCCCAGCGAGAGGGTCTGCGACACCAGCGTGGCCCAGGCCGAGCCGGCGATGCCCAGCTCCGGGAACGGCCCCATGCCGAAGATCAGTACCGGATTCAATGCGATGTCCAGCACGACCGACAGCAGCAGGAAGCGGAACGGCGTACGCGAGTCACCGGCACCGCGCAGCGCGGCGCTGAGGAAGGCAAAGGCATACAACGTCGGCATTGCCAGGAAGATGATGCGCAGATAGGCCTCGGCCAGTGGCAGCGAGGCCGCCGGCGTGCCCATCGCCGCCAGCAGCGGATGAGCCATGAACCAGCCGGCGATGGCGATGATCGCCGACAGGCCGATGAAGAACGTGGCACTGGTGCCGACCACGCGCCGTGCCTGGGCGATATCCCGTGCACCGATGGCCTGGCCGATCAGGATGGTGGAGGCCATGCCGAAGCCGAACACCGAACCGATCAGGAAGAACATGATGTTGTTGGCGTTCGCGGTGGCAGTCAGTGCCGCTTCGCCGAGGAAGCGCCCGACCCATACCGCGTTCACCGAACCGTTCAGCGACTGCGCGATGTTGCCCGCCAGGATCGGCAGCGAGAACAGCAGGAGATTGCGGCCGATCGGGCCGGCGGTCAGGTCAAGCGGCGCTTTGGCCATGGGGTGGTGATCGAATCCCGGGAGGCGCACACTAGCACCAAGCCGGTTCGCGGGATGTGGCAATGCATCAACGACAGCAGGTGAGGTCGATGACGTTGGCCTTGATTGGCGGCCTGTTGGCCGCATGTTCGTCGGGAGACCGGCTGGGCGATACCCAGGTGCGGCCGACCGACCGCCCCGAATGTCTGGTCGGCAGCCAGCGCCAGGATCTCGCTGCCGGAGCACCGACCCTGATCGGGGGCAGCGGCTGCCGCACCGACCCCGACAATCCGCGCCCCCTGAACAAGCGAACGGAGTAGTACCTGCCGATGCCTGAGCTTTCCCCGCTGTCGCCCAGTGTCCGTCTGGACATCTGGTTGTGGGCGGCCCGTTTCTTCAAGACCCGCAGCCTGGCCAAGCAGGCCATCGAAACCGGCAAGGTCAGCGTGGCCGGTCAGCGGCCGAAGTCCTCGCGCGCGGTGCGCGTGGGTGAGCACCTGCAGGTCGATCGCGGCGAGGAGCATTTCGAGATCCAGGTGATGGGCCTGAGCGACCAGCGCGGGCCTGCCCCGGTCGCGCACCAGCTGTATGCCGAGAGCGAGGCCTCGAAGGCACGGCGCGCCCAGCAGCGCGCACTGCGCATCGCCGCGCGCGACGGCTTCCAGCCACCGGAGCACAAGCCGGACAAGCGCGCGCGGCGTCTGATCCGCGCGCTGGGCGACATCGACGCGCTGTAACGCGAACGCCCCCAAGGCAGCGCCGGGCCATGCCCGGCGAGCCCTTCAGTGGCAGCGCCGGGCCATGCCCGGTGGGCCTTCCGACAGCAGCGCCGGGCCTGCCGGTGATCAGCCGTGCAGGTCGTAGCGGTCCAGCTCCATCACCCGGGTCCACGCCGCGACGAAGTCCTGCACGAACTTCTTCTCGCCGTCTGCACTGCCATAGACCTCTGCCAGCGCACGCAGCACCGCATTGGATCCAAATACCAGATCAGCACGGGTGGCGGTCCAGCGTGCGGCGCCGTCGTTGCGGCTGCGGCCTTCGTAGGTTTCACGACCGGTGGCCTTCCACTGCGTGCCCATGTCCAGCAGGTTGACGAAGAAGTCGTTGCTGAGTGTCCCGGGCCGATCGGTGAAGACGCCGTGCGCGCTGCCATCGGCATTGGCACCCAGTACGCGCAGGCCACCGACCAGCACGGTCAGCTCCGGGGCGGTCAGCGTCAGCAGTTGCGCCCGGTCGATCAGCAGCGCTTCGCCCGGAACGCTGTAGGCGCCCTTGAGGTAGTTGCGGAATCCATCGGCCGCCGGTTCCAGCACCGCGAACGATTCCACGTCGGTCTGCTCCTGGCTGGCGTCGGTACGGCCCGGCGTGAACGGTACGCTGATGTCGTGCCCACCGGCCTTGGCGGCCTGTTCGATGCCCACGCCACCGGCCAGCACGATCAGGTCGGCCAGCGACACCTGCCTTTTACTGCCGGCATTGAACCCGCTCTGCACCTTTTCCAGCGCGGCCAGCACCTTGGCCAGACGGGCGGGCTGGTTTACCGGCCAGTCCTTCTGCGGTGCCAGGCGGATGCGCGCACCATTGGCGCCGCCCCGCTTGTCCGAGCCACGGAAGGTGGAGGCCGATGCCCAGGCCGTGGAGACCAGTTCAGGGACGCTCAGGCCGCTTGCGGCGATCGCCTGCTTCAGGGTGGCCACATCCCTGGCCTCAATGAGCGGGTGCTTTGCGGCCGGCAGCGGATCCTGCCAGATGAACTCTTCGGCCGGCACTTCCGGCCCCAGATAGCGCGCGCGCGGCCCCATGTCGCGATGGGTCAGCTTGAACCAGGCGCGCGCGAACGCATCGGCAAACGCCTGCGGATCGGCCAGGAAGCGGCGCGAGATCTTTTCGTAGGCGGGATCCATGCGCAGCGACAGATCGGTGGTCAGCATGGTCGGGCGGTGCTTCTTCGAGGCGTCGTGCGCATCGGGAATGACCGCCTCGGCATCCTTGGCCACCCATTGATGCGCGCCGGCCGGACTTTTGGTCAGTTCCCATTCGTACTTGAACAGGTTCTCGAAGAAGTCATGGCTCCACTGCGCTGGAGTACGGGTCCAGGTGACTTCCAGGCCACTGGTGATGGTGTCGCCGCCCTTGCCGCTGCCGAAGCTGTTGGCCCAGCCCAGGCCCTGGCTCTCCAGATCGGCCGCTTCAGGCTCCTTGCCGACGTTGTCTGCCGGGCCGGCGCCATGGGTCTTGCCGAAGCTGTGCCCGCCGGCGATCAGCGCCACCGTTTCTTCATCGTCCATCGCCATGCGGCCGAACGTGTCACGGATGTCATGTGCAGCCAGTACCGGGTCAGGATTGCCGTCGGGGCCCTCGGGATTCACATAGATCAGGCCCATCTGCACTGCGGCCAGCGGGTTCTCCAGCTTGCGCGAATGCACGTCGCCATCGGCATCGTCATCGGACACCAGCACGCCGTGGGATTCCACCACGCCCTCGGAGCCATGCTTGTAGCGCACGTCACCGCCCAGCCATGTGGTTTCGCGGCCCCAGTACACATCCTGATCCGGTTCCCAGGTATCGGGACGGCCACCGGCGAAGCCCAGTGTCCTGAAGCCCATCGACTCCAGCGCGACATTGCCGGTCAGGATAAGCAGGTCGGCCCAGGAGATGGCCTGGCCGTACTTCTGCTTGATCGGCCACAGCAGGCGTCGCGCCTTGTCCAGACTGACGTTGTCCGGCCAGCTGTTGAGCGGGGCGAAGCGCTGCTGGCCGCGGCCGCCGCCACCGCGGCCATCACCGATGCGATAGGTGCCGGCGCTGTGCCACGCCATGCGGATGAACAGGCCGCCGTAGTGACCGAAATCGGCCGGCCACCAGTCCTGCGAGTCCGTCATCAGTGCTTTCAGGTCTGCCTTCAGCGCGGCATAGTCCAGGCTCTTGAACGCCGATGCGTAATCAAAGCCGGCATCGAGCGGGTTGGAGCGCGCGGAATGCTGGTTGAGCAGGTCCACGCGCAGCTGGTTCGGCCACCAGTCGCGGTTGGTCGTCGCGTCACCGACGACGGCATGGTTGAAGGGGCACTTCGCTTCGCTTTTCATGGGTCTCTACCTGTGGACTGGCGAAAGGTGGAATCGGGGGAGGCCCGACCCACATTAGGTGGCGCCTGTGGATCGGTAAATTCGATTGATTCAACCAATGCGATAGTGGCTGTCTATTAGGTCCGGGGCTTGTACGGGTGTGTGCGATCAGCGCTTGAGCAACCCCGAGCCGAGCTTCAGCAGGTCGCTGGCCCCGAACTGGCCGTCGCCGTCCTGATCGAGCACACCGCCCAGCATGCTGCCGATGCCGCCGGACTGCTGCGCCTCCTGGCCGAGGGCGCTGCTGAGTTCGCTGGCGTTGCCCTGCTGGGCGAAGCGCTGGGCCAGGAAGGACATGACGATGGGCGCAAGGATCGCCAGCAGCTTGCCGGAGGTGCCGCTGTCCAGGCCGGTCTTCTGGCCAAGCACCTGCGCGGCCTGCGGCTGCTGGCCACCGAAGATGTGGCCGAGGATGCCGGCCCCATCGGTGGCGCCGCTGCCGCCGCCACCCATCACTGCGGCGAGGATGCTGCCGAGGTCGAAGCCGCCACCCCCACCACTGCCCAGATGGTCACGCTGCAGCGCATT
Organism: Stenotrophomonas sp. Steno-C15; assembly: GCF_056393265.1. Taxonomy (NCBI): domain Bacteria; kingdom Pseudomonadati; phylum Pseudomonadota; class Gammaproteobacteria; order Lysobacterales; family Lysobacteraceae; genus Stenotrophomonas; species Stenotrophomonas sp. Steno-C15. Next base: position 26,260 of record NZ_JBWJPF010000007.1, read on the forward strand.
GAGCAGGGACTGCGCGCCCTGCGGCTCGCTGGCGTTCTGGCCCATTGCGCCCAGCAGCAGCGGCAAGGCGCTGCCCACCGCCTGGGTGGTCTGGCTGCTGTCCAGGCCGAGCTGCTGGGAAACCTGCTGCAGGCCTTGCCCCTGCTGCAGCTGCTGGAAGAGGGATGCGGCGAGGGATTCGGTGTTCATGGCGGTCTCCGTTCTGTGAAGGAAGGACCGCCCGAGCATAACGCCGCCTGCACGACGGAAATGCGAAGGCTGCCGGGCGCAGGCTCGCTCTGACCGGGGGCGGGAGGGGGGCCGGCGTTGCGCCGGTCCCATGCCGGTTACAGCAGTGACTTCAGCCGATACAGCGCTTCCAGCGCCTGTTTGGGCGTCAGTTCGTCCGGATCGATGGCGGCCAGCGCCTCCTGCGCCTTGCTGGACGGGGCATTGAACAGGCCGAACTGCTGCGGGGCATCCAGCGCCTGAGGGGCCAGCTCCGCCGCATGGCTCTCGCTGCCCCGTTGTTCCAGTTCGGCCAGGCGCCGCCGCGCCTGTGCCACGGTCGATCGAGGCAGGCCGGCCAGCGCGGCCACCTGCAGTCCGAAGCTGCGGTTGGCCGGGCCGTCCTTCACAGCGTGCATGAACACCAGCGCTTCGCCATGCTCGACCGCATCCAGGTGCACGTTGGCGATACCGCTGCGGCCGCCCTCGTACTGCTCGTCGGCCAGCGCGGTCAGCTCGAAATAGTGGGTGGCGAACAGTGTGTAGCAGCGGTTCTCGTAGGCGAGGTGGCGGGCCACCGCGTCGGCCAGGGCAAGGCCGTCATAGGTGGAGGTGCCGCGGCCGATCTCATCCATCAGCACCAGCGAATGTGGGCTGGCGTGATGCAGGATGTAGCTGGTCTCGGCCATTTCGACCATGAAGGTCGACTGCCCGCGGGCGAGATCGTCGCCGGCGCCGATGCGGGTCAGGATGCGGTCGATCGGGCCGATCACGGCGCGGCTGGCCGGTACGAAGGAGCCGATGTGGGCCAGAAGCACGATCAGTGCATTCTGCCGCATGTAGGTGGATTTACCGCCCATGTTCGGGCCGGTGATGACCAGCATCCGGCGGTCCGGGTGCAGGTCCAGATCGTTCGGCTCGAAGGGCTGCTCGCGCACGGCTTCCACGACAGGGTGACGGCCGCGCTCGATCTTCAGGCAGGGTGCCGTTTCCAGTTCCGGGCGCGACCAGTCCAGTGCCTGCGCGCGCTCGGCGAATGCGGCCAGCACATCCAGTTCGCTCAACGCGGCGGCACACTGCTTCAGCGGCTCCAGCTGTGCACCCAGCGTGTCCAGCAGCTGCTCATACAGGAACTTCTCGCGCGACAGCGAGCGGTCGCGCGCGGACAGTACCTTGTCCTCGAACGCCTTCAGTTCTTCGGTGATGTAGCGCTCGGCGTTGGTGAGGGTCTGGCGGCGCGTGTAGTGCACCGGTGCGCGGTCGGCCTGGCCCTTGCTGATCTCGATGTAATAGCCGTGCACACGGTTGTAGCCGACCTTCAGTGTGGCAATGCCGCTGCTTTCGCGCTCGCGCCGCTCAAGGTCGACCAGGAACTGGTCGGCGTTCGTGGACAGGCGTCGCAGCTCATCCAGCTCCTCGTCGAAGCCATCGGCCAGCACGCCGCCATCGCTGAGTTTCAGCGGCGGCATTTCAGCGATGGCACGCGCGAGCAGCTGCGCGCAGTCGTCATGCTCGCCCAGCGCGGCGTACAGCGCCTGCAGGCGTGGCGAGTCCAGTGGCGCCAGCACGTCGCGCACCGCAGGCAACAGGCCCAGGCCATCGCGCAGTGTCGAGAAATCGCGGGGGCGTGCCGAGCGCAGGGCGACGCGGGTGAGGATGCGCTCGAGGTCACCCAGGCGACGGAACTGTTCGCGGATGTCGCCATCGCTGCCGCGATCGATCAGCGTCGCTACCGCATGGTGGCGCTGTACCAGCACCTCGCGCAGGCGCAACGGGCGATGCAGCCAGCGACGCAGCAGGCGGCCGCCCATCGGCGTGACGGTGCTGTCGAGCACGCCCAGCAGGGTATTGCGGGTATCGCCGTCGACCCGCGTATCCAGCTCCAGGTGGCGGCGGGTCGCGGCGTTCATGGCGATCGCCTCGCCGGCGGTTTCCATCGCGATCGAGGTCAGGTGCGGCAGGCGCTGCTTCTGGGTTTCTTCGACATAGCCGAGCAGGGCGCCTGCGGCGGCCGTGGCGCGTGGCTTGTCGTCGATGCCGAAGCCGCTCAGGTCATGCAGCTTGAAGAAGGCCAGCAGCTGCCGACGACCGCTGTCCGCATCGAACAGCCATGGCGCGCGGCGACGCACACCGCTGCGCTGGCGCAGGAAGTCCGGCCAGTTCTCCTCGTCCGGCACCAGCAGCTCGGCCGGCTCCAGGCGCGCCAGCTCGGCTTCCAGCGCGTCGTCGGTGTCGACCTCGTTGACCAGGAAGCGGCCACCGGCGAGGTCGGCCCAGGCCAGGCCGTAGCCCTGCCGGGTGCGCGACAGGGCCATCAGCAGGGTGTCGCGGCGTTCGTCGAGCAGTGCTTCGTCGGTGACCGTACCGGGGGTGACGATGCGGACCACCTTGCGCTCGACCAGCCCCTTGGCCAGGGCCGGGTCGCCGATCTGCTCGCAGATCGCCACGGATTCGCCCAGCGCCACCAGCCGTGCCAGGTAGCCCTCGTAGGCATGCACGGGCACACCGGCCATCGGAATCGGGGCGCCGCCGGAACTGCCGCGCTGGGTCAGGGTGATGTCGAGCAGGCGTGCAGCCTTGCGTGCATCGTCGTAGAACAGCTCGTAGAAGTCGCCCATGCGGAAGAACAGCAGCAGATCCGGGTACTCGGACTTCGCTGCGAAGAACTGCTTCATTAGAGGCGTGTGTTCTGCGCTGGCCTTGATCTGTTTCTTGTTTTCTTTTGAATCAGTGGTTTGCAAAATTTACGCCTCGATTTGTAACGGCCACTTCCGGTCAGAAACGGCAACTAACGGTGTTTTTTGTTGCGATCCTGTTGCGACGACTCTTGGTTGAGGTCAGAATCCTGTTGCGACAGAAAAAGGAGCGCTTGCATCCATGGCAAAAAATGTTGCGACAGAAACGGGCGCCCGACGAGCGGCGTTCAAGTTTAGTCTGACCCATGCTCAGCTGCTGCAGCTTTCAACCCACGTCATTCCCGAGCGCGTCGGCGATCGCATCAAGCTGGTCCCCCGCTCGCAGGCCGACATTGGGAAGCCCTATCGGATCGTGGATGCGGGTCAAGGCGCCCCTGTCGGATTTGGGTTCTACGTGGGGAAGACGAAGGTCACCTACGAGGTGGTGAGGCGAGGTCCTAAGGGGGTGCGTCGATTCGCCTTGGGCAACGCGACGGATATGGGCTTGGCTGAGGCCTATGAGAAGGCACGGGCCCATCTGGCTATCCTGATGGACACCGGAGAGAACCCCAAGGCCCACCAGGCCAAGGTCCGGAGGGTCGAAGAGAGCATCGAGCGGCTGGCAAGCATCACCGTGCGCCAGTGCATGGCCTCCTACCTGGCGGACATGGAAGACCGCTTGGCAAGGGGCTTGGTCAAAGCCAACAGCGTGTCTGCCTACAAAGACAGCATGGCTCGCTTGGCCCGACCTGAAGTGGCTTTGGCGGACAGGACGGTGAAGGAACTGCGCGAAGCGGACATCCGAAAGGCCTACGAGGCCATGCGCCGCAGCGCCATGGCCCGCTCCAATCGGATCCCCACGGCGATGCGCAACGCGTTGATGGGACACGACGACTGGGCCGAGCTCGACACCGCTACCTTGGAATCCTTGGGCATCACGGGGAAATACATCCAGCGGGTGAAGGCCTCTGGAGTTGCTGCAGCTGAGCACACCTTCACCGATGCCTACCGGGGCGTGAAGCACGTGGTGCTCAAAGAAGTGGAAGAAGCCAGCATCTCAGGGCGCCAGCCGCTGCTGTCGTTCAATCCGTTCTCCATCATTTTCAGCAAGAAGTTGGTGCGCAGTGCCCGCGAATTGCGCAAGCATTACGAACGGGCGGCGGTCAGAAACCCGCTGGACGACGACACGCTGCCTCGCGTGATGAAAGCCATTTTGGCCCGACGGGACGAGCAGGGCGGCCACAACGCCGGAGCGGCTGACTACCTTATGTTGACCTTGCTATGGGGCACTCGGCGAAACGAGGCAGTGGAGTTGCGCTGGTTTGATCGATGCACCAAAGGCGAGCTCTCCCAGCGTGAGGTTTCTTGGGTCTGGCTCGGTGAACCGGACGCGGTGAACCCTTACACCGGCCGGACCGGGCCGCAGGTCTTCATGAGCGACACCAAGTCCGGCGAGAGCCGTTTCTTGCCTGTTTGCTACTTCGCCCAGCGGATCCTGCGACGACGCTTGGACACCCGAATGGACGAGGTGGGTCCCAAGAAGGAGCTTGCTGCAGCCCGCCAACTGATGGAAGCGGCGCGCAAGAGTGGCGCTTCAAAAGCCGTGGTCGCAGGGCTTCAAGAAGCAATGGAGAAGGCAGAGCACGAAGTGCTGCGCTCAAAGTATGTCTTTCCTGCCCGTTCCAATCGCAGCAAGACGGGGCACTACTCTGACAGCAAGTCCATCCTGGCCAATGTGCGCCGGGACGCGGGCCTGACGGACGTCCGGAACGACGTGGATCAAGGGCTGACCCCCCACGATCTCCGCCGGACGTTGGGGAGGTATGCCGGTCTCCATCTCGGGGAAAGCCGTGTGGTCTCACAGATGCTCCACCACCACGTGTCCCAGCCTGGAGACCGCGGTATGGCTGAGGTGAGCAAGCTCTACACCGATCAAGAATGGAAACGGTTGCGCGAGGCCTTTACGGAAGTGGAGGAGCTGATGATTGCCCGTAGCCCACGGGTGTGGAACCGGCTCAAGGGCGCGGACAAGCCTCGGCTCGATGAATCGAAGGACGAACCGGTTACTATTTTTGCTCCCAGAAACCAGATCACGGCCCTGGATGACGATTGAACTTCAACGGACAGAAGAGCAGTTTCTGACGCGGCAAGCCGATGCGTTGGATCGGGAGCTTGATCGTGCTGCGGCGGGATTACCCCCGCCAACGGTGAGCACCCGGGCCGCCGCCCGATACCTTGGTGTTCATTTCGACACGCTGGGTGAGTGGCGTCGCCGTTCGCCTCCCCTTGGCCCCCCGTTCCAGAAGGGAGCGGGCCTGGTCGGGGCTGGGTTGAACCAGCACGTGAAATACCTCTACGGTGATCTGGTGGCTTGGCAGGAGGCTCGTCGGGGAAAGACGCCCAAGGAACGCCGCCTCCAAACCGAATTGGATCAGGCGCAGCAACGAGCACGGGAATTTGAGTTGGAGCTGGCCCTTCGGCAGGCCAAGGACGAGGTGGCAAGGCTTCAGAAGAAGCTGGGGCGGATTTCCCACTTGGCTACCCTGCGGGACGTAGCCATGGCCCCACACGATTGGGCGTTGGTGGGTAACCGAATCGCCGGCCACGTGCTGGTCGTGGATGACGTCGTTCTCGCGCAGGCCTTGGACGGGGGTGACGTGTGGGAAGGCACCTTAGAAGAAGCGTTGGCCCAGCCTTGGACAAGCACGGAGGCACGTCAGGCTTACCAGGATGCGTTTGTGGCCGTGCTCACCGGCACACAGCACCTGATCGAGGCCGCACGGTCGCGCCAGCATGCCAGTGATCTAGAAGAGCGGTTGGACAGTGCCACCCACGAGGCAAAGCCAGTGCGGCCGTTCGAAAAAGGAAGTGGTCGGCTTTGAGCACGCGTGATCCAGACATTCTGGGCGGGCGCCCTGGCCGGCCGTCGAAGGAGCCGAAGCCCCTGGCGTTGACAGCGGCTGAGGATGAGGAGTTTTCCAGGGCAAAGTCAGGCAAGCTGGAATGGGTCGGCCCTGGCGTGGCTGCCTACATGCTGGGCATTTCCAAGGATGCACTGAAGAAACGTCGCCAGCGCAACGAAGGGTTGATCCCAGAACACAAGCCCGTCAAGAATAATCGCCAAGGCGCGCAATACAGGTGGTCATCGGTGAGACGTTGTGCCGGTGCCGAACGCATTTCATCCGACGTTCTGGCGCAACGCCTCGGTGACGTCGTGGCCGCATTGAAGAAACTTGGCCTTGAAGGCTTGGAGCAAGACCTTCCCTGGGCCTACAACGACGTCGATCGCCTAGTGGGGTTTGCTTCGCTTCACCCACAACTGCCGGCGCGTGCGCTTACGGTGATTGAAGCCCTAGATGCACCGTGGGTAAGCAGCGAAGCACGTCAGCCCTTCCACGACTGGGCCATTGGCGTGCTCGATTCCGCCGCCGAAAGCGCCGCGAAAGCCGCCGACTAAACCTCATTCCCGACTTCTTGTCGGTAAACACCTAGGCGAGTCGCGCCAATGCTTTCCGGCCATTATCGGGACACTTGTCCCGATAAAACGGCGTTTGCGCGTGGATGGCCTACAGGGTCAGAACTGCAATCTCGTGTCCGTTCCGATTGGGAACGACATGCGGGATCGATATGCAGTCCAACGTTCTTCAATTCAAACGGGCCACCCGCCCCAACCGCCTCGCAGCGGCTAAACCCACCCGGCTCACCTCCGTTTGCTACAAGGCAAGCGACAAGGCCCACACGAGCGTCGATTGGTATACCCCGCCTGCCATCGTCAGGGCGCTGGGGGGAAGGCGCGGCTTTGACCTCGATCCTTGCACGCCCGAAGACCCGTCGCGGCTGCCGGCGCCCACGGCCCGCCGAATGATCCCGCCGAGCCAGGACGGCTTGGCAACGCCGTGGCCGATGCAGGCATTCGTGTGGATGAACCCGCCTTACGGAAAAGGGATGGAGAAGTGGTTGAGCAAGCTGGCCAACCACCCCGGCGGCGGTATCGCCCTGGTGCCGGTCAGCATGGAGACGGGATGGATGCACGACTGCGTGCTTTCCCACCCCAACGCGACGGCGATTCTGTTCACCCGTGGGAGGCTGAAGTTCGTGCGTCCCGACGGAACCACCGGCACGGCAGCGCCGTCGGGATCGTTGGTGGTGGCTTACGGCAAGCGCGCCGCCGGTCACCTTCAGCAAGCGCACGCAAGCGGCGTGCTGCGCGGGAAGTTCTTTGCCATCGAGCGGGTAGTGCAGGTGGCCAGTGCGAACCAGGGGAGTGCGAACGAAGAATGATCTTCTCGGGGACGGAACAAGCACCCGTTACACCCATCACAGGTGCTTGTTACGGCAGTTTGTCCAATGGATTCAATGGCTTTGCAGCGGCGAAGGCGCGTGTAACGGGTGTAACGGGTGGGTAGGCATTACTTGCAGCTGCATCAGAGATTTTGGCTTCAATGGCCAATCACTTTTTCAAATCAATGGATCTACTCGTTACACCTGTTACACCCGTGACAAACCTTGTCTGGTCAGGGTTTCAGCCGTAACAAGGGGTGTAACAAGCACCTGTTACACCTTGGCTGAAAAGCGTGAATTGCCTCTCGTTTATGCAAAAAATGCTGTTGAGGCAACAGATATTGGTTTTAGTCAAGAAGTTGATCTGGACAAGTTCGTGGGCTCTGTTTGGATGGGGTTGTGGCCACAACGGGACCACATCACCCAGGAAACGAGCAATGACGAACTCCCCCACATCGAAGAAGGCGACGCAACCGCGAGACGAAATGTTGAAGGCGCGGGTGAGTCGAGCGTTCAAGCGGCGGCTTCAAGCGGCGGCTGATGCCCAGGGCAAGACTTCATCGGAAGCCATGCGTCAAGCGCTGGTGGAATGGATGAGTCGCGTCCAGCAGGCCGCGTAATCAACAAAAAACCCCGGCGCCAACCGGGGTTCAAAAAACGGACAACACACACATGAACGATACAACACCAACTTCGGGTGTCAATGGGCGCCCCAGCAATGTCCTTTCCTTCCGTGGGAATGCGGCCCCCAAGGCGGCTTTTGGAGCACCAGCGCCCAAGGCAACCTTGAGCGATCAAGCATTCGAGGCAGATTTTGCCGATCACCTGAAAGCGACGGAGGAGTATGCGATCGGCGGCAAGTTGCCGGATGGTGACGACGATTGCAGCTTCTTCCGCTGGCTTCCTGAGCAAGGCTACTGGGACCGTTGCTCGGAGAAGGACATGGCGGCCAAGGCGCTTTCCTGGCTCCGATTGGAGCGCAAGGACAAGGCGAACGCAGGTCATGCAACCAGCTGCATCAACACGGCGGTGCTTGAGCTGATGGGGGATCGAAAATGCTGGTTGCCCAAGAAGTCCGATCGCAGGGCCATCGTTCCCCTCAAGGGGGGTTACCTTGAGATCGTCAAGCCTGACGAACCGCGTTGTGCTCGCGCAGCGGCGGATGGGGAAGAGGTCGTTGATCAGGACGTTTTTTCTGCGACGTATGGACAGGGTTTGGGCCCGCGGCAAGCACTCCTGTTTCAGAACGACGAGACGCCGTCCAGGGCGCGCATTCGGGTGCTGGCAGCCGCCAAGGAGCATGGAATCACTTACCAGGTCCCTGCCAGGCTGCGGCTGGAACAGGTTGACGGCGATGGCTACTACACTCCCAAGCCGCTGGATCCCAACTCGAAGTTCGGTCAATACCTGGATCTCTTTCAGCCCGACCTGGAGGTGCGTGCACTCCTTCAGGAGGCGGTGGCCAGCTCGTTGATGTCGATCTGCTTTGAGAAGGCCTTCTTCCTGGTTGGGTCGGGCAGCAATGGCAAGTCCACGTTCCTCCACATCCTGCGCGCCCTTCACCCCCGCAACGTGTCGCTGCGTCTGGAGAAGCTGGACGGGACTTTTGCCATGGCCCCACTGGTGGGCAAGAGCGCCTACATTGTCACGGAGACGCCAAAGGTCCTTGCCGCATCCATCCAGGAAGTCCTGAAAGCGCTCATTTCCCGTGACCCGATCCAAGTCGAGGCCAAGCGCAAAGACGCATACACCACCCTCCCGATCGGCACACTGTTCGCCAGCGTCAACGCCTGGTTCACGGTTTCCGGACATGAGCACGGGTTCTGGCGAAAGGTTCTGGCCATCCCCTTCAATGTTCGCATGGGTGAGAAGACCCATGAGGGCGCGAAGGGGGGAAATGGAAAGAAGCGTGAGCCTGACTTCCACCTGCAGATCACCGAAAGCGAGGAGGAAATGGCCCAGGTGCTGGACTGGGTGCTGGAAGGAGCGCTGCGCCTCATGGAGCGTGGCGGGTTTTCCGAAAAGCTGCCCGACGCCGTGCTGGCGCTGGCCGAGCAAAACCGAATGGCATCGGACACGACCATGGCCTACATGGCGGACCGCGACGCTTCCTACGACAGCGGTGTTTGCACCGACAAGACGGCCATTTACGCCGACTACCGCCAATACGTGTTGGAAGAGTTGGGCAAGAAGCCTGTCAACGCGGAGGACTTCTGGAAGCGCGTTCGCGAGAAGTTTCCCGAGGCCGGCATCTACCAAATCTCCCATGGGGGCAAGAAGCCTCGCGTGGCCGAGATTCGAATTGCGGGGATCAAACCACTGCGGGACATGGCGGATTTGGAAACGCCTGTGTGAGCCAGTTTCACAACAACCGTTTTGCGGTTGGCTGGCTTGTAGAGAGGCTGGGGCTCAATGCCGTCAACCGCAGGCGGAAGCAGTGGTCCCATTTCTCATCCAGCCCTACAGGCGCCCTGTCAGCAGGTGCGGTCGTGGCGGGGGGCTTGCCAAATCCCCATCTTGTCGCATGCTGAAACCATGATCCCTTCCGATGCTTTTGTGGACGACAGCATGGACCGCCAGGACGCCCTGGCGGCCTCCCCCCGTTTCACCGTGCACCGAACCCCCGAGGGCATCCGGGTGCAGCTCCAGGAGGGCGACACAGACCCCGGCACCGGTTTGACCATCGACCGGGTCTTGGCGTTGCTGGAGAGCCTGCTGGAGCAGGGGCGCGCCGTCACCATTCACGATTGAAGTTTCCAGCCTAACCCCCTTGGCGTTGCCGACAGGCGCCTTTCCTTGCCTTCCAGGAGAGCCTGCCCGTGTCCGATGCCACCCCCAACGAAAGCTTCCTTCAGCGCCATTCCCGCGACGTCGTCGAACGCCTGATCCGCCAGATGGAGGAGGGCACCGGTCCCTTCCTCAAGCCCTGGGACGCCCGCGTGGACCTCGGGTTGCCCATGAACCCCACGACGGGCAAGAGCTACCGGGGCGGAAACCTGCTCCACCTGTGGGCCCTGCAGAGCGCCTGGGACACCCAGGACAACCGGTGGATGACCTACAAGCAAGCTGCGCTCGTGGGCGCTCAGGTTCGCAAAGGCGAGAAAGCCAGCGTCATCGAATACTGGGATTGGTCACCGGTCGAAGAGGCCAAGAAGAGCGGGGACCCCGATCTCATCGCCAAGGCCCACCCCAAGGTCTTCTTCCCCCGCGTGTTCAACGCGATGCAAATCGATGGGTTGCCGGCGTTGGTCCTGCCACCCCCGCGTCCAGAGCCCGACATTCATCAGGCCTGCGAAGCGGTGCTCAAGGGTAGCGGAGCCGAGATCCACCACGACGGGGGCAACCAGGCGTTCTACCGGCCGATGACGGACAGCATTCACTTGCCCCAGCGCAACACCTTCCACTCGGCCAGCGGCTACTACGCCACCGCGTTGCACGAGCTGGGCCACTGGACCGGCTTTCCCACCCGCCTCAACCGCGACCAGAAAGGGGCCTTCGGGAGCATCGACTACGCCAAGGAAGAATTGGTCGCCGAGATCTCCAGCATGCTGATGGGCGAACGACTGGGCATTGGCCATGACCCCACCCAGCACGCGGCTTACGTGAAGTCGTGGATCCAAATCCTCCGGGACGATCCCCGGGAGCTCTTCCGAGCCGCGGCGGCGGCCGAGCGGGTGGTGGAGTTCCTGAAGGTGCCCGAGTTGGTTCGCGAGCCGCTCCCGAAGGTTGAGCAGGAGCGGCAGCTCGTGGCAGGCAACCAGCAGGAGCTTGAAAAACCTAAGGGCACGAAGGCCCGCACGAAAGCGCGTGAGAAGGCCAGGCAGAGGAGCCACGTGATGGTGGCCTGATACCCATTGCGCGTTTGCGAATCTGCGCTATGAGTGGATAGAACAACTCGTACTGGAGGTGACATGAACATTGCGCAAAGATTGAAAGAATTCGTGCGACTGACCCAAGAGGGGCCAGTCCTCTCAGGCCTCGCGCAGCTCATAGGGAGGTCAGCCGATACGGCCAATTCGGACCAGGAAGCGATGGGCATTGCGGACCTTGGCCCGGTGCCAAATCGTGAGGGCACACGTGATCTCCAACATGGCGTTCCGCTGCATGATCAGGTCGAAGCGGTGCCTGTCGTGCGACTTCATGCCGATACGTTCAATTCGGGCCAGGACGCGATGGGCATTGCAGACCCGGACCCGGCGCCAAACCGTGAGAGCACTCGTGACCTTCAAGGTGCTGTTCCGCCGCGTGAGCGGATGGAAGCGGCGCCTGTCGCGCTACTTCATGCCGGCGCGGTTGATTCGGACCAAGAAGCAATGGGAATTGCGGACCCAGACCAGGTCCCAAATCGCGAGAGCATTGTAGACCTTCAAGCTGCTGTTCCGCTGCATGAGCGGGTCGTAGCGGAGCCGGTCACGCTATTTCATGCCGCGACGTCCGAGGCGGTTGCCGCAGCACTGGCGCGAGGCGAGAGTGTAAGCGACACCGATGAGCAAGGCCGCACTGCTCTTCACCATGCTAGAAATGGGGAGGTGGTGCGGGCATTGGTGGAGGCAGGGGCCGATCTTGAAGCAAGGGATCTGGAAGGGAACATTCCTGCTCACACCGCGCACGATGATGCGATGGAGGAGCTGATCGCGGGTGTGGGTAGGAGCATCATCCAAGAAGGCGTTAAAAACAACCGTGGCGAGTGCGCATGGGATACCCGAGACTACTTTGAGGGGCGTCGCCGTGAGCAGGCCTACTACGAGCAGTTGGAAGAAGAGGAGGCAGCGAAACGAGCGGAGAGCGATAGGAGTGAACAAGCCTTCGTATTTAAGGCCGTTGCTCTCATTGAGGCCGGCGACTCGAAGGCGCTTCTTGAGCTGGTGGAGGACCCCGACACAGCGCTGGTCAGTAGGAGCCGTTCTTACAACATCGATGGTGACGAAGGATGGGCCTACAACGAGTATGCCGGCTACAGCGTCCTTCATGAGGCTGCGAGCGTTGGGAATGCCCAGCTGTGCCGCGAGTTAGTTTTCGCTGGGGCCGATTGGAACAAGAAGTGCTATTTGGTAGGCGAATCGGGCTTCGATGACTACGTCAACGGCTTTCGAGACGAGGGCCTGAAGCCCGTCGACTTTGCGGGGAACAAGGAAACGCGCACCTTCCTGGAAAATGCGGCGCATGAATTGCGTGCTCATAACCTTTCCAAGCGGTTGGAGGAGATTTATCCCTCCGCCGACTCCTGGAAGCCACCTGCAGGAGGCTTTGCCGCCGAGGCTCAGCGGCAAGCGACTGCCGCCTTGAGGGCAAATGGGCAGGACACCCAAGTTCAAGAGGCACCGCGCATGCGGGCCCGGCTCTGAACCTATGGAAAGGCAGCTAAAACCGCCTTTCCTTTTTCCGCCCCCCTTGCGCATTTCCAGAATCGATCTATGCATAGGTGAACCTACTCACGAAACGGAGGTGCACCTTGAAAACCATTGTTCTGGCCCTTGCGCTGGCGTTGTCTGCTCCGGCCGCCTTTGCCGCCGATTCCACCTCCGCTCGCCGTTACGGTTCGTCCGAGGCCCTGTCCGTCCAGGACGCCCGACTGGGTGAGGTCCTGATGGTCCGCACGGTTCAACTGAAGTCCGACCAGCGTCTGAACGCTGGTTCTGCCATTGGGGCGGCCGTTGGTTATGGGGCTGCTAACCAGGTCAAGAACCGGGACTACCGCAACGCCGCCCGTGTGGCAGGCGGCGTCATCGGTGGGGTTGCCGGAACCGCGGTTCAAAAGGGCCTCAGCGGCCGCCGTGCGGTGGAGATCTACGTGCGCGATTTGTCCGATCGCCGCCAGCGCGTCCTCGCGGTAGTCCAAGACGCCGACGTGGACGTGCGCGAAGGTGATCGGGTGTTCCTGGTGGGGAAGGGAAGCAAGACCCGGGTGGTGCCGATGGCACGGATTGAAGTGTGGGGTGGTGGTGAGAATGCATCGTCATGCAGAGAGCGCGCCTGCGGTGCCATTGGCTTGGCGGATGAGATGCGCTGATGAAATGGATTTCCTTGTTCGCTGGCTGGTGGTTGGGCGCATGAAGCGGCGATCCGTTGCCCACCGCCGCTCTGAAGTCGCCCGGATGTTTCGAGAGGGACACCGCCGGGCGGCCATCGCCCAAGCCCTGGGCGTTCCGTCGCCCGTGGTGAGCGCCGACCTGGCTCACCTGGGGTTGCGGCAAAAGCCCAGGCGCCCACTGGCTGACCAGCACGCCCTGGTGGTGCGCCTCCTGGAGCAGGGGAACAACGGCCCTGCAATTGCCAAGCGCCTGGGCGTGACCCGGCAGGCGGTTCACGCTTACCTGCATGCCCATGGCCTGCTCCCAACCCAGAGGAGGACCCCATGACCGTTTTTCTGGTGGTCGTGCTGTTTGAGCTCGCCATGTTTGCGATCACCTTCGGAATCGCGTGGCTGTGCGCCTCCAAAGCCCGCAGCGCCCGCAGCGGCTGGGAGGCGTTCCAAGCCGGCCGACAGGACGCCCCATCCGTGGCTGCGTTGCTGTGGCGGCTGGTCCTGTTCTACGCGTGCTTGGCGTTGCTGGCCTACCAACTTCAGCACGTGGTGACCGGGGTCTGGTTGGATCCTTCCAACCCATACCTGCCATCCTCGCTGGCTGTTGTCGTCTATTCGATGGCATGCGGGCTTCTTCACGGCAGCGGGCTGGCCCGGAGGCGAGCATGAGGACCAGCCATGGCCGGGTGCGCCCAGACCCGATCGACGCCCGCCCTCGCCACGACGGGCTGTTCCAGGGCGAAAGCACGGGCGAAGAGGTTCAGCAAGAGCGCGACCCGTTGCTCCAGGCGCTTTATACAGAATCGCTCCACGCCCGCGGGGACGTGGACGCGGTTGATCGCTTGCTCGATGCCCACCGGGAGGCGTTTGGGGAGCCCGAGCAAGTCGCCTATGCCCGTCAGCAAGACGAACGCCATGATCGGGCGTTGCCGTTGCCCAACATTGGTCGGCCGTTGAGGCCGTCCCTGGAGCGCTACTTGGACGAACATCGGTCATGGAGCCCACCAACCGCCAAAGAGGTCGCCATCGCACGTTCCAGGGGCCCCGCCATGGTGCGCGAAGGGAAGGCATGGCGTGCCGCAGACGACGTTGCCGAGGTTGCTGTAGAGGCGCCCAAGGACGCCCCACGGCAGCGGATGCGATGACCGCTCTATGGGACTTGAAGCGGTGTCTTGCCCAAGCCTTTGGCGGTGCGCTTGTTATGCAGGAAACACGCGAAGAAAACTGTGCGTGTTCTTACCAATGGCAGGATTCGGTAGGACCTTCTCTCCACCCAAAATCTTGCGGGCGATCTTCAGCGACGCGTCGTTGCCTTCGTCAACCACCGCCTCAATGACGTATCCACTCTTAAGCTTGCCCTGCATGCCGTTGGTGAATTCCATCAATGACTTCAACGCCACGGCGATGCCAAAGCCTTGCCCTCTGTAGCTTTCCAGAACCGCCCAGTCCATCTGAAACACCGGCGTGTTTGCTTCGACGCGATCGAGCAGCATGACGGAGCGGGCGATAACTTCGTTCTCGACGGTGGGGCTGATCATGACGTAAGTCAGCCTCATCATTCCAGCAGGTTGATCAGCGTGCGCAAAGATGTCTTCGTGAACCCGCCCGCGCTGGAAATCGATGTCCCCGTTCTTGGCGGCGATGGCCACCTGCCGAAGGCCTTCTTCCGCCAGCTCCGCCCCGGTCATAGGCTTGCTTGCCTGCTTTTTGAACTTGCCGAACATTCCTGTGTCCCCTGTTTGCGGTCCTTGATCCCTCAATGTATCGGATCGTTTGCATCCAGGCACGTGTTTTGACCACTGATTGCTCTCTTTGATTGCCATCCCCACCCGGGCAGTGGCCTCTTCACTGGGAATCCTGGCTCCGCTGACGCAGCCGCAAGGGCAGTCCTCCTCCACGGTGTTCCGGCCCTTCGCTGCGCGCCTGGCGGTGCTCGCTCCCGGGTGCGGATTCGTCCAACGCTTCGCCCATCGGTTCCCACGAGGCGCATCCCGCGCCGGTGGAGAAAGCAGATGAAGCGAGCCAACGACATTCGGGCCCAATACCAGCTGGCCATGGACGAGGAGGGCATCCTCCTGGCCGCCTCGCACATCCTGGAGCGTCGCCTCCTCCGCCAAGGAGCCATCACCGATCCCAGCAGCGCCAGCAGCTACCTCACTGCCCGCTGTGCGCACCTGGATCACGAAGTGTTTGGCACGGTGTTCCTGGACACCCGCCACCGCATCCTGGCCACCGAGCACCTCTTTCAAGGCACCATCGACGGGTGCGAAGTCCATCCCCGCATCGTCGCCAAGAAGGCACTGGACCACAACGCCGCCGCGGTCATTTTCTTTCACAACCACCCCAGCGGAAACCCCGAGCCCAGCGCGGCCGACCGCGCCATCACCGACCGCCTCAAGCAGGCCCTTGCGCTTCTCGACATCCGAGTGCTGGATCACCTGGTGATCGCGGGCGCCTCGCACGTGTCGATGGCCTCAAGGGGGTGGGTGTGACCACCCCCGTGGGAGAAAAAGCCTGTGCCGGAAGCCGCCGCCGGTCGCTGCGCGCCGGCATCTGAAAAAGCATCCGCATGGATGGAAAGCACCAACGCCTTCGGCGCGATAAGTGATGTTGGGAATAACTGCGGCCTTAGCTCCGCAGTCTTTGCTTTTAGTCAAAGTTTTGTCCGCTGCAGCCGTGGACAAATTTCCAGGGCGATCTACCTTGAATTCAGGGGTAGGCAGTGCCGCCGACCAAGCCAAGAGGTGTCACATGAGCGCAACCGTCACAACCAACGAAACCAAGATGATCGCGTTGGGATTGAATCCCGGCTTGATTTAAGATTATGCAGCGGTCTCCCTGGAGCCCGTGAGCTTTGAAGAAGAGGGCAGTCTGGGCTGGGCGACCACTTGGACCGCGGTTCATGCCGTGGAGCTCCACAACGGCGCGAAGGTCAACGCTTACGGACGATCCTTCCACGTCCCCCAAGCCAAGCCCGGCTACAAGCACTTGCTCAAGAGCTGGCGAGAAGAGCAGGGGCAGCGCGCGGACTTGCCTTATTGGGAGGCTCGGGATGGGCACTGATCTGGTGGGACACCGCTCTGCGAACAGTGAAGATGAGGCTGTGATGGATTGCCCTATCCGATGGATGAAAGAGCGCTTTTGTGAAGGCAGGACGAAACGTGGAAAGAGAACCGTTGTCATGGGGGCTATTCGATTCGCAAGTCCAAGCGTTTTTTTACGCTTGGGCGAGCGCGCAGGTGTTCTCACTTTGGCGGACCTTAGGGCCGTGCTATCGGATGCCAGCCTGTGCCGGGTGGCGGCGCGCGAGTTGCGGGACTATTTGGAATCCAGCGTCGAACCCCTCAGAGCGCAGCGTTGGGAGGGCTTGTGGGAGCCAACGGTGAACAGACTTTCAAGAACCTCTGCCAATGCCCAGCTCGTCATCGACTATGAGGACATTGGGGCGTTTGCCATTTTCATGAACCAGATGGTTTGCGAGGCGCTTGCGCGGCACAACGCGCACGCGTTGGACCAAGCGTGGCCCGAAGGTTCTCCCAGTCCAAAGAAGTGGCGGTTGTGATGGGTGCCGCGACCCCTCGGATGAACGGACATTGGGGAGACGGAGAGCTCGGAAAGAGTGAGAGGGCGACCGTGCTTCATGGCATCCATTTCATCAGTCCCTCGGTGGATGGCCCGCTGTTCAATACGGTGTGGCTTCCCACGCTGGCCGACTTGCGGGCGCTGCTCGCTGACGCCGACCTCTGCAAGGCAGCCGAAACCGAGGTGAGCGCGTTCATTGACACGTTCGTGGACCCGTTGCCCCCTGAGCTCGACGAGGTCATTTACCAGCCATCGATAAAAGAGATTTCCAGCTTGCCGGATGATTGCGGGATCGGCGTGGGCGTTTTTGTGACTGACGCTTTTGCGTTCGTCCTTCAGCGCCTGATTCAGGAGGCAATGGCTCAGCACCGTGCGCGTGAGCTGGATGGGTTATGGGAGCAGTCAGCCGCCGCAGGTGGCAAACGACCCAGGCTCTAACCGCTGGGTGGGTGGCCCCCTTGCGCCTTTTCAGATTCGAGGTATCGGTAAGGGGATGGCCCATTAAGGGCTACTCATCCCCACTCAATCCCTTTCAAGGAGACGATACCCATGACACGCAAGACCTTCCTTCGCGCCCTGCTGCCCATCGCCCTGGCCTCGCTGGCGGTGCCCGCCTTCGCCGCCGACACCACCGCAGACCTGACGATTCAGGGCACCCTGACCAACACCTGCAACTTGTCCGTTTCTCCGGTCACGGACATGGATTGGTCGGGCACTTCTGACAACTCCACCCGAACCTCTGCGTTGAGCATCGTGTGCAACCAGGGAACCACTTACTCCATTTCGCCAGGACAGGGACAGAACTTTGGAGCGTTGGCGGGTTACGAGACCTACCGCGCCGTCAGCACCGGTTCGGGTGCCTTCATCCCCAATGGCTTGTTCAAGGACATTCCCGGCACCCAGGCATGGGGCGATGATGCTGATGCGTTCGCGGGCACGGGTAACGGTGCTGTGCAAACCCACGAATTCGCGTTGAAGTTCTTCGCACTCAAGCAGGCCGTGGGCGGCAACTACACCGACACGGTCACCGTCACCGCCACTTACAACTGATGTCCCGACGCCCCCAACTTGCCCCGGGGGCTTTTTGTTGCCGAAAAGATGAGTAGGTATGGGTTGACGGAATGGTATTTCGATCTAGCTTGAATGGGGACACCCCCAAAGGAGACCCCATGACCCATTCCCAACGGTTTTTGGCTGTGGCCGCAGCGTCCTTGCTGCCCTTTTCGGCGTCCGCCGGTTCCATCTCCGTTGGCCCCACCACCCTGATGGCCGATACCTCGGCCAAGCACGTCGCCGTGACGCTGCACAACAGCGGGGACGCCTCGGTGCGTTACCAGGTGAAAGCGGTGGGGTGGGATCAGGCCACCGGGCAGAACGTGTTTTCACCCACCACGGAGATCGTGGGGGCGCCCACCTTCGTGGACGTCCCGCCCCAATCCAAGCGCACCGCCCGGTTGATGCGGGTGGGCGCGCTGGGCGAGCGGCGCTACTACCGCGTGCTGCTGATGCAGCTCAAAGACCCCAACGCCCAAGGCGTCCAGTTGCTGGTCAACCAGGACTTGCCCGTGGCCTTTGAAGCCACCAACGCACCCATCCCCCAGGTGACCGTCCAAGCGGTGGCCAAGGGCTACCGCCTGACCAACCACGGCCAGACCGCCGCCCGCGTGTCGTCCATCGGCCCGGCCGGTGGGAAGCCATGGCGCGAGGGTGCGTTGGGTTGGACGCTGCCGGGGGCTTCGATGACCTACGAGACCCATCCTGGCCAGCGCGCTGAGAACCTTTCAATCACCGTCAACGGCCAGCGCGTCACCGTCCCTGTGGGGCGGTGATCGATGCGTGGCCAAGCCTTGGCGTTGTTGCTGTTGGCTGCATCGTCGGCCAGCGCAGCGGTGCCCGATGGCGTGGCGCCAGCGTTCCTGGTGCCGGTCATCGGCGGCAAGGCCAAGGCGGATCCACTCCCCTTCTGGCAGCAAGACGGTGAGTGGTTCGCCGACCCGGTCACCTGGCGCGAGGTCGGGCTCCAGCTTTCCGCCGGTCAAACGGAGCCGGTGAGCGCCCAGGCGCTGGGCGTGGGCTTTGCCGTTGACGAGGCCACCGCCACGGTCGCTTTGGACCTGCCGGCAGACCGGCTCAAGGCCCAGCGCGTGGCCCGTGACCGCGCCGAGCGCGGCCCCATCGCGCCGCCCGCTCCCGGGGTGCTGGTGAACTACAGCGTGGCTGGCATGGTGTCCGAGCAACAGCAGGCGCTCTCCTTGGGGCACGAAGTCCGCAAGGCGGGCCGTTGGGGCGTTGTCAGCACCAGCGGGCAGGCCAACACCGACGCGTCGGGCACCGGCTACCTTCGCGGCGTGACGCGCTGGCAGAAAGACGATCCCAACCGCTTGGTGACCTACCAAGCCGGCGATGTGTTCGCTGGTCCTTCGTCCTCTCCGGTCAACCTGGGCGGGGTGCGCGTGGCCAAGGACCCGCGGGCCTTGGATCCGTTGACCCCAACCTATCCCGTCCCGATGCTCGGTGGCGTGGCGCTCGATCCGGCCACGGTCGAAGTCGTGGCCAACCGCGCCCGCGTGCTGCAGGGCCAGGTGGGGAAGGGGCCGTTCACCGCCGATGGCAGCGCCTTGGGCACCGGTGCACAGCAAACCCAGGTGGTGGTGCGAGACCCCTACGGCCGCGAAACCGTGGTGAGCGATCAGCGTTTCTACGTCGCCCCCACGTTGCTCCGCAAAGGGCTCACCACGTGGGAAGTCGCCGCCGGCCGTGTGCGCCAAGGGGAGAGCGATTACGAGGCATTGGGCGCGACCGCGTCGGTGGCTTGGGGCCTCAACGACCGGTGGACCCTGCGGGGCACCGCCCAAACCTCAACGGATGGGAAGGCCAACGTGGCGGTGGGGGCCACCACGGTGCTTGGCACCTATGGCACGTTGGATGTGGAATTGGGCACCTCCACGCAGGGCGGCCAACGTCAAGCCGTGGCTTACGACTACCGTGGCCTGAGATTTGGCGTGCGCTTGGAGCACGAGCGGCAGCAGGACTATTGGCGCCTGCGCGCCCCCAATGCGGTGGAGTTGGCGCAGCGCACCCGGGGCTCGATCTTCTGGCGGCCCACGCCCCAGTGGTCCCTCCGAGCAGGGTTCTCCGACGTGCGCACGCCGCGCTTTCGCACCGCTTACGCCGACGCCGGGCTGACCTGGCGTGGCGACGGGCACACCGTGGCCGTCTCCGCGTTGCGCGATCTGGAGCGCAAGGAAACTCGGGTGGAGGTGGGCTACAGCTACGATTTCGGCCGGGGCAAGGGCGTGAGCGTTAGGGCCCGGCAAGCCCCCGATGCCAACGCCTGGGCTGTCCAGGGACGCGCCCGTCCCACGGTGTTGGGAACCCCGGTCGGCTTGTCCGCTTCGGTAGACGAGGGGGCGGCCGGCCAGACGGCCCGGGCCAACGCCAACTGGACCACCCGGGCAGGGTGGGCCCAGGTCAACGCCGAGCACGGGCCCAGCAGCACCTGGGCTTCCGGTTCGATGGCCGGCGCTGTCCACCTGGACCGCCAGGGCGTGACGTTCCTAGGTCCGGCCGAATCCTTCGCCGTGGTGGACGTGCCCGGCCAAGCCGGGGTGCCGGTGAGGGTGGGCGGCAGATTGGTAGGGAAGACCAACGCCCAGGGCCGCCTGGTGGTGGGCGAGGTGACCCCAATGGTGCCCACCGAGGTCCGCGTAGACGATCGGGCGCTGCCACTGGGCACCCAGTTGGCCGAGATCGAGCAAACCGCCACCGCTGGCCGCCAAGCCGGCATGCACCTCACCTTCCCGGTCCTGACCGAGACCGCACGCACCTTCCGCCTCACTGGCCCAGCCATCGAAGCGGGCACGGTGGCCAAAACGGCGACCGAGACCACCCAGGTGGGCTACGACGGCGTGCTCTACCTGGAGCAGCCGCGCCCCGGCCAGACGGTGGATGTGGAAGGGGCCTGCAAGGCCACGTTGCCCAGCTATCTGGGTTCTGCGCAAACGGTGGCCGAGGTGGCTTGCCGCTGATGGGGAGAGCCTTTGGAAACAAAGGCTTGCTATGTCGCAGGTGCTGCGAAAGTGGCTCTCTACCATGGGGCTGAACGATACTTGGGACCTGTCTTTCGAGAGTTGCCGGATGTCATTGCTTCAACGCCACGTGGACTGCTCCCATCCTCCCTTCCGTCGCGCCTGTCACGGCGGGGCTTCGTCGTGGAACTTGGCCGTATGAACGCGGTGGAAATCGAAGAGGCCATCTACGAGCTGGCCCAGGCTCCCTTTGATTCTGCAGAATTCCCCTTCCAGTTCTTGGCGGCGTTTGGCAACAACGAGGTCACCCTCAAGCGCCTGAGAAAAGTCGGGTCAGGCGGGACGAATCTTTCCGACGTTCCAGGGGCCATTCTTCAACGCAACCACATCCACTTGGCAGTGTGCGAACGAGGAAAGGTGCGTGAGACGTTCGAAGCGTTGAAGGCCAGCGCCAAGAACTCGACGTATCGGATCAAGCTCGTCCTTGCCACCGACGGTGAATCCCTTGAGGCGGAGTATTTGGCCACAGGGGAGCCCTTGGCATGCCCCTATGCCGAGCTGGCCGAGCACTTTGGCTATTTCCTGCCCTTCGCCGGCATCACCACCGTTCAGGAGATCAAGGAAAACCCGATCGATGTCCGGGCGACGGGCCGTCTCAACAAGCTTTACGTGGAGCTGCTGACCCACAACCCAGATTGGGACACCGACGAGCGGCGATCGGACATGAATCACTTCATGGCCCGACTGATCTTCTGCTTCTTCGCCGAGGACACGGATATTTTCCACGGCGATAGCTTGTTCACGCGCACCGTGGACCGGATGTCGGCTCCTGACGGATCGAACACGGACACCGTGCTCGGAACGCTGTTCACGGCGATGAACTTGAAATCCGATGATCGTCCCAGCGCGGGCCTTCATGGTTGGGCGCTGGCATTTCCCTATGTCAATGGCGGGTTGTTCTCAGGCAGCACAGAAGTTCCGCGGTTCACCCGGGCTGCACGCTCGTATCTGCTCCGGATCGGTGAACTGAACTGGCGCCAGATCAACCCAGACATCTTTGGGTCCATGATTCAGGCGGTGGCCGACAAGGAGGAGCGCGGATCGTTGGGCATGCACTACACCAGCGTGCCGAACATTCTGAAGGTGCTGAACCCGCTCTTCTTGGATGACCTGAGATCACATTTGGAATCCGCGGAGGACAACAAGAGCAAGCTGCTCAACCTGCGCAAGCGGATGGCGCACATCCGTGTCTTCGATCCGGCGTGCGGGTCCGGCAATTTCCTGGTTATCGCCTACAAGGAAATGCGCAAGATTGAGGCGGAGATCAACCGGCGGCGCGGCGAGGAGGATCGGAAGTCCGACATTCCGATCAATAACTTCCGCGGCATTGAACTCAACGACTTCCCTGCTGAGATTGCCCGGCTGGCGCTCATCATTGCCGAGTTTCAGTGCGACGTGCTTTACCGCGGGCAGCAGCAGGCGTTGGCTACCGTCCTTCCGCTCGACAGCAAAAACTGGATCACCTGCGGCAACGCCTTGCGCATCGATTGGCTCTCCGTTTGCCCGCCGACAGGAACCGAGGTCAACCTCCAGGGCGACGACTTGTTCACTGCTCCCGCCGATCAGTCCGAAATCGACTTCGAAAACGAGGGGGGAGAGACCTACATTTGCGGAAACCCGCCCTACAAAGGGGGGACTGAGCAGGACGATCAACAGAAGGCGGACATGGAGGCGCTGTTCGGGAATGTCACCGACAGCTTCAAGTCCTTGGATTACGTTTCGGGCTGGTTCTACAAGTTTGCCCGCTACGCCCGTGCCACCCAGGCTTCTTGTGCTTTCGTAAGCACGAGCTCCATCA
The DNA here is from genome assembly GCF_056393265.1 of Stenotrophomonas sp. Steno-C15. Classification (NCBI taxonomy): domain Bacteria; kingdom Pseudomonadati; phylum Pseudomonadota; class Gammaproteobacteria; order Lysobacterales; family Lysobacteraceae; genus Stenotrophomonas; species Stenotrophomonas sp. Steno-C15. The sequence goes on from NZ_JBWJPF010000007.1 coordinate 48,916, forward strand.
CTCAAGGCGAGCAGGTCGCCCGCCTCTGGCCACTGTTGCTTGCAGAGGGCTTGCGGATCCGTTTCGCCTATACCCCATTCAAGTGGCGAAACCTGGCGGCGAAGAATGCAGGCGTGACAGTCATCATCATCGGCTTGAGCGAAAGGGACACAAGCAACCCCTTGCTCTTCCAGTCGGACGACAACGACACTATCACCAAGCGCGAGGTGGCGAACATCAATGCTTACCTCATCCCATTTCGAGACATCTACGTTCCCGCTCTTTCCAAACCGTTGTGCCCCATTGGTGAAATCATCAATGGCAGCAAGCCGGCGGACGGCGGTCATTTGTTGATGAAGGCAGATGGCGCGAGGGCTTTGGTCCAGGCAGAGCCCGAGACCGCGCGTTACGTGCGTCAATTCCTGGGTGCAAACGACACCATTCAAGGCAACTTGCGCTATTGCCTTTGGATCACGCCTGAAGAGGCGGAGCAGGCCATGGCCCTTGCTCCCATCAAGGCCCGCACCGATCAAGTGGTGGAGATGCGTAAGAAGAGCGGCAAGGCGCTCACCAAGGCAGGAGCCGCTACTCCCTATGCCTTCCAGCAGGTGCGCCAGACGGGCGAGGAGACGGTTATCTTGGTTCCGCGGCATTCTTCGGAAACCCGCCCTTATTTGCCTGTAAGCCTGTTTCCTCGAGGGGCCATCGTCGCCGATGGGGCATTTGCTATGCTCGATGCGGAGCTGTGGTCCTTTGCCTTGCTCGCATCCAAGATGCATCTGGTGTGGGTCGCAGCGGTCTGTGGTCGCATCAAGACGGACTACCGGTATTCCAGCACGCTGGGTTGGAACACTTTCCCCGTGCCGGTATTGACGGAGCAGAACAGGTCCGACTTAGAGGCCTGCGCGAAAGACATCTTGCTGGCGCGGGAGGCGCGTTACCCCGCCACCCTTGCGGACCTCTACGAACCAGATGACATGCCGGACGACCTCCGGCAGGCCCACGAGCGCAACGACGAGGTGCTGGAGCGGATCTACATCGGTCGCCGGTTCCGTAACGACACGGAGCGCCTCGAAAAACTGTTCGATCTTTACACCAAGTTGACGGCCACGCCGGCCAAGCCCAAGAAGGGGGGAGGGGCGAAATGACCATGGAAACCAATCCGACCAATCGGCACACCGTGCCATCCGTATCCATCACGGCCGCTCGCACCGGGGAGTCGAACAAGGTCAACGCGCTGGGCATGCGGCCCATGCAGGAGCGAGCCTACGCCAAGCGGGGCGAGCAGTTTCTGCTCATCAAGTCGCCTCCGGCATCGGGTAAGTCGCGAGCCCTGATGTTCATTGCGTTGGACAAGCTGGAGAACCAAGGGCTCAAGCAGGCCCTCATCGTGGTGCCCGAACGCTCGATCGGGGGCAGCTTTGCCGACGAAGAGCTAAGCAAGCACGGGTTCTGGAGCGATTGGGTGGTTCGGCCACAGTGGAACTTGTGCAACGCACCTGGCGAAGACAACGGGAAGGTCGCCAAGTCCAAGATCAAGGCCGTTGGCGAGTTTCTGTCCAGCGATGACCGGGTGCTGGTGTGCACGCATGCCACCTTCCGCTTCGCGGTGGACGAGTTTGGGATCGAGGCCTTCGACAACCGTTTGATCGCCATCGATGAGTTCCATCACGTCAGCAGTAACCCGGACAACAAGCTGGGCAGTCAGCTGGGTCAGCTCATCGCGCATGGACAGGTCCACGTGGTGGCGATGACCGGTTCCTACTTCCGTGGAGACACCGTGGCGGTGCTCTCGCCCTCGGACGAGGCACGCTTTGAAACGGTGACCTACACCTACTACGAGCAGCTCAACGGCTACACCTACCTCAAGTCCCTGGACATCGGCTATTTCTTCTACACCGGTCGCTACCTGGACGCGATCATGAAGGTGCTGGATCCTGGCCTGAAAACCATCGTCCACATCCCCAACGTCAATGCCCGGGAGAGCCTCAAGGACAAGCACCGCGAGGTCGAGGAAATCATGTCCCGCTTGGGCACCTGGAAGGGACTGGACCCGGGCACGGGGTTCCATCAGGTCGAGCTGGCCGACGGACGCGTGCTTAAGGTTGCCGACCTGGTGGACGACACCGACGCTGCACAGCGCACCAAGGTCCTGTCGGCGCTGAAGGATCCGGCGCACAAGGACGACCGAGACCACGTCGACATCATCATTGCCTTGGGCATGGCCAAGGAAGGGTTCGACTGGATTTGGTGCGAACACGCGCTGACCATCGGCTACCGCAGCAGTTTGACCGAAATCGTTCAGATCATCGGCCGCGCCACCCGCGATGCACCCGGCAAGGAGCGTTCCCGCTTCACCAACCTCATCGCCGAACCCGCTGCCGACGAGGCCGCGGTCGTGGACGCCGTCAACGACACCCTGAAGGCCATCGCGGCCAGCTTGCTCATGGAGCAGGTGCTGGCCCCGCGGTTCGAGTTCACGCCCAAGAACGCCGGCAAGTTGGACGGCTTTGACTACGGCGACGACGGCTACCAAGAGGGCGGTCACAACGTGGGCGTCAATCCGACCACGGGCCAAGTTCACGTGGAGATTGGGGGGCTGGCCATGCCGACCTCGCCCGAAGCGGCGCGCATCTGCCGTGAGGATCTGAACGAGGTGATCACCACCTTCATTCAAGACAAGACGGCGGTGGAACGTGGGCTGTTCGACAAGGAAAACACCCTGCCCGAAGACCTGACCCAGGTTCAGCTCGGCAAGATCGTGCGTGACCGATACCCGGACCTGACCGCGGAAGACCAGGAGGCCATCCGTCAGCACGCCATCGCCGCGCTCAACGTGACCCAACAGGCCAAGCAGCGTCTGGCGGAAGACGATGCCCAGGGGGAGCAGGGCAACACCTCGCTCATCGACGGGGTGCGGAAGTTCGTCAACGTGCGGGATTTGAACATTGACCTCATCGACCGGATCAACCCGTTCGATGCCGCCTACGCGGTGTTAGCCAAGGCCATGGATGAGAAGATTCTCCGTCAGGTCCAAGCCAGCATTTCAGCCAAGCGCGTGGCCATTCCTTACGACGAAGCCAAGGCGTTGGCCCTGCGTGCCCGCGCGTTCAAGGCAGAAAAGCAGCGAGCCCCCGACATCAACTCGCCAGACCCTTGGGAGCGCAAGATGGCTGAAGGCGTGGTGGCCTTGGCCAAGCACGTCCAGCAACGCAAGGCGGCAGAGGCTCGAGGCAGCGATCATGGCTGATTGGGACGAAGACGAGGCCTTATTGGCCGAACTGGGGCAAGATCTGGCCCCGATCAAGGCCGCTGCGCGAACGCCCCAGGAAGAACGGCTGATCGCCGGTTTCGAGGAAATCCTCCGGTTCGTGGATGAGCATGGGCGTTCTCCGCAGCATGGAGAGGAGCGCGACATCTTTGAACGCCTGTTCGCCGTGCGCCTGGACCGCCTGCGGTCGCTTGCCGATGCACATCCATTGCTCATGCCCTTGGATACGCACGGATTGCTCCGAGAAGCCCCAACCCTTGCTGCCACCGTGCAAGATGAATCGGTGGACGATGACGCCCTGCTGGCCGACTTGGGTGTGAGCGAAGGAGGAGCAGAGGACGACATCACCCAGCTGCGTCACGTTCGGTCCTATGAAGAGCGCAAGGCCTTGGAAGACATCGCCAGCCGCACGCCTTGCGCAGACTTTGAGCGCTTTGCGCCGCTCTTTGAGCGCGTGGAGGGGGATCTCAAGTCGGGGCTCCGGAAAACCCTGCGGTTTGGCCGCGACGCCAGCGTGGAGAAGGGCAACTTCTTCATTCTCGGCGGGCAGATGGCTTACGTCGCCGAGGTAGGCGAGCCGGTGCGCACGCCCAATGGGGAATCCAACGCCAGGCTGCGGGTGATCTACTCCAACGGCACCGAGAGCGATTTGCTCGAGCGCTCCTTGCAGCGGGCGCTCTACAAGGACGACACCGGCCGACGCATCACCGACGACGATTACGGTCCCCTGTTTGGGGATGCTTTGGAAACGGACGACGTGGTGAACGGCACCATCTATGTGCTGCGGAGCCTTTCCCGCAATTCATACGTCCAGGAGAATCAGCAGCTGATCCACAAGATCGGCGTTACCGGGGGTAAGGTCGAGACCAGGATTGCTAACGCGGAGAGGGAGTCGACCTACATGTTGGCAAAGGTTGAGGTCATCGCGACTTACAAGCTCGCCAACGTTAATCCCATTCGCCTTGAGAACATCTTTCATCGCATCTTCCAGTCTGCGCGTCTTGAGCTAACCCTCCGAGATCGGATGGGGGTTCCTGTGAAGCCGCGGGAGTGGTTCTTGGTTCCGCTTCCGGTGATTGATGAGGCGGTCAAGCGTATCCAAGACGGGAGCATCACTGACTACGTCTACGACCCTGCCCAGGCCATGCTGGTTCGCCGGAGCTGATCGTGCTGACGAACCCTCTCGATGACCACGTGTTGGAGCGGTGCTTGGGCGCCGCTTACGTGCTGCTCCAAGAGAGTGGGCACACCGACGCGGCTGATCTTCTTCGCACCTCCACCGCATCTATCCAGCACGACACGTCTGATAACTGGAATGGGGGCACGAACTACTGGAACGTGTTGCTGGAGGTGCCGGCGCCGGAGTTCGCGCGCTTGCGGCCCAAGCTCAAGGACGTATGCGAACAGATCACCGAGGCATTGTCGGAAGCCATCCCCCCGAATGGCCACGACTTCTTCGCCGCCCGGTTGATTCCCATCGTGGGCCAAAACGAAGACTGGCGCTCCGCCTCTCCGGTTGCCATTCCCCGAAACGTCCGCCGGAACATCTTCGATGGGCTTCGGCTGGAGCAGGTGAATGTGTTCGGCGCGTTGGACGACACCGAGTTCCTGAGCCGCATCTACGAGCTTCGGCGGTTGCCATCCACCGATCCGCGCTACAAGGATGCGGCCGGGGACATCTACCAGCACCGGGTCAACAATTTTGACTGGGACGATTACTGGATCTTCGACGACGACCGTTTCCCGTTGCTCGATGGTCCGGCCGATACCTTCCTGCGGTTCTTGGCGGAGATGGTCCACCCGGTGGTGAGGCCTGACCGGGAGGAGGCCGCCACCATCGTTGAGCACCTCAACGACCAACTGCGGCAAGCGGGTTGGCACTTGGTCGAAGTCGAGCGGATCGCAGGAAGGGCCCGGTATGAACCCCGCCCGTTGACCTCCAACGGTCACCGATCCTTTGAGAGGGGAAGGTCTGCCGCCGATTCCTTGGACGCGGGCGCCATCGCCAAGCAGATACAGCGCATGGAATACGCGGTTGAGAAAGATCCCGAGCTGGCCATCGGCAGCGCCAAGGAGCTGGTGGAATCGTGCTGCAAGACCATCCTGGGCAAGATGGGGGTGGAGATAGGCAAGAGCGACGACATGAACGACTTGGCCAAGAAGCTGGCCAAGAGCTTGGACCTGGTGCCCGAAGGGATCGATGACCAAGCCAAGGGGGCCGAGTGCATCAAGCGCATCCTGAGCAACCTGAACCAAATCGCCGGTAACCTGGCCAACCTTCGCCGCCTCTACGGCACCGGCCATGGCAAAGACGGCAAGCACCGTGGGCTGCAGCCCCGGCATGCGCGCTTGGCGGTGGCGTCTGCCGTGGCATTTGTGGATTTCGTCACGGAGACCTACCGGGACCGCACGCAAGCACGGCCGGCCAAATCGGAGGTGGATGGGTGACACCTCGATCGGCAAGGAAGCCGAAGTCGGCGCATCCTTCGGGCAAGAAGGGTCCTGTTGGGCGTTCTCCCAAGAAGCGGGTGTCAAAGAAGGTGCAGCCCAACGGACCGATTGTTCTGACCTCCGCCCAAGAGAGGTTCCTGGAAACGATCATCGTCGAGGGAATGACACGCATGGGGTGGTCCCGGGCCTGCGCGGAGCGCGGTGCGCGCATTTTTCTCCGCAAGGCCAATTCACCTTCGAAACTGCGCATGGTGGCTGCCAAGCTTGGCATGCTCAACGAAGCGCCGCCTGCACCGAAACCGAAGCCGCTTGAGAAGAAAGTGCCGGGGAAGACAAAGCTTCCTAAGAATCGGTTCAAGCCCTCGACCAAAATGAGCAAGGCTGAGATAGCCAAGCTGCCGTCCGTTGATGCCAGGCCAGCGCCCAAGACAGCGCTGCAACGTCTAGAGCGTGCGCTGGGTCCGGACGATGGGAGGCGGCGGCGAGGTGGCAGCCCGGTGGTGCAAGGCGGCAGTCCGGGGCTGGGGAGGCGCCGATGAACGCTACTTTCAACCAAATTCTCATCGTGGATTCCCTCCCGGAAGGCCAACTCAACACCGCAGCCCGCCTGTTCGCGGATGCCCAAGACTGGGCGCGGGTGATCGGCGACGTTCCTCACATCGCCAGCGTTCGTGTTCCTTCCAGCGGGGCTTTTCTCGATCTGTTGGCCCAGCTTGCTCAGCAAGCATCCAAGGAGCCCTACGTGCCGTTGCTTCACATTGAATGCCACGGTGGAGAGGGCGGGCTGGAGTTCGCTGACGGGTCTTGGTTGACGTGGGATGACATGAAGCCGGCGTTCGTAAACCTCAACGTGGCCACGCGCTTGAACCTCATCACGGTGGTGGCCGCATGCCATGGGGGGCGCCATCGCCAGTTTTGTTCGTGCCGAGCATCGGGCGCCGTTCTGGGCATTCTTGGCCCCCAAACGGCAGATATCGGCAGGAGATCTGGAAACAGCGCTGTCTGCGTTCTATCAAGCCCTGCTGATGACCCGGTCCTCGGAGCGGGCCATGGGTGCCCTTCGGGCAACGCAAGCTGGCGAAGAGTTCTGGCGGTTGAGCGCGCAGACCATCTACCGCTTGATTGTCGAAGGCTACGCGGAACGCCACCTGACGGACGAGGCCGTGGGACAGCAGGCCGAGCGTCTCCGGGTCCGCGCTGCGGAACCTGGCGCTGTTTGGACGCACGCGCAAATCGAGGCCATGATCCGTGACCCAGGAATCTTTGAAGGGTTCCGCCGGGAGTTCTTCATGATCGACCTGTATCCGGAACACGAAGAGCGTTTTCCGCCCGTCGCGCCTAGTCATCCCCTCGATTCTCCAGTGCCTGCGTCCGTCCCCCGGAGGCGGCATGTCCCTTCACGGGCCCAATCCCGACCTGAGCGTCCCATGGTTCAGCAGGCGAAGCAGGCACTCGGCCACGTCCAGTGCGGCGGCGGCCCACTCGTCATCATCGCCCAAATGCGGCTCTTCCTTGCCGCCGTGGAAGAGGTTGTTGCGCACGCGGCGTGCCGCTTCGAGCAATGCACCGGCATTGGATTGCTGAAGGGGCAGGCGCTGGAAGACAGCGTGGTTGAGGCCGTTGATCACCGCCACCTCCTGGACCATCGGGCGATCACGTGGAGGTGTGAGGATTTGCTCGTGCGTGCTGTCCGACACCCGATCGAAGAAGAGTGAATCGTCCAGCCGTGACACCGCTTCATCCACCGCGGGCCAGTTCACCTGGGCCATTCGGTAGGGACCGGCGCGAAGAAAGCCTGGATCGTTCTTGAGGCGAAACTCCAACTGCGCGAACGCCCGCAGCAGGTCGAACGCGAGGGGATCAGAGACGGGCATGGGCGCCTTCAAGGTCGGTGGAGGACGTGGGCTTTTTAATCTGTCGGCCAGAGGCCGCAGATTCTGAGTTTAGCCGTCCCGAAGCACTGGTCACCGCGCCGCTCTCTGTTTGCAGGGGGAGAAGGAATACAGACGTATTCCAGAAAGGAGGGTGATCCTGGGCGGCGGCGAGACGTCAAGGCGTGAGCGTGGTGGTGCTCATCCGTCGGGTGGTTATGATCCACGCGTTTCAATGCATGCAATGTCGCCGCGTCACCTGCGGACTTGGGCGTGGGACGGGCAGTTCTCCTGGCAAGACTTTTAGTCCAAATAGCTTGTAGCATTAAAGCTAGAAAATGGTTTAACGTGTCCAAGCCGCCTAGTTCGGCGGTCTACGGGGGGCGCATATGCAAAGGAAGAGCATGTGGTTGGCTGGTGCTTTGCTAGCCGTTTGTGGTCAGGCTTGGGCGGGTCAGGGGGAGGTGTGCTTGGCAGATAGCCAGAACACGCCCGCTGGCATCATGAAGCCTTTTGAGGACGCCACCGTCTTCCGCTGCAAGACGACCGGGGCGGTGACCGTCGCGCAGCTCTACGCGAAGGGTTGGCGGGTGGTCTCCGTGTTTCCGCAAAGCTCGCTCGATCCATCCAAGCCGGGTATGGCAAGCGTGGTCTGGACCATCGTGGCTGAAAAAGACGAGCGCTGAGCTCTGGGCCTCCGGTTGGAATTAGTGTTGATGCATCGATACCAAGAGGTTTCCCAGGAAGATCCATGGGGCTGCGCAGCCGCCTGCGTGGCCTCTCTCATGGCCATTCCGTATGCGCGAGCGAAAAGATGGCTGGAGAAGGAGAAGGGGCTGTCGGTGTCGGAGAAGCCCTATGGGTTCGAAATCGACGAGATAGCCAACGCCCTGTTTAAAAGGGGAACGAAGCTGATTGCCGACTGGAATCCCTCTTCGCCCGTTCCTGACGGCACCATCCTGTGTATCTACAGCAGAGTTCGCTACCGCGATTTTCATTACGTCCTCAAGGTCCCAGGGGGTTACATGGACCCCTGGTTTGACTTGAAGGAAGGCCAGATGGTCGGCAAGGTGCGTGCCTCCCTACCGAAGGGAACGAAGATCTACGTGGCACTTGTGCCGGCTCTTTAACCCGTGGTTCGCTCAAGGAGCGAGAGGCGTCGAGAGCTGGTGCTTAAGATGGAAGACTTCAGGGGGATCGGCTATAACCTTTGAATTCCCTAATGGAGCCCTCCCTTGGCCCTGACCACCCTGAAGTCCCTCAACGCCGAGATCAAACAGCTCGAAGCCCAGAAGAAGCTGGTCGAGAAGCGCGACGGCGAGGTGCCCAAAGCCCTGGCGGTCCTCCAGAAGTATGCGAAGGTCCTCAGTCCGGCCCAGCGGCGGCAGGTGGCCAAGCTCATCGGGGAAACGATCGACGCCAAGCCGGCGCGTGCCGCCAAGGCCGCCGCGGGTCCCCTCAAGGGACGCAAGCTTGGCAAGGTGGCGCCGAAGTATCGCCTTCCTACCGGTGAGGCGTGGGCAGGCCGTGGCTTGGCCCCCAAGGCCTTCACCGCGTGGGCCAGGTCCGCCGAGGGCAAGGCGTGGGCTCAGGCCAACCCGGGCAGCAAGTTCCCGTCGGCTGATGGGACGGTGAAGAAAGCTTCGGCCAAGGCGGCCAAGACTGCGGGCAAGCCGGTGAAGAAGGCCGCCCAGAGGGCCGTCAAAAAACTTGCGAAGAAGGCCGTCGCCAAGAAGGCCAGCAAGAAGGCTTGATCATGCGCGGCCTGTTTCCCAAGAAGAAGGGCCGGCTCTCGCCCCAAGGTAAGGCCATTGCGGCGGCCCACGCACTCCTGGACACCATGGAGGGCCGCCTTGACGAGAAGGCGGCTGGGCGTTGGTTGCGAGACGAGGTCGGGCTTCAGTGGTCAATGCTGACCTGCGTGCAATACCTCTCGGGAAAGGAAGCCCTCGGGGCGCTAAAGGCGCTGCCGAACGACTGGTCGGAGCGCGGTCGCACTAAGAAGCACCTCCAAGCCGCTTCCATCCTGGCCGCCCATGCCGTTGCAAACGTGCGGCAAAACGGGAGAATGCTGTGCGCCAGCGACTTTGCTCACGAATTCAAAGGAAAGACAGTCGAGCAGTGGTTGGCTGAAGCTTCCATTGGCGCTGCGAGCGGCACGGGGCCAAGCGTCTGACAAACTGGCGTCGGAGCGTTGGCAGCGGATCCGTCAGCTCAATCTCCGTCCCTGATCGGAGGTGCCCCCACCCCTGGCGCCCCTAGGCATGCTTTGACCTCGATCTTGCCCCTGGTCGCCGATTGTGGATAGAGCATGTTTGGCTCCCTATGCTTGGTCTTGTTGGCATCCTTTGGGCCGGCAATTCCGTGTTCAAGAGGCCCTCTATTTTCAGATCGTTAGCTCCTTCGATCGAGGCCGCGCTCCACCCGGCGGTTGCAAGAATCGGTATCTCAAGCTGGGCCCTTGCCGGCCGCTAACCTCACGGACGACCAGGCTTGTGGTGCCAGTTGCGCAAGGGGGCGGGGGCACAAACTATGTTCTCCACTTTCTCAATCCGTGCGACGAGATTCGGTTCCACTGGCGTCCCAACCAACACAAGGAGCTTCAAGATGGCATTGGATATTTCGGCCGCCCAGGCGCGCGGCAACATGGCCGCGGTGCGCGAACAGTGGGTGACGGCACACTTGGAGCAGATCACTGCGGTGATTTCGGCCGCCTCCGATAGCGGCGAGATGGCAGCTTCCTATGAGCTCCAGGTGACTGAGAGCCAGGAGGCTGGCCTTGACGAGGTCATGGATGCCCTCACTCACCAAGGCTTCAACGTCTCGCAGCGCGGGAAGCGCCTTGCGGTCCCAAAGGCTGTTACCAAGAAAGTGCTGCGGACTGCCGCTGGCAGTGGGGCCGACGCCGATGCCTTTGTAGAGGCGCCGAGTCACAAAGAAGATGTGGTTCTGGACATCAGTTGGGCCGATGAACAGGAAGTTTCCGACGACGCAAGTGGTTTCAGCCTGCCGCGGACCCCGGCGCCGTTGATCTGATCACCTCGCCAAGCGAAAGGAGCTCGTTTTGAACACGATTGTTTCGGCTGCAGACCTCCGCCGGACGGCGCAGCAGCGTTCCGACGCCTGGGCGGACAAGGTGCTGTCCACGTTGACCACCCACATCGATGCAGCGTCCCGCGGCGGGCATGGCGCGCTGCGCTTTGTGATGGATACCCCAGCGATCGCTGGCGGATTGGAGCGGGTGTTGAAATCACTCGATGCTCAGGGTTTTGTGGTCTCCAACGTCGCAGGGGAGGGTGAATCCCCGATTCTGGTGATCCGTTGGGATGAGACTGCTGCGTCCGTGGTCATGGGAACGGTGGCGTTGTCCGATCCGCCCGGTATCGGCAACCTGTATGAAATGCTGTCAACGTCGGCGGTAGCCGTCGCCTTGGAACGCACCCAGATCAACAAGTTCCACACCAAAGGTGGAACGGGCTTCGCCGCCGAAGAGGCAAACGCGTTTGCCGACATCCTTGCTGGCCGTAAGGTTGAGCAGGTTGGCGCGGACAATTCGCTCAATGGCCCGGATCGAATCGTCGATGGCGTTCGGATTCAGACCAAGTATTTCGCGACGGCGAGGGAAACGGTTGGATCGGCGTTTGGAGCGGATGGGTATCGATACGAAGGGCAGTTGCTCGAAGTGCCCTCCGATCAGTATGAGGACGCAATCGAGCTGATGCGCAAGCGCATCAGCAGCGGTCAGGTGCCGGGTATCAGCGATCCGGCGGAAGCCGAGCGCATCATCAAGAAAGGCAGCACGACTTACCGCCAGGCGAGGAACATCGCCCGAGCCGGCAACATCGATAGCCTGACTTACGACATGAAGACGCAGAGCATTGCCTCCAGCTATGCGTTTGCGATCTCCTTCTCCATCAACTTCGCTCGGCAAAAGTGGGATGGACGGACCAACATGGAGGCGCTCAATGGTGCGCTGACCATGGCACTGGAATCCGGTGCAACTTCCTTTGTTTCTGGGATTGCCACCGCCCAGATCCTGCGAACCAAGGCCGCGGCCATTGGAGTGGTGGCGGCCCGGGATGGGGTCAAGTTCGTGTCCCAGAGCGCCCTTGGCCGCAGTGCAATTCAGAAGGTCGCTCAGGTGTCCTTGGGCAAGGCTGTCTACGGGGCCGCTGCAGTCAACCACGTCGCCAAGCTGTTGCGGACCAATGCTGTCACAGGGGCTGTGACCACTGCCGTGATTTCTGGCCCGGACTTCTACCGGGCTGCGTTCAGTCGCAACATTTCTTGGGCGCAGTTCGGTAAGAATCTGGCGGTCAACGGCGCAAGCGTAGCCGGTGGTGCTGGCGGCTGGATGGCTGGCGCTGCGGGTGGGGCTGCCGTTGGTTCGGTGGTTCCGGTCATTGGCACCGCTGCTGGTGGGGTGATCGGTGGCATTCTGGGGGCGCTGGCAGGTGGCACTGCGTCGAGTGTGGCGTCCAAATACCTGCTTGATGGGCTGGTGGAGGACGATGCCAAGGAGATGCTCCGCCTGCTTCCTGGCTATGTAGAAGCCGTGGCGAATGACTACTTGCTGTCCGAATCGGAGACCAACGCGTTGGTTGAGATCATCAAGTCTCGGCTCAATGCGGCATTCTTGAGGGACATGTATGCGAGCAAGGACAAAGCTCGGTTCGTCTACCAAGCCTTTGAGCCGGATTGCGAGAAGATGGCCAAGGCCCGACCAACGATCACGCTGCCGAAGGAGACCGTCGTTCAGGCTTCCCTCGACGAGATCGAGGAAGAGGTGCTGAACCAGGTTGAGTGACGCGGCTGGCCGTGGCCCGGTGAGTTGTCGCCGGGCCACTAGGTTGGGATTGCTGAAAGTCTCATCGAGCGGCCCCTAAGAAAAGACCCAGCGCCTGATCAGGCGCTGGGTCTTTTTTTGCCCCGTTGGCATCTCTGCGGCGCGGTGTCAGTCCTGGCGCTTCTGGCCGCTGTTCTCCACCTTGGTCACTTTGACGATGGTCGCATTGTCGATGTCAAAGTCTCCGGTGATGGCGCAAATATCGTCGATCTTGCAAGCAGCAAAGATCTGGGGTGCAACGTTCTTGTCTTCCATCTCGAAATCGAAGGTGCCTGCATCCGGCGTTTCAAAGTTGCAGATCATCGTCCCGCATCCATAGTGGCCGACGATGCGCTCACCCTTCAGGATTTCCGCATGGGCAAGCGCTGGCAGGGCCAGGGCGGCGGCGAGAGCGAGGGTGGAGGTGCGATAAGAGAGCTTCATCCCGAGTCCTTGAGAAGTTGTCAGTTCGCTTGGGGTCCAAGCATTTACGAGCCAATTGTCTGGCACTTTGGTTTATCGGAGGGACATCGGGAATCTTTAGGTTCTACGTTTTTAGTTCGCCAAACGAGCTCGACAGCGGTCGCCATGTTCCTTCAGATGTGCAGGGTTAGGTCGATTCGTGGCCAGCTGGGGGAGCCGCAAGGGAACGCCCTGCAGGTGGGCGTAGTCCGTCTGCAACAGCGATGGAGCCAAAGCAACGGTTTGTTCCTCGGTAACCCAAAGCAACCCGCAATCGAACAGCGTGTGAAGGTCTGCACGCAGCAGTAAGCCGTTGTCGATTCGGTCAGTGTGGTCACCGCGGTAGGGCAGCACATGGGCTGCTTCCAACACCTCCACGGCTGAGCAGCCAGTGATGGCGCAACGGCCACCGTAGGCGTCCAGCAGCTTGGCGCGGAACAGCGGCTGGCCCCTGCGCTGGGCAACGGCCCTCATGCTCCAGACGCGTGCATCGTGTTCTGAGTCAAGGGGGGGCTGATGTTCAAAGGCTTCTTGTAGCGCCTGCGCCTCGACCATCAACTCGGGAGTCGATGCAATCTTGACCGCAACCCATGTGCCGTCACCGTTCTGCTGCAGGCTCCAGTGACCATGCACGTTGGCGTTGAAGGGTTCATACGTCACCTCACGTAACCGTCCTTGGCGGAACACCAGATCCTGGGGATGGCTTGAAGTGGAGCGCCAGTCTGTTCGAGCCTTGTTGTGATGCCTGCGATTGGCATCGTTCACGGTCAGCAGCGTGAGGTTATCGCCGGCGTCAGAGTGATTTTCGGTGGGGTAGCGCTCTTTCAACCAAGCGCGGATGTCCGCGATCGAGGACGGGCCTCCAAGCGCTGTGACGGCCTCGGCCACGTGCCAGTATTTGACCGGTGCTCGGTCACTTCTTTTTCCGTCGCTATTGGGCGCCACGCCCACCCGGTCGAACGTCAATTCAAATCCGTCGGAGTTTAGTGAGGCCACCTGGCCTACCAAGCTGAAGTCGGGCTCAAAATCGTTGCGCACACGCGCTGCATTGCCCGCGGTGACTTCATCGGGCCTTTCAGACGTGGCCACCACGACACGGATGGGCAGCCCCTCATCCAGGGCCTGTTGGAGATGGCGTCGGAAGAAATGCTTTCCCTGCCCCTTCCACTGAGACGTATCACCAACGTAGCGCGATCGGTCCGGCTGGAAGTTGTGCGCCCAGAGGCTTACCACCACTTGGCGTGGATCACCCCCAACGGCAGAAGAAGTGAACTGAGGGTTCTTCAGTTCCACGCCATACTGGCGGAAGGCCTCCGTGATTCGCATGCTGAGTTCCTTAGATTCGTTGCCAAGAGGATGTAGGGTCTAGGGCTGCGAGGTAGTGGCCTGCGGACAGCTTTTCGATCGAAGTCAGAAAGTGCCGGCGCAGAACGGGGTCCGTCGCGAGCTGACCATGGATTGCAGAAAGGAATGCTTCGCGGTCCTCCCTCAGCCCGTCAAACGACCGCTGGATCGCGGCTTCAAAGTCTTCGTCTGGATGCTGCTGGCTGCGGGAGAACGTTGGTAGCGGGGTTTCCACCCGCGGCTGCGCGTCCTCGGGCTCGTGGCGGTTTGCTTCCAGTGCTTCGGACAGCGATTCGTAGGCTTCCTTGAAGCGAAGGTCTTTCAGTTTTTCTTCCAACGAGATTTCGGATCTCGCCAGTTCCAATGCACTTTCTATCGTGCTTCTTTCAACGAAGATCCGGTGCTTCAAGTCGGACGTCGCGCTTTGCACAGCGCTGGCGCGGGAAACGTTGCGGTTGATCTCCGCCAGCCCATTGTTGAAGGACTCGAGCATGGACATAACCGTTCGCTTGGGAGGTTCAGGCTGGAGGGCAGAGGAGGGCCGGACGGGTCGGCTTGGGTGCGCCACCGACGCGCGTTTGGGGGGCGATGGTGGAGTGGTGGGGAGGGAGTGGGCTGTGCCGCGCCGCCTCGGCTTGTAGCTGCAAACGGGGAAGTTGGAACAGGCGCGAAACTCCCCGTAAGGGCCCGTGCGCAGCACCAGCACGCCTTGCTTGCAGGCCGGGCAGGGCGTTTCCTCGACGGCCTCGCCATCGGTGTTGGTGAGCACCACGGCCCCGTCTTCTTCCAGCTCGCGAAGGAACGTCGAGCATTGCCCCTGGGCGGTGAACATGGCCACGGTGCGCCGGGCCCGGGTCAGAGCCACGTAGAACAGCCGACGCTCTTCGCCCAGTGGGAACGTGTCACCTTCGGGCATGGCCAAGGCCAAGACTGGATCATCGGTGCGGGTGTTGGGGAAACTGCGCCGACGCGGGGCGCTGATCATTTCCGGAAGGATGACGTAGTCCGCTTCGCTGCCCTTGGAGCGGTGGATGGTCAAGAAGGACACGTCCACCCAACGGTTGAACCGGCCTTGCCTCATCGGCACATACTGCCGATCAGCGTTGTAGCGCCCCAAGACGTAAACCGACACCTTGCCGTTGCGCCCCGGTGGGATCGTGCCATCGCGCACGCCTTCGGCCAGCTTCACCACGAATTGGTCGATTGCATCGGCCAGTTTGTCCTTGCTGTCCACCTGGAACGCTTGGAGCACTGGGCCGTGGGCGGGGGTGGCCGAATGCACGCGCTTGGCGATCTGCCCCGGGTTCTTGGAGACAAACGCACTGGAGACGTCGCACAGCGCCTGGGGGCAGCGGAACGTTTGCTCCAGCTTGAGCACCTGGCCGTGGCCAAACCACTGGCGAAAGCCGGTCATCACCGAGACGTCCGCGCCGGCAAAGCGGTTGATCGACTGCCAATCGTCGCCCACGGCGAAGAAGAAACGGCCCTTTTCTTGGACCAGGGCGCGGCACAACCGGGCCCGGGCGCGCGAGGCGTCCTGGAACTCGTCGGCCATCACTAGGTTGTAAGGCGATTCCACGCGTCCGCTTTCCAGGTGGCCAGCGGCGAGGTTGAGCATGTCCTCAAAGTCGATGCCATCCTCTGCTGCCAAGGCTTCGTCCCACGCCGCCATCACCGGAGCCGCAATGTCCAGGAACATCTGGTAGCGCAGCTTGAAGGTGTCGGCCGGCATCGCGGCCAGCCGCTGCTGCAGATCCGACGTGCTCAAGCCGTTGCTCTTGGCGTGGCTCATGAACGTGCGCAACAGCCCAATGAGCTCGACCGAGGCCATGGGCTGCTGGCCGTCCTTGGGAATCTCCCGGTCGGGGTTGGGATCGAGCACCAACCCACGGGCGGTCAGTTCGCGCTCTAGCCGATCAAAATCGTCGCTGTGGCGCAACCCGTGGCTGGTGGTTTCAAACAGCTCGGTGCCTTTGTCCGCGTGGAGTTGCCGCTTCCAAATCACTCCTTCCAAGTAACCTTCGAAGTGCGCTGGTGGCACGCCGTTGGCGTCGAGCGCGAAGTGCTCGTGGAACAGGTTCAAGTCGGGGTAGTAGAAATCGGGCTTGTATTGACGGTGCGTTTCGTCGGCGGTTCGGTGGGGGTAGGGGGCCTCGTAGCGGTAGTTGACCCCGTTCAAGAAGAGCAAGTTGGCGATCATCGCCTCTTCCACGCTCTTCACCCGCTCGCCGCGGTTGGTGACCAGCGCGCCCTTGCCCTGGGCGTCCCACACGTCCGACGGCTCTGGTGCACCAAACGCCGGAAGGTCCTTGCCAAAGACAAAGCGGAACAGGTCCCACTGGCGGCGGAACGCGGGCGACCGGTCTTTGAGCTGGTCCACGATGTCGGTGAGCTTTCGCACCCCTCCGGCCGCGTCGGTGGCCCAGTCAGGAATGTCGGGTTTTTCCCCGGTGGCCTTGCCGATGAGGCGCAAACCCAGCGCGTGGAAGGTAGACGCCTCCACGGTCACCTCCGCCATGCCCAAGCGCTGAAATGCCAAGGTCGCGCGCTCCTTGAGCTCTTCGGCGGCCTGCTTGTTGAACGCCAGCAGGACGATCCGTTTGGGATCCACGAACCCGCGTTGGATGGCGTAGGCCGCCTTGGCCACCATTGTGGAAGTCTTGCCCGAGCCGGCCGAGGCCACCACCTGCACGCGGTTGTCGAAGCACACCACGGCCCTGGCTTGTTCCGGGGTGAGCGGCTTGCTCTCCACCCGGTCCAGCAAGTCTTTGCAGGCCACCAGCTCGCGTTCCACGTGGGCAGCGTTGAGCGCGGCCCAAGCAGGGCGGTGGTCCGCCTCCCACGCGGCCAGCGAGCGCTCGATCGCCTGGGCAGCCGGTCCCAGCCGGATCGCCACGCCGGGCTTCTTCAGGCGAGATCGGAGGACGGCCGGGTCAACCGTGGGGCGGGCCGCCAGGACATCTTCCTGCTGCTCGTGGGTGAACCAGCGGCGCTGTGCGAAGCAGGTCCGCTCTTGTTCTGCCTTGTGGTCCAGCCATGAGTCGATCGTGCCCTGCTGGTCCTTGAGGAATGCCACCTCCTCGCGCAGGCGCTTCTCCTTCAATGCGACGTTCAGCGCTTGAATCAAATCGGCGCCTTGGGCATTGGGCAACCCGTCGGCCGTCACTTCCCGGTGCTGCCCCGGGTGGAACGTGATGTCGGTCCAAAAGGTGCCGGCGTTGACGCGGTAAGCCGCCTCGTCTTCGACGTTGACCCGATGGGTGCGCCCGTCCAGCGCCAGGGTGAGCTCCAGGCCCTCCAGGCGCAAACGCCACTCCGATGATCCCGTTACGCGCTGGCCCACCCACGACGGGGTCCATTCCTTCGCCATCCTTTTGCTGTCCATGCCCCGCGATCATCCAGCGCTAAAGTGAGAAGCCGATCACGTCATGATAAAGCGTGAATGCCTGTGCGGGCGGCCACCTTGGCCAACCCCGGGTGCCAAGTCCCCTTGGCCATGCGCTGCTGGACGCGGGCGCGATATGCATCGGGTGAGGGGGCCGGAGTGGGGCGCTTGTGGCGCCGCAGGTTGCACAGGTGGCACGCGGCCACGACATTGCCCGCCACGTCCTTCCCACCGTCCTGGCGGGCCAGCAGGTGTTCTGCCGTGCATCGGAAAGGGGCGGCCGAACGGGGGCGCAGGCCCAACTCGTCGGGCGAGCACAGCCACATCGGGCCGCTGCAGTAGTAGCAACGGCCTTGTTGGGCGTGAAAAGAACGGGTGCGCAGGGTTTTGAGGGTCTTCGTGCTCAACTGTGGGCTCCGGAATCGAAAAGGATTCCCGTGCCCCCATTGGGTGGACCTCGGGCACCCGGAGCCTATTGGCTATGCGGGCACAACACCGACGCTTTAGCGACCGACAGGGGTTTTATACGCCGTGCCACGGGCCTGAGCAAGAGGGCGCCACTCACAAGTGGCCGTAGTCTCGGTTAGAACAACCCCGCTGAATCCAGGTGGTGATGTTGGCCTGGCAGAGATCCTCGTCCTGTCCGTCCACGTTGGTCATGCCCGATGGCGGCGCGGACCACATCTTCTGCAGCACGTAACGAGGCTCAACGCCCATGCTGGTCAGGTAGCCAACTATTTGCCGGTAGGGCTGGCTGTCAAAGGGGATGGCATGACCATCGGGTGTGTAGATCTGATGGAATCCGAGCTTGGGATAGGGCGACCAGTTCTGCCGTTCAACCCCAGCCATGAAGACCAGAGGGCAGGCGGAGTAGCAGTTGTTGTAGAGGGTGGTGTCCAGCCGCTTGCGTCGAATGTAAGCACCGGCCTTCATGGCTTCATCGACGTAGCCCCCGCCGCTTCCCAGCATCACTACTTCTACCGTGGGGTTGGCCTCGATGGCGTCTTCGATCTTCTGTGCAAACCCGGCCTCAATATCACCCAACACCTTCAGGGCATGGCCCTCGTTCGTCACCACATAGAACGAGGATTGTCCCTCCTGCTTGATGTAGGCCTTGGGCAGGCCAAGCTGGCCGGCACAGTCCAGGTTCCAAGTGATCACACGTTCGTCGTGCGGCATGTCCAGCATGCGCTGAGCAACGCTGGCGAAGTTGCCTAGGGAATTGCCCATGATTCGGAGGTCTGAAGCATTCTCGGTGGTTTGAGTCTCGTAGTCCGGCTCGTATTCGATAGCCAGCGGGGTTACCAAGTCCGCCTTGTCCAGCAGCTGGCCGAGCACAAAGCACGTGTGCTCAGGGATGTGGATTTCGTTGAACGCCGTGCCGGCCGAACTTGCCCCATCGATGGACACGCCAGCCTGGAACACCTTGGTGCCCAATGCGTCCCTTTCTTTGATCAGCTTTCTCAGCCGCGCCACCACTGCCGGATCATCGGCGTGCCCCTTCGGTTCCTCGGCGGCGGGAGCAGGCTCTTCCACCGGCACCGGTTTCGTTTCCGGTTCGGGAATCGGCTCGGGTAAGGCCGGAGCGGGAGTCGGTGCCGCCACGGGCGGCGAGGGTGGTGTGGGCGCGTTGCATCCCGCGAGCATGGCCACGAGGGCCAGGCCAATGATCCGTTGGCTCATGGTGGTGTCTTCCCCTGTCGGGGAAAGGATACCGGAAAGAGATCTTCACCACTTTTCAAATGAAAACCCTTGTGCTGCAAGGGTTCTTCGGTTTTTCGGGGTGGTGGACATAAGTATTACGTCAAGCCCGCTCGGCTTCGACGCTAACTTATGAGGATTTCAATTATGAGCAAACAAACTCTAACGCTGTATCGAATGACCGCCGACCACACCGGCGAGCACCTCCACGTCTTGTTCCAGGACGACCATCCAACGCTTCCATCGCTCTTGGGGCCGTTGGAACCGGTTGAGGTGGCAGCCGACCATCCCGTGAGGATGGTTGAAAGAGAACGCTGGCTGCATCGATGCAACCTGATGGACCGAGGATGGACCGTGCTGGGGTCAGAGCATACCTTCGGATGAGAAGGGGCCTTCGAGCCCCTTGTTCGTTCTGGCGCTGGTCTTCGACGGATCGAAGTCCCCGCCGATGGCTGGCAACGATCGAGGTCTAAAGGGAGCGGGCCAGCTGCCTGCCCAGTGGCACTTGTCGCCAAGCTCTCCACCAAGCCACGATTGGGGGACGTTCTGAAACCGTGCCACTTCTCCACCGGGCGCGGTTGCCGGGTGCGAAACCTTGGGCCCACGCGTCCGAGCGCAAGTGCGTTGCACTCCTCCACGGTGTTTCGGCCTCTCTGGCCTCCTGCGCTGCCGCTTCGTCGCTGCCGAGGTGCTGCACGGCCTTTCGTCTCCCCGGATCGGTTCGCGAGCAATCCGCTCGAACCCAACGGAGCAACACCATGGCCAAGAAGAACCCCCAGCCCGCCACCGACCGCCTCGACGCCTTTCTGGTGGAGGAATACGAAGTCCAGGGCGAGAAGCGCAGCAACTGGTCGAAGATCGGCGCTGCCTGGCCGCACCAGGACGGCAAGGGTTACCGCCTCGTCCTCAACGCGGTGCCGGTGAACGGTGTGGTGGTCCTGCGTCTGCCCGAGCCGAAGGAAGATTGAGCCCACGAGGCCCTTCGGGGCCCCTTTCATTTCCTCAGGGAGAACACCCATGACGACCGTCAATGCCCAGTGGATTAACGCCTTCAACGCCGCTCTGCAAGCGCACTTCGCCCTCACCATCCAGGACGCCGGGCTCACCGACACCGAGCTGGCCCGCTACGCCGACTTGGGGCCCAAAGAGGCTGCCCTCACATTCGGCGAAGACCACGATCTGGACCGCGTCGATCGCGGGTGGTTCACCTGAAGGGGCATTGAGCCCCTACGTTTTACTCCCTCAAAACCGGGCTTTTCTCCCGGTTTTTGTCTTTAGTCAAAGCGATCCCCTTGCGGGTTTTTCGTGCAGGTGTATCCCAAACGTATGACGTTCGCGATGCGTTCGTCTGACACCGACCAACGAAATACAAAGGGGGAGAGATGTTCATTGGATTCAGACTGACGAAGCGGCTGGTCGTCAACGCCGTGGTTGCCTTGGTGCTGGCGCGATTGCTGTTCATGGGCATGGACGGCTTGGACCGGTTTTCCGACACGTGGAACCGCACCTTTGGGGCGAGCATGCCCAACGCCAGCGGGTTGCGCGGCGCCGTCAACGGCGCACGCCAGGTGTTCCCGTCTGGGCTGGACGAGTATGCGCGCCAAGCCGAACGGGACGCGGCCCAAAGCACCTCGCTTAAGGACGTGTTTGCCAGCGTGTTCGGACGCGTGAAAAACGAGGAGGTCATGTTGCCCTCCACCATCAATTCCGCTGGAGGGGAGGGCTCGATCTATGACCGCTACGACCATTGACTTTGAGTGGCTGTCCATTCTCTCCGGGTGGTCCTTGCTCAACGACAGCGCGGCGCTGCTGCGCACCCCGGGCCAGCGCTGGGCGGGCTTGGAGGGATTGCTCGTCGGCTACGGCCTCATCGCTGGACAGTGGTTCGTCCTGGCCGCCATGGCCGGAGCGCTGGCATGACCACCGTGGGCGCGGTGCTGGCCGCCATGTTGGCTGCAGCGTTCCTAGCCGCTGTCCTGGGCCTGGCCGGTATCCATTGGGTCAATGCCCGCCACGCCAGCGGGGCGCTTCGTGTGCGTTACCGCTTGCGTGCCCAAATCCTGGCCGGTTTGGCGTTGGCGTGGGTGCTCACCCTGGCGAGGCTGTCCACGTGAGCCGGCCACCTTACGTGCAGATGGCCGTTCGCGTGCCACAGGAGCTGAAAGACCTGTTGGAGCAGGTGGCTGACCGGGAGGGAATGCACGTCAGCGAACTCGTTCGCCTGCTGTTGTCTCAATCGTTGACGGAAAACAGGCGGAGAACGCAGGCCGTTCGCCCTAAAGAGCCGAAACTCCCTCATTCCGGGTTTCCTTGAGCTTCGACGTGACGGTCTGGGCAATAGCCTTCAGTTCGATCACAAGAGCAGTTCCGTTCGCCTGTGCCAAGTGATCGGCTAGGTATCGTCGTTCCTCACCCACGAAGACCATGTATTCCTGAAAAGGTGGCCAGCACATGACCACGGCGTCTGTGGTGGCACTGCCTTCCCTGAAAAGCGCACGCATTTCTTCGTTCGAAACGATGGAGTTGGCCTGATCAAAGCTCAGTCCCATATCGACCAGCTGTTTTGCCAAACGCATGAGGCAGAGGTCTGTGAATCCAAAGCGCTTCCAAGAGGCGCGAACCGCACTCTGGTCTGGGGCAGGCGAATCCTTCGAAACCAATGGGGGCATCAGTCCACTTTTACCCAGCAGTCCTCGCTTTAGGTAGCTCCGAAGTCCCTCATATCCAATGCCTATGATTGCCGCTGCGCGCGACGTGGTGACTGCTGTCTGCATAGCCTTAGTCTTGAAATGGTCTTGACGGAACCGATCTTGAAGCCTTCCAGAATCGGTGTCAATAGGACCGATCTTTGCATTGTTGGCCATTGGCACCCAAGGAGGTCGCAGAACTCGCCGCTTCAGCGCCGCCATGAGAGCTAGCTGCGGCGTGGAGACGTTTAAGTAGCGGCCCTAATGCGATGGGATGCTCAAGCTACCCGTGCCTCCGGCCGATTGGTATAACGATCCACCCCCCAAGGAAAGGACGGTTATGAGCGAAGAAGCAAACACAACACCGCTTGAGGAAATGAGCTGGGAGGAAAAGCTTGAGGAACTTTTTCGAAACGGGGTGCAGTTGTCACGGCTCAGGGTGGTGCGATTGCCGGACGAAGTTCAGCGCTATGGGAAGGTGTGGGTAGAGGCAACAGAGGCTGCGCTCGCCTCGGATAATTTCCTTCGGGCGTTGGCATCTGCATTGGATGAAAGGGAGGATGCTCCGGCTCTGGCTAGGGCGCTCCGCACTGAGGTTGATGCGGTTATCGCGCTGCAGCGCCATGCTCTCAGAGTTGTTGGCTCCTCTCCGCCCAGCGAGCCTAACGGCAGGAAAGAATGGATTCGCCGGTGGATTGGGCCAGGGAAGCGAGCGGGCGACGCCACGCACTCAATTTCTGGAAGCTTCCGTGAGGCTTTGGGTGACCTGTTGCCAGATTGGGCAAAGGGCACTCTGAAGGTCGGCGAGGAACTCTGGGAAATCTACGGTAAGAAGTAAAGGGCAGTCGTCCAACAGCCCTGATCTACCCCTGGCGGGGACAGGGCTACGACTTGGTTTCCCGTTCCGAAAGCTCTAAAGATTCCGCGTAGGTTCTCACCCGCGCCAGCAATTCACGCTGGCGTTCGGGTGGGAGCCGGGAGACCACCAAGATCACTTCCGCCAGCACGTCGGACGCGGCGTGGAAATAGGCCACTGGCAGTCCCAGTTCCTCGGCCAAGCGTTCCATGGTTGCTTCGTCGGGCATGCGCTCCCCTCTCTCATAGCGAGAAATGCGCGGTGCCGCAGAGTTCTGGTCTTCCAATCCCAAAACCGCCCCGAGATCCGCCTGGCTCAGCCCTCGGGCCAGGCGAGCCTCACGGAGGCGGCGGCCGTAGGTAGTGGACACAGGAAGCGGGGCTGGCATCGGTCGAAGCTGAACGCATGGATCGGCCCGCCAGTGTGATGCTTCCAAGCATCGCTTGCATTTGCCAAAATGGCAAATAGGAATGTGCATCCGACAGGGGTAGGAGCATGAAGAAGATGCTGTGCGTAGCGGGGGCTGTTGCAATCTTTTGGTGCACCGCTGAGCAGGCCCGGGCCGAATCGGATCTGCTTCGCCAAATCGGCCGAGCGGTCCAAGGCACGCCCAAGGTGGTCAGCGATAGGTCGCGGAGCCCTTACCTTGAGCCGGCAGGGACCTATTGGGATCTGGATCAGGAGGTCTTGGAAGGGGCTCAGCACCTGCGGGCCGGGATGACGGCTGTCGGGGGCGGGGGCGTGGACACCTGCGACATGCAGCTGCTCGCCATGGCCCATTCGTCGTATCGCATCGACGCCGACAAGCGCCAATGGTGCCTGAGGCAGTGGTGGCTGATGGACACGAAGGCCCAGGGCGCCAACGGCATCTCAGGCGATGATCCGGCTGCCATCGAGCGCCGTTATGGCCCGGCTTTCGACGCGCGCCTGCAGCGCTTCAAGGCCATCCGACGGTTTGCCGTTCGTCCCACGTTCCAAGCCCTGGGCGATGTCGCCTACCGAGCCGACCGTGGGGTGCTGGAAGGGTTCATCCCGATGCCTCAGGTGTCCGCGGCGGGACAAAGCGTCACGGGCAAAGGCTTTGTGCCGTGGGTCCACCGCACCTCCACGGGGGTGTCCAGCCCACCCAATGCCGGCCGCTTCCACCTGCTGGTCCGAATGGACGCCCAAGAGGCTGCCAACCTGGCGCGACAAGGTCGCAGCCACCGAGACGATCTGGTGGTGTTCTCCGTCAACCGAGTCTGGGTGGAGGGAACGGTGCCAAAGATGGACGTGACGATAGAGAAGGTTCGACTTGGATACCGAGACGAAACGATCGACGTTGATTTGACCAAAACGCAAGGAGCTCCGGCATGAAAGCAACCCTCGTTTCCCTCGCCCTGATCACCGCAGGGTTGGCTGCCTGCAGCAGCAAAGCTGATCTTCCCACCATCGAACAAGTCGCCCACGCTTACGAGGAGCACGCCAACGCCAACCTTTCCAGCGAAATGGGCCAACGAATTGAGGTTCGGGGTTGGAAGGACCTCACGGCGGATTGCTCGTCCAGTGGTCCCCAGCGGGCCACGTGCGTGACCGGTGGAACGCTGGACGTGGTCGGGTTCCAGGGCGGGCAGCAGTTGAAGCCCGATCCCGTTCCCGTGCCGTCGGCTTACGACTTCGTCTTTGAGAAGCAACCCACAGGCTGGGTGCCGGTCGGAGCCCAGAAGAAGGGCTGACCTTGCCAAGGCGCGGAATCGCGCTATGCATTGAGGAACACCAGTTCAAGGAGGCCCCATGTCTTACAACGCTCACCACACCCCCGGCGGTCACATGCAGTGGGGCTTGCTGGCACCGGCCACCGTCATCCTCGGTGGTGCAGGCCTGCTGTTTCTTGCCGGAGCCCAAGAGATCGGCCAAAACGTGCGTTACGGCTGGCAAGCCGGCGTGGCTGCTGCTGGTGGGGCAGCCGTGCTGCTCTTGCTGCTCCTGCTCTACGTGTTGAACTGGCGCGCGGCCCGCGTGCGCGCGGCAATGGCAAGCGGGCTACTGGTCTCGCCTCGCAAGGGCGGCTTCGGAAAGGGCGCCATGACGGGCATGTTCTTCGTCGTTGCCCTGCAGCTGGCCAGCGTTGCCGTGGGCCTGCTCTACCCGGGCTTGGACGAAGGCGAGCGAAACTTCTTCACCTACGTGCCTCCGATGGCTCTGATGGCACTCCTGCCCGTGGCGCTGATCGCAGGTGGCGTCGTAGGCAATCTCTGGCGCTCCACCAGCCTGTAAGATCAGTCCATGTCCTTTGGGGCCCCCGCGAGGGGGCCTTTTTTTTTCAAAGAACAAAGCCCAGAGCCACCGCCGGTCGCTTCGCGCCGGCTCCTGTAAAAGCGGTGGTGGGAAAAGAGCAGATGACGCCTTCGGCGCGAGAAACGTTGTTAGGAATGTTTGCTTCCGAAAATCGCAGTTTTTAACTTTAGTCAAGAATAGATCCGTTAATCGCATGGACAAAATCGCATGGCGATCTACCTTGAAATCGTGGATAGGCAATCACGCCGTCCGAAACCATCAAGGAAATCAACATGAAAATCCATCACCTCGTCAGCGACGGAAACCAAGCGGTCGCTATCACTGAAGCTGCGTCGAGTGGGGGTGGGCACTACATGCACCCCGTTAAACTCTCCGCCATTCGCTTCGATGTGAAGGACGCTGAAGCGGCGCTTGGCGAGCTCAACAGGTCTGGCCACCGCCATGAGAAGGCGTTCGAAGTGATCGAGCGTTGGGATGTCGATGCTCGCAACCAAGGGCGAAAGTCAAAGTTCGGTCGAACCCTTGCCGCCCTCGTGGACGAAGCGCAGGGTCACTTGAAGGGGCAGGTGATCTACGAAGCCAAGAGCATGGAGGAGGGCACCGCGCGTGCGCTCAACGCCATGGCGAAGCAAGCCAGGCTTTCGCAGATTCTTCCTGCTGCAGGTGGTCCGAGCATGATCATCGGTGGGCAGGTGTGGAACCCGCGCCAAGAGGCACCGAACCAAGCTCCAGATCCGGCGGCCGCCCTGGAAGCTCCCCGTCAGCGCGTGCGCCTGTAACTGGTGATGCTGTCCCTGCGCAACCCCCGCCTGGATAACCCCATGGGGCGCTTACCGACTTCCTTCGTCAACGCCCACGATGCCGACGAGATCCGCCGGTTGGCCGGGAAGCACGGCATCCCGTTCAACGAAGCCGTGCGGCAAATCCTGTCGCTCTACTTCATCCAGCCTTTCCCGCTGTCCAGCAAGCGGATGGGCGATAGCAAGACCGATCGATTGCCCCAAATGGTGGCTAGGCGCCACATCGTAGAAGGCATAGAAGTGCTGGCGACGACCCTAGGCCTGACCCGCGGCGAAGTGCTGCGTCAGATCATCCGTGGCACGTTGAGGAAGCGCCATGGTCGTCATTGATCGCACCCTGTCACCGCTCGGCTGTCTTAGTGAGGAACTGATCCGCGTGTAGCCAGGGAAACCTAGTAGGCGTGCTGCAGGCCCTCCGGGAGGGGTCGAGTCCCAACGCCTGGCGCGAGAACGAGGGTCCGGCCCTCATTCCGCTCTGGCTTGGCCCCGCATCGTTGAAGCCTTGATCTAGGCGGGGGCGGAACCGCACGCGCGTAACTTCTGGATTGAACGGCCGCTGGAAAATCTCGCGTCGGACTACCTGTCCAGTGAGCATACGATGGAGCGGGGGCGCACGGACAGACGGCGCGTCTGCTGATGAAGCTTGCCGGCACCGCGCACCGCGCCAGCCCGTTCTGGCGGACGGGCACATTGCGCGATGCAATGCCCGAGGTAGTGGAGAAAGTGGAAGCCGAACTGCGGCAGGACGTGTTGCAGGACAGGCTGGTGACCGTGGCCGGCACGCCGACGATAATCCGACCGCGTCTTTAAGCAATAGCAACTGCACAACGCCGCCACCGGCCGCTTCGCGACCGGCGATCTGAAAAGCACTCGATGGAAGAAAGGTAGCAACGCCTTCGGCGCGGATTCGATGTTAGGAATATTTGCGTGAAAATGCGCATTATTTGATTTTAGTCTTGAAAAGATCCATTGCAGCAATGGACATTTTCATGAGGCGATCTACCTTGAATGTATGGAAGGCGCAGTGCTTTCCACCGACTGGAACCGCCGACATGACCCTTTCTCTCCTCGCCATCGCCGCCCCCATCGCCCTTCCTTTCAGCGTTTGGTTGGCCCGGTGCCTTGAAAGCTGTATCGACCGCGCCCTCTGGGCTCACTGAGGGAAACACCATGGCCCCGCGTGCCGCACGTCACCGCTATTACGCTTATGAGCGACACGATGGCTCTGTGTGTTACCTGCCCAAACTGTTGCACGAGGGGATTCAGCGCTACCCACGAACGATCGCGCACTACCACCTGGTGCAGTGGTTGGGGGTGTCCAAGCTGCTCAGCCGGGACGAATACAGGCAGAGGGGCTGGATGCAGCGAAGGCTGGAGAATATGGACGAGCTTCCGATATAACTAGGCATCAGCTCATTGCCACTGGGGCGAGCTGACAATCGGGGGAAGAACTATGCAGAAGAACATCTTGTCGCCAAGCGGTGCCGCGCATGTCCTCTATGAGATCGACGGACACCTTTATACAACCTTCGTTGTGGCGAGATTGGTCGGCATGCCAACACCGCGTTCCCTGGAGCTCGCCTGGGGCTGCCAGGTGCCCGACGCCAATAAAAAATACACGGCCGTCAGTGCAGCCTGGAGATCTCTCTGGAAGACGTATGAGCTTGACCTCATGAGGGTTCTCCACTCCATTCATGGAGGGAAACAGGAGCAAGTGAGGAAGAGGCGTGAGGACCTGAAGCAGCTCATCACGGAGGCCATCCAGCGGGGCGATCCTGATTGGCGGACAGGCTTGATGATTCATGCTTACGGTGACTCCTTTGCTCACACATTTTTGAAGATGGGCGAGGAGCATTCTTACGAGCCACCTTTCGGGCACGCAGGCCATGGTCACAAACCAGACAAGATTGGGAATTTTCCCGAGAAGTATCTGGAGTATGTTGCAGGCCTCTACGCTGCATTAGGTGGCCAGGGCGATCCGCCGACAGCACTCGATGGGTTGATAAAGATTGTGGAGGACAATGATGGGAATAATTCCAAGATCAGTTCATCGATTGCCACATACGCGGCGGAGCTTGGTATGACCGATGAGGGGAGTGATTCGGTTAGAGATCGTCTCCTAAAAGACATCACGGAAAAGGACGTAGTTGAAACGATGGCGGCCATGGAAGCCAGGTTTGCGAAAGATTGATGCAATCCATTGAGGTTGTTGAGGGGGCATCCCCTCAACAACCGATGCTCTGACGGGCACAATAGGAAGATGAGCAATCATGCTTCAGTCAATCCTGGCCAGATCCTTCTCCGGGCCCCAGCCTACGGCCTGCTGCTCGGTCAGGCCGGCTGCCATTTCTGTCATGCCCCCACTCCCACCGCCGCGGTCTGGGTGCCCTCGTTCGAGGAGCACGACGACGAAGGTATGGCAGATCAGGGGGAGGGCGCTGTGTTGCGCTACATCGAGCGCTTGAACGAGGAGGCCGCTGCGTTCGTTGCCGGTCACGCCCCTTGGCTTCGCTTCGCCACTACTCGAACGTCCGGGCAAACCTACCTGGCCCACCATTGCACCACCTGCGGGGCCCTGCAGGGCGATCACTTCTTGTTCTCGCCGGATGGCCCGTATTGGCCCCAAGACGATGTCCAACTTGCGTCTCTTCGCTTCATCCGAGGTTTGGGCCCGCTCACCGCTCAAGCGTCCGCGGCGCAGAGTGGTTGGATGAACAACGTTCCCGAGGTTTGTTCATACGTATGACCATTTCCATTCGTTCCGGTGTTGCAGAAGATGCCGCATGGATAGCTGCGCTGCTTCGCGACGGAGCGCGGCAAGGGCATTTCCGCGAAACCCTCAGCGCCCAAGCGGTTCCGTTGGTGGAAGGGCTGCTTCATGTCGGCTTCTTGACGATGGTGAAGCTGCGACACAATCGACCGGAGGTTTGCAGGGTGGACGGCGAGGTGAGGGTTGCGACCTGGGAGGGTCAGCCGGCGGCGTTTCTGATCTGCATGCATGATCGCGAAGGCTACGAGCTCCATCTCGCCGGCACGCGACCAGAGTTCATCCGGCATGGTTGCTTCAAGGCATTGGTGCGCCACGCGTTGGCAAGTTCACCGGGAGAAAGTAGGGTCTTCGCACGGTGCTATGCGACGTCCAGCGTCGCCATTGAGGCATTGAAGGCCCATGGCTTCGTGCGCACCAGTGGCGGCGATCCAGTCGAGTTGGACTGGGACAGGACGTTTCCATTGCCAGAGAGCCCGCAAGCGGTTTCCCGGTCCTGGTGGCAGCGCTTCTTTGGAGGATTCAGGCGGACCGATTGAGGGCCAGTCGGTGTGCCGTTCACGGCACGTCATCAAGCTTCATGCGCTGCGCGCGGCCCCATCGCCCGGCTCTCCGGTCAAGGGTCATTCCAGGGCCCGTGTCCTCGCTCCGCTGCGGGCCGCGCCAGCCCTTCCATTTCCTCCCTTGACCGCGCCTGTCGGTGGGGCAGTGGGTTTCCCATTCCAGGACATCCCGACCGGATGCCCTGGGCGGGCCATCACTGACAAGAGGAACTGCGCATGTTCGAACCTTCTGATCTCATCCATTCCTACACCCGCGCCCAGGCGATCGAGGATGGCGTCTTGGTGGACGTGTCCGACGTGGCTAAGGAAGCCGGCTTCAAGTTGCCCGTGGCCATCACCCGTGCTGCATGGACGCGCTACGTCGAAGTGCCCAGAGGGTTGGAACTGCGCGGCCAGTCGGTGGACGGCCGGCTTTGGGACGTGCTTTTCATGCTCCATGTGGCCATCAAGCGGCAGCAAGGCAACGGCTCGGAGCTCCAGTTCCAACTCCACGTGGCCTTGCCGGATGCCGGCGACTGGTTGTCGAACGAAGCCCACCCGGAGGCCGGGTCTGGCCTGACGCGGTCCACGCACCGCCTTGTCACCTTGAAAGCACTGTGTGGGCCCGGGGACGCCCTAGAGCCGGTGGTCACCGTCATGCTGCCCAACGAGGATTGAGAAAGGGGGGCCGGAAAACCGGCCCTCATCGTTTTCCCGTGCTGGTCCCGCCGCTACCATGGCGGGACGACAAGGGAGGAGTAGGGGATGGAAAAGTTCGATTGGTCGAAGGTGGAGTTTGCACGCACACCCTGGCGGAGCCGGGTTATCC
This sequence comes from Stenotrophomonas sp. Steno-C15, assembly GCF_056393265.1. Taxonomy (NCBI): domain Bacteria; kingdom Pseudomonadati; phylum Pseudomonadota; class Gammaproteobacteria; order Lysobacterales; family Lysobacteraceae; genus Stenotrophomonas; species Stenotrophomonas sp. Steno-C15. Next base: position 78,963 of record NZ_JBWJPF010000007.1, read on the forward strand.
CGGACGCGCTGCCCATCCTCATCCGGTGGGCGCAGGAGGGCGAAGCTCATTCCTACAGCGACCTGGCCCAAGAGCTGCACGACACCTTCGGACACGAGATCAAACCCCGCAAAGACCTCTACGGCACCGTCGCCGGGGGAGTGGCCCAGGCCCTGCGGTGGCTCAGCGAGCAGTGGAAGGAACCCATCCCGCCCCTCCACGCAATCGTCGTCAACAAGAACACGAAACACCCTGGCGAGGGTGCTATAACGATTTCGCCGGCCTACTTCGCGGGCAAGAAGCTGGACACCGAGGAAGAGCGCCGCGCGCACTTGCGAGAGGCGATGGAAGACGTTTTCACCTATCCCAATTGGGACCGGGTCGCCCGCGCTCTGGGAGCCACCATGCTGACCCCGTCCGCCGGGGCGGTTGAAGAGGTGGCAGCGGATGCGCCTCTTCCCCTTCCTAAAGTCCAGGAGGGGGGGCGGCCAGAGAGCGACGAGCACAAAGCGTTGAAGGCGTGGGTGGCCAGCCATCCCGAAGAGTTCGTGGACTTTGGGTGCTTCCCCATGGGGAGCAACGAGAAGTTGTTGAGCTCGGGTGACCGATTGGACGCGCATTTCGATAACGGAAGACATCGCCTGGCGGTGGAAGTTAAAACCAGCAAGTGCTCGGAGGACGAACTCCAGCGAGGCGTCTATCAAGCGGTGAAATACCGCGCCGTTCTCCGGGCCGAGCAGAAGGCCATCCGCCACGTGCCCAACGGGGAGGCGGTGCTGGTGTCCACGCGCGCTCCGAACGCGGAAACCCGTGCGCTCATCAAGCGGCTGCAGGTGCGTTTCCAGCAGGTGCCGCTGGAGGCGGAGCAAGAATGAAGCCTGAGGAACTGGAACAACGTATTCGCCAAATCGATGGATTCGTTCGGGTGCTCACGCAGGAGTGCCACATCCTCGACGAGCGCCGGCACATTTTGTCCCCACTCATTCAAGATCCCGAGATCCAGGCAGGGCTGAAAACCAAGCTGGACAATACGCCGGGTGCCAATGCCTGGAACCACCTGGCGCCGCTTCTTGGACAAGACCTGGTGCGCGATCAGTCACGGCTTTTTCTGGATAACGATTCGCGGTCCGGTAGCTTGACCAACCTCTGGCGAAAGCTTCAAGCAGATCCCGCGATCAAGGAGCACTACCGGGAGCGCTACGGGCGCATGTTCGATCACTTCCACGACGAACCGATCAGTGACCTGCCGCCCGAAAGCTCGGCTGTTTTCCAGGAGAAGTTCAGACAGAGCGATCGGGACGAAAATTACTCGCGCTTCGATAATGGCTGGGAAAAGGTCTCCAATGAAATGGTGATCCTTTCGGCTGATCCCGTGGCAGCGAAAATCAAGACCCTACGGGACAAGCACCACGCCCACCTGGAAATGCGAAAGTTGGACGAGGAGCCCGGCGCCTTTGACATCAACACGCTTGGGTTGACGTTCAATGAGGTCTTGGCTTTTGGTGATCGTTGCCAAGCCACCGTGGCAGAGCTGGGGCTGCTGCTGACCGGGACCAGCTGGGATCCACAGCAATACGCATCGGTTCACGAAGCCCAGGGCAAGGCGATGTGGAAAACCTTGGCTGGGGTTTGACTTCGAGGCACAACATCGAAGAGCCCAGAAGCCGCCGCAGGTGGCCAAGCCACCTGCCTTCTGAAAAGCACCCTGGGCGGGTAGGTGATTCGCCTTCGGCGCTTGAGCCCGGTGCCCCGCCTTCCGATCAGATGCAGCGAATGGTGAGGGTGCCGTAGTAAGTGTGAGAGGCCGAATCGGAGCAGTAGGAGATGTCCGTCCATCGTCCCACGTGCTGGCCTGAACAGAACGCCCTCGCTTCCGCTGGAGCGGCGTCTTCGCGCAGCCCGCCTCGGCAGCCGTAGGGGGTGGAGTTGCCAGACCCCCAGTCGCTGAGCACCTCGTAGGAACCGGTGGACGTGCAGCTGGTGCGCTTCTCCCACCGGTATTCGTCCCAGCCCCAGAATTCTCCCATCCCTGATTCCCACCCGCTTTGCGAGCCGCTTTCGATATACGTATCCCCTAGCTGCGCTTGGGCGGCCCATTGGGACTGGGCCAACACACCGTTGGCGCCTGCGCTGCAGTCGCCAGACCCCCGCACTCCATTGTCGCGGCGGCTGGCCGAACAGCCGCCCCAAGACCCGGCCAAGGAGTAAGAGATGCTGTAGTAGGCGTCGCTGGCGTCCAGCGTGCCGCTGTTGCTTTCGGTCAAACACGCTTGGCCCACCGGGGCGCAGGTGTTTGTCTCGTCCCTCCGACCGCCAGTGTCCGCCCAGGCGGTCCATGACGTGAATGACGGGCTGGGCAGCGACCACGTGGTGGCCGGGCAGTTGTATGACCCGGTTCTCGTCCGCCGCTGTTCGGTCTGCCATGTGTGCGATCCACTCTGGCCCGCCGGGCAAGCGGCCGCCGTGGTGACCCACTGGGTTTCGGCTTGTGGGAAAGGCGCTGGGCAAGCCGTGCAGGTGGTGTTGGTTTGCGTCCAGGCGTTCCACGAGCCGGTGCCCGTGCATGAGAAGATCCGCTGCTGGCCGATCGCGCCAAACTGACCGGCAGGGCATCCCACGTTGCGCGTTTCGGGAGCAGGGCACGGTGCGCAGGTGCTGCTGGTCGTGGTCCAACTGCCGGCCGTCGTGAATCCCGCCCACGCTTCGTAAACGTTCGGGTCGGTTCCGCAGTGGTGACGGCGGTTCTGGATCATCTGGCCCACCTGGCCCGAGGGGCAGGCGATCGTCCGGTTCTCGCTCCACTCCTGACACGGCGGCACCGTGCTTGTCGGCGGTGGTGGCGCGGTGGGCGGTGACGTGGGCGGGGCCGGAGGCGTCACGCTCACCGAGGGAGCGGGCGGCGTGACCGGTGGGGGCGTCGTGGGCGGAACGCTTGGTGGCGGGGCGGTTGGGGGCGACACCGGCGTGGAAGGCGCGACTGGTCCTACGGGCCCCACCGGGGTTCCCACCGGCGGAGAAACGGGCGGGGTGACCGAGGGCGTGGCGGGTGGCAACACCAGCGGCGCCCCGGTCCATTCGCCCGCCAACAACCCGCTGTGGTAGACGAAGACCACGCGCGATTTGTCAGCGCAGGTGCGGCCCAGTAATCCCACGTCGAGCCGGCCGCCGGTGTTTCGAATCACCGACACGTCCGATACCTGAGCGTCCCACACCCCGCCCGCGTTGGCCGCGACCAGGTCCACGCACGCTTGGCGAGGAAGGCCGGCGTAGCTCACGGAGAACGAATCACCAAAGCGATCAACGGTGTAAGGCTGAACGTTCACCGCGCCGCCCCACGCGTTGGTCAAGACGCTTTCCCCGACGCCGAGTTGGGATTCGGGGGCCAGGCCATCGACCACCACGGCGGTGGTGCTCACCCCGCGGAACGGTCCCACCACCCCAAAGCTGCTCTCGATACGACGGGACAGCTCGCGCAGGTTGCGCGTCTCGCTAGCGAGCTTGGCCTTTGCATCGACCTGCCCGAAGAACAGGAACATCGCGCCCGTGGCGGCAGTCACAACGCCCAGCGCCAGTAAGGCCTCGGTGAGGGTGAAGCCCAGCGCGCTGCGCACGCCTTTGGACAGGCGGGTGAGGGTGGGCGAACAGCGGAGGCGGGTCGTGTGCGTCATGCATTCAGCATGCGATGCACTTTGGATTCCGCAAGCCCCTGTTTTTAGTCAAAAAAAGTTGGATTTTTCATCTTGACATTGCTCGGTGGTCTGCTTCCATGAGGTTAAGGGAGTGGGGTGACCTACTCACGTAATCGCTTCAAACAACCCAAGAGATCGCCGCCATGATTGAAAGCCCCATCCGCACGGCCGGGCCCATCGCTGACCTTTCCGTCGCACACATCCCTCCCACGGTCCCCGCGTTCCTGCCCGAAGGCAAGCTTCGCCGGCAAGCCCGCCTGGCGCGCGAGCAACGCCACTTCGAGCGCCAGCTGCGCAAGGAGCTGAAATGGAAATGACCACCGACCGGCGTGCTCAACGGCTTCTGGAGGCCATCGAACACCGCAACCCACAGGCTTTGAAAAGAACCATTGCGGCCATCCACGAGGCACGTCTGAAGGCGTGGAGGGGCCTAACGGCTTTCCCGTCCTTGGACCACCCGGTGGGGCCCAACGGAATAACCGCTTTCCACGTCGCTTGCATGGCGTGGCACGTAAACCAGGATGACCTGCACGAACGGCAGTGCTACGACAAGATGGCCGGAATGCTGGCCGAAGCCGGGGCGGACGTGTTTGCGGAGTTCGGCCCGGCAAAGCAACGCTGGACGATCATTGAAGCACTGCATGGCGCTGCGCCGCCGTCTGTCAAAGCATGGATGGCCTCTCAGCCGTTCGATCTGCATTGCTCTGCGTCAAACACCGCCCACACGATTCGGTGGGACTGCCGTCGTCCAGTCGTCTCGCTGGAAGAATAGAAAAGAATCCAAGGCCTGAACGGCCCGAAAGGGTTGCAAAAACATGCACTTGCGAAATGGTGGCGTCGGGGTAGATTCGGTAGGAACCCCTATCTACTCACGAAAGGATGCCTTATGCGACTGTGCAACTTCTCACTCAAAGGTGGCGTCGGCCGCACGACGCTGGCCCTGAATCTTGCCGGGTGCTATGCCCGTGACCCCAGCCTGCGTGTGTTGGTCAACGACCGGGACCCCCAAGGCGGAGCCTGTGCGTTTGCCTCACTGTCGGACGAAACACCGTTCAGTGTCGGGCGCTCGCGCTCCCCGGGCTTCGACGTGGAGATCACTGACACTCCACCACGCCTGCCGGACAACGAAGTGATCCCCGAGGCCGATCTCTACCTGGTGCCCACGTTGCTCGATGGGGCCAGCTTTCTCATCTTTCTGCGAACCGTGGATGTTCTTGAAAAGAAGGGAAAGCGTTACCTGCCCATCGCCAACCGGGCCAACGAGAAGCGGGCAGCCCATCGACGCCGCCTGGAGCACCCTAAGATGTCGGGTGCCGTCCTGGTGCGGGATCGTGCGTTGTTTGCGGACTGCTACGAGGAGGGAAAGACCGTGTTCGACGCCAACGGCCGCTGGGCCCGGGTGGCCCAGGAGGAGATCCACACCCTGGCTGTCCGGGTGCGCGATACCTTGGCCGCTGGTGCAGGCCGGAGGGCTGCGGCATGATGGAGCTTCCTTTGGTTTCCCTCCCAAACCTACCCATGGCCACTCGCAAAGCTCCTGCCAAGAAGGCTGCCACGAAGAAGGCCGTCAAGCGCACGTTGGATGACGTCAAGGACGTGACCCATGCCAAGGCTCGCCGGACCAGCAAAGCGGCAGGCCTTCCGATCGCCCGCATCCCGGAGCACCTGTTGCTGGGGCCGGGCGACTACCCGGAGCGCAAGTCCTACTTTGACTACGACGACAGCCAGAAGGCGGGAAGCGTGGGAGGCAAGCGGGTTCACATGGTCATGCCCCGATCGGTCACGCTGCACGACTACCGCCGTCGGGAGGACGGGCTGCGCCACCACCGGGCCATGGTGACGATCCCGCCGAAGCTCCGCGAGAACATCGCCCAGCTGTTCGGCTTTGACGATTCGGAAGACGCCGGCAGTGAAGTCGCGCTGACCACCGCGATGGTGGCGCTGGCAGACTACGCGGCCGCGTCGCTCATTAAGGACAAGACGCTGCTGATCGTGAGCTCGCCGGTGGACGAGCACGCGGAGGACCGCAAGGCCGCCCGGGTGGCGGTGCGGAATCTGGGGATGAGCAAGAACGGAAAGATCTACTGAGCGTGGCACTTGGCCCTCTGACTGCTGATCAAGAGCACGCCATTTGGGCCAAAACCTGGCGCGTCCCCGGCATGACGGCTCAACCGCTGACCGGTTGGCTGCTTCACTCGACGGGAATCTGGGCAGACAAGCGCATGCTTTCCGATCGGTTAATCAAGATTTTTAAGGTGTCCGCCAAAACTTGGGAGGCTGGGATTCCGCGCAGGCCTAAGAAGCGGCAGCAGGTCTGTGATGGCCTGGTTGCTTACGTCCGGCAAAGCCACGCTGAGCTGATGGCGGAGTGTGCGGAGCGCCAAGCCCGTGCGATGGAGCGAGGTGCACGCGCTCTGTCCGAACATCCAACGCTCCCCCCGTGTAACTTCTTCCACCACACGCTTGGTATCGCAGGCGGAGATAGGCTGGAAGCACTGGCGGTTGCATTCGACGAGGTTTCCGCCCACGTCCTGCATGGGCGGTTGTCCAGGGACAGTATGTCAGCGGCAGTGGTCAAAGCGGCAGCAGAAGTGGTTGGACTGCCCGCGGGAGCTATGCAGCCGGATAGCCGGCTGGATCCAGGCTTGGATGCGTTGCTCTTGCTACTGGCTCAGATGGATCACGACCTCACCACTTCCCTGATGGCCAATGCGGGTGAGATCAACAGCTTGGTGGCACTTTTGATTGATGCGCCCGGAAGTGGGGCGAGGAAGCGGGTTCAGCACCGACTTTTGGACATCTATTACGCCCTGGCGCTTGCTGCGGCCGGGCGTAACCTGCCAGAGAGCTTGCCGAAGGTCCGAGAGATTGAGGATGTGCTCATGGGCGGCCCGCCCGAATCCGGTGGCCAGTCCTGGGTGGTGCGTTGGCGCAATGGAACCAAGGCGCTTCGAGAAGAGGACGTGCTATCGGTAATCGCGCACGTCGGACACGTTTCGGGGAAAGACGTGTCATGGACGATGCGACGTCTCTATGTCGCCGCCCAAGCGTGGGGGAGGGTGGAAGAGCAGGGTGTGGAGGCAGTAGTGCTGGCCGGTGAGCGCTACCTCCAATGGTGGAATGCTCTGTGCAACCAGGGTCGGGTTAAGACCCCATGGGTCCAGCCCTACTGGTGCCAGTTTTCGACACGCAACGGATGAAGCGGCTCCCCTCACCGGGAGGCGAAGCCGCCATGGCTCACTTGCCGTTCCGCTTTGCAACCACTGAGGCTGCTTTGGCCTTGAACGCCCGTTGTTGAGGGGAGGGGCTGGGTTGGCGATCCACCGCGCTTTGGATACGTCGCTGGGAAGCCTGGGTCATTGGGGTCTTCTTGCGGTTGCTCATCGTGTTGTCCTTCCAAGAGATCGGGGTGAGCGGTCAGCCTAGAAGTGAGAAGCGGGGAAGGTGGTTAGAAATCTTGGGAATTTGATGAGCTCTTGAGACAGCTGGGACCAGTCAGGCGCTCACATCGGTAGGGGCGTGTTGCTCAACTTGGATGACTCCTGTTCAGTCACCCTCCTTCGCAACGCCTCCTTGGACATCTTGGCTGGGGCGTCCAGCGTGAGCTCCTTTCCGTCCAACGAACGGTAAAACGGATCGTCCACCCCCGCGCTGACGTAAACGACCAAGTCCGGCCCGATGGTCAACAGGCCTGCATCGAACAGTGCGTGGATGTCCTTTCGTAGCAATAGGCCGTTGTTCAGAGCGTTGGTGGAAGCTCCGTTGTAAGGGACGATGTGAGCGGCGTCGATGACGCTGGCCAGGGCGGTCCCGGTGACCATGCACACCGCTCCATAGTGAGCGACTAGGCGCTTGCGAAACTCGGCCTGGCCCTCTCGAATCACCCGGAGGACCTGCTCCATTCGCTTCCCCTCTGCTGCGGCAGCATCAGGAGCGGGGGGCAGTGGCTTTTCCACTTTTAATCGCCCGCTCTCCTCAAGGACGCCCTGGAGGGCTTGGATCACATCGTGACTGAAAAGCTCTGATGCCGGGCGCAACTGAAGGTCAATCCCGGACCGGTGCCGGATGTGCGCCAACAGAAGTGCGGCGTCCTCCACATACTTGAGTTTCTTTTCGCGCATGCTCCAAAGTTGGTTCAGCTCGCCCAAGCTCAAGACCTTTAGCGCTGACCTAACATCACGGCTGCTCATCCGGAGGTGGCTCAGCCCTTTTTGCAGGTGTTGACGAACGAGGTATTCCTCCAGCTCCGGCGGGTTTCCATCTTCGTTATCGCGAATGGTGAACAGGCTGCTGAAAGGCTTGTTAAATTGCTCCTTCCACTTCTTCTTTCGCCGCTGAGGCTTCGACGGGCTCCGGTTAGCCCTACCGTCGCTTTCCCTGTCCTGATCCTTTTCGTCCATGTCGGTCAATTGATTGTCTGAGCTTGCCTCAATGGTAAGGGATCCCTGGTGTCCGGGCGCCCTTTCGACTGGCGCCTGCGGGCTTTCAACCAAGCCGCCGCAAGATCGTCCACGTCGGCCTGCAGCGCGGCCCGTTCCCCAGGCAGCCATGGCCTCAACGTCCCACTGGCCACCCCAGCGTCCCGGATCGATAGACGGCGCCGGGCATTGAGCCACTGTGCCTTGGTTTCCCCCTCTCGTGTGGCTCGGCGCTGGGTCCGCATGCGAACCGCGTTGGGCTTGTCGCTGTAAGTCGGGACGTGGCCTTTGCATTGGCTAGGCCAGGGTGTTTCGTGCGCGCCCTGTCGCCGCCGGCGGATCTGGCTCAGGCTTGGATACCGGGCCATCCACCGATTCTCAAACGTTCGATCGGGAGGGGGCGCTTTCCCTTGGGGCAGGGGGATGACCAAGGCGTGGAGGGCGATCAGTTGCCACGCCGCCGATTGAAAAACATCCTCGGTTAACCGGAAGGCCACCACGTCTGGGTGTTCCAGCCATTGGCCTTGGTGCATGTTGCGCAAGAGCGCGGCCAAGTCGTTTCGCGTCAGATCGGCACGGTGGGCCAGTGGCCACCCCAGCATCCAGCCGTCCGAATGCCTCTGGACGTGAACGACGAACCGGGGGTGCATCCAGCGCTCTTGGAGCTGGGCAAGGACGGTGGCTGGCTTGGCAAAGCGCCCCACCTCGACTAGGTGGTTGTCGGAGCGCTGCAGGACAAACAGCCGGTCGGCCAGCAGGGCGTCCAGGGGTTCTGGTGGCAGCCGCTGGCTCAACTCGGGCCAGGCCAACAGGTCACGGGTGCCCCGCTCGGTGATGCAGCGCTTGCAAGCCATGCGCAGGTTCTCGGTGTCCCTTGGGCCGGCTAGGCTCAACGGAACGAGCGGTGAGAGCCCCCACGAATGGCGACGGTCCAAGTCCAAGGGGGCGGTGCAGAAAGCGCACACAGGGCTTTCGGAACGGCGGGCCACGTCCAGCGCCCAGCGTGGGGTGGCAGGCGCACGGGCGCCATGGAAGGCCAGCACGCGACGGGCAAACGCGTCCAGGTCAGCGGTGTTCATGAGAGCATTCCTGAAACGACAGCAGGCGGATCGTTGATGGCCAATGGCGGTGAATGGAGGCCATGGCGCGCACCCTCGTTTGACTAAAACGAATTGGTGCGAGGGATTTGCGGCTTCCTTCCAGTGGTTCTTTGGCTGCCCACGGATGATTCGGAAAACACGGTGTCGGTGTATCCAATGGCACTGCACACGTTTGACTAAACCCAGCGTGGCTTGGGTGTCGTGGGGCGGTGCAGCGGGCGGGCGAGGGCAACCTGTCCTGGGGATCCGGGGCAATGCGAAACGGTGGGCTGAAAAACTTTGCACGGATTCCCGGGGTGGGGCATCGGTGGGCGTGAGGGGCGGAAGAGCGGGAGCGTTGCGTGGGCATGGCGTGGGCGGTGGTCCTGTGGGGCGAGGGGGCGTAGACCACCAATAGCGCACCTGGGGCAACACGCAAGGGGCCGCCGAAAAGCAACTGCAAGAGCTCAGCGTGGGTGGAAGCAGTGTCGGCAGTGGCAGAGAAGCAGGAGCCCGGACGGTTCCCTAGAGTCGTCATACACATGACGCACTGAAGTGGGAGTGCGGTTTTCGCCCAAGAATCGGCGTCACGCCTGCCGAAACCTTAATGCAATCAACGCCTGACCGTGTCTCCAGCGAATGGAGACAGTGTCAGTGCTTGTTAGCTCGTTTGGCCCTTGTTTTTCAGGCTCCTGCGGTGGGGCCTTGCCAACTCCGAGATTCGCGGTATCGGTGGAGTAATCCAAAAAACGGAGTTACTCGAACAATGGCGTTCGTTCGTCAAAACGTAAACCTCGACCGCGGGCAACTGAAACTTGCTCAGCGGCTTGCCCGTGAATCGGGCAGTGGGTTCAGCGCTTACATGCGAGAGGCGCTGGAGCGACACAACACCGCCACGTCGGTGGTGAGCGTGCTGGAGAGCGCCAACGCTCAGCTGGAGCGCCTCATCGACGATCTGCGGGAAGAGAACGCGCTGTTCCGCAGTGCGCTCCAGGAAGACCTGCGGAGGCTGCGAGACGAAACGAAGGCGGAGCAGGACAGCGCCATTCAGCGCTACGAAGAAGCGCTTCGCAAGGTGGTGACGGCGGCCCTCTCGCAACCCTCTCCCAAAGGTTCTGGTGCGGCCAAGGTGCCCGCAACCGGACCCATGACTGCTCCACGCACCTAACTTTCCCCCACAGCAGGAGATCCATCCCATGAAACGTTTTTCCGTTCCTCTCACTCTCTGCCTGGCGGCGTTCATGCCGCTTCACGTTTCCGCCCAGACCGCCCCTGATGCGGTCCATGCCGCGGAGGACGATAGCAAGCCCAAGGCCGACAAAAAGCGTCTGTTCAAAGCCGGTGGCATCGGTTGCGTGGCCGGCGGAGCCATCGCCTTGCTCACTGGCAAGAAAGACAAGGCCTTGGGCGCTTGCGCCGCCGGTGCTGCCGTGGGTGCTTCGGCGTCCTACGTGGCGCAGCAGCGGGAGCACGCCGAGCAGGCCGCCGACGCCGCCCGTGCGGCTGGCATGAAGGCCGAAGTGGTCACCAAGACCGAAACCGTGGATGGCAAGCAGGAAGCCGTCCTGGATTCGTTGCGCTTGAACTACAACCCCACCGACATGAAGCGGTTGGACAGCGACACTCGGGCCTTCCTCGACAAGTTCGCGGGTCTGTTGAACAAGTCCAGCAACGGGTTGACGGTGGTGTTCCAAGGCGCCGACAAGGCCGCCTGCCAGGTGCCCATCGTTGAGCTGGCCAAGCGTGGCGCGCTGTCCAAGGTCACGGTGGACGACCGCTGCGGCAGCGGTGAGCCCGTGATCGTCGTTACCCCGGTGCCTGACGTCCGCTGACGCCAATCGCCCGGGTGTCTTGCGATGCCCGGGCTTCCTTTCCCCCCATTCCCAGGAGCCGACATGACCCCAGAAGAAAGAATCCAGCAACGCAAGCGCGAAGAATTGCTGAAGCGTGCCAACGCAACCCCGACCGCATCGCCCACGCAAGAAGAGCGGCTGGTTTCCGACGGCATGAAAGAGAACCTGAAAGCCGCCAGTCACTGGGCCGGGGTGATCAGCAGGCGCACTGCCGAGTTGACCCAGAAGGGCGTTGCTGCCGCTGCAGAGAAGGCGAAGCAAGCCAAGGCGCAACTGGACGCAAAGCGCACCCGAGGAGCCCAGGAACATCGTGCTGTCGAAGAGAAGCCTCAAGACGCTCCGCTCACCCTGGAGCAGGAAATGTTGGTCAGGCAACTGACGTCCGATGCAGCTGCACCGGTTCTCGTGGGAGCGGGTGACAAGGGAATGTGGGTCCCTTGTGACCTTGGCGAGGACGTTGATGAATTAGTAGACGGCGCACAGGTTGTAGATGGGTTGGGTGGCCCTTCGGTGGACGCCAAGGCGTTGAGCAATGAAGATACGGCAGCCTTGGTCAATCTGTCTCAGCAGGACGCAGTGGAAGTCCTGTCCGTTTCCGCGGTGCCTGAAGGGTCCAACCGGCTCCCGGAGGCCGCGTCACCAGAGCAGCCAGTAACTCCAATCCAACCCAGCCCCCGCTCTCGTTTGCCTTGGGTCTTGGCCGGTGTGGTGGCGGTGGCATTGGTCGCGGGGGCGATCTACTTCTTGCTTGGGAAGAACAACCAGGCGCCTCCAAGCACACCGGCTCCCGTGGCACCGGTTGCCACTCCAGCCGCTCCCGAGCAGTTGTCCGAGGTGGTCGAAGCCCCCGTGGTTGCGCCTGCTCCAGCAGTGCTTCCAGAGCAGGCCGAGCCAGAACCTGCGATAGAGAAGCCAGAGCCGGACGCCACTCTCCATGTGAAAGCGTCAGCGCCGATTGCGACCCAGCCCAAGCCTTCGCAGAAACGTGCGACCGCCTCCTTGCCGAGGAAGGCCCCCGCACCCGCCGCCGACCCAAGGAACGACTGGCAGCAAAAAGCCAACGCAGACCTGGACGCCTGGGCGAAGAAGTCCGGCATCGAATGATCCCCCTTGCGCATCCGCGGATTCGATCTAGAAAGAAGTGACCTACTCACGAACAAGGGGGAAGCATGTTCAAGTGGCTGTTCACGCAATACCGGGAACCCGGAAAACTTCATTTCGGCTCAAAGTGGCTGAACCTGCACGGGCGCTTGTTCCTTGGCAGCCCTGAATCGTTAGGCATGGGCCACCTGAGCGAAGGCGTCCGCCGCACCTTCTACTACTTGCGCGCCGATCGCAGGCCTCCGGTCAGAGACGACGCCGCGTATGACGCATGGACCAAGGATCGGCTCTATGCGAGCAAGGTTGAGCAGGTCGCAGAGCGCTGGGTGGCCAAAGCGGGCTTCCTGGCGTGCGCGCCGCTTTGTTTGGTGCTTGCCGTCTTGGCGCATTGGCTTCGTTGATTTGACAGGGGAGGGAAACAGAGATGGCAGCAATCAGTTTGTTCAACGTTCTGGACTGGACGAGCGGCTTGGGCCGCAAGTTCCGACGGAAGAGCGGCGAGCCTTCGGGCGTGAAAGAAGAAATCATCGTCAAATCCAACGAGGAGTATGAAAACCTCGTGGGGCGCTTTGACGTGACCGATCGCGTTCGCAGCCGAGAGCTCGATGTGCCGGAGGCTGATCGGGATTTCGCGAAGGAATGCGGCGCGGTCTGGGACGAGAACGCCCAGGTGTTCAAGGTCCCTGATGGACGCAGCGAGGACGAGTTCCAGGAGTGGTGGCCGAAGGTTCCGGAGGATTTGCGCGACACCCAATCGCGGATCATCACGACGAAGCGTGGGCGGCGTGCCGAGGGCTTCTTGCAGGGCAACGACATGGGGCAGGGCGGCGACAGCCTGGCCACTCCCTTGATGTATCTCGCCTTCCCCGTGATCGGCGTTTTGGCGACCTTCCTAGTGAGCCTCATCGGCTGGGCAGGCTGGGCCGCTCTGCTGCTGACCATTCCATACTTCATCGCCCTCAAGCAAGGCGAGGGCATGAAGGAGGCCCTGAAGGCCCTGGTGCTGTTGCAGTGGGTTCCGATGGCGCTTCAGTTCATGGTCGGCGACAGCAAGGGCGGCACCGAGGTGGCAATGCAAGCCGGCGGCATGGCTGTGTATGCCCAGATGGCCAAGACCTACCTGTGGTGGGCCTTTGGCTTGGTCGGCGTCCTGTTTGTGGTTTGCTTTGTGGCGGCGGCCTCGCACCCGCACCGGGGCGTCATTGGCGGGACAGCCGCGCGCTTCATTCAAGCGATGAAGTGGGTGGGCCTCATATTTGCCGCCTTGGTTGTCGCCAAGGTCCTGCCGTTTGGCTTGGGCGAGGCGGCACCTTACGTGTTGGCCTGCATGTATGCGATGCAATACGCCGAAGGCAACTTTGTCCAAAACGCCGCCCGGCTCTACCTGCAGAACAACGACAACAACCTGGCCACCCAAGGGGCGTTGATCAACGCGCACGTCAAGGCACGTGAACAGCAAGCCGAGGCGGCCCTGCGGGACAAGACCCCGCTGATCACCATCGGGCGCGCCACGGGGCACCTGTCCGACAAAGGTTATGGCTACTCGCCCGACTTGGGCACCGTGATGATGTTCTCATGGCGCGATTGCCAGCAGGGCCTGCTCGTGTTCGGGGCCATCGGTTCAGGCAAATCCTATGCCGCGTTGCGACCCATCGCTCGTCGGTTCCGTAAAGCCGCCTTGGCAATGGCGTGTGTGGCGTCGGAACAAGGCGATGTAAGGGAGCATTTGACGCGGCAGAAGCTGGCCGGCGGTGCTCTCATTGCCGACGGTAAAGACGGAGCAATCATCGCGGATCTGGAAGGGTTGTTCGACATCGTCGTCAAGCCAGGAATGCGCGTGGGGCCCTACGAAGGGTTGGCGCCGGATCAGATCGTGCGGGCATTGCGTGGCGCATCCGGTGGGCGCGTGGACGAAAAATCCAAGCTTTGGACGGATGGTGGCGATGCGTTTCTCTACCACACCGGCATCATCCTTCGTGCGCTCGTGGATCACGAGATGGCTTACAGGTCCTGGTGCTCGGCCAAGCTGGAAGGGTTGGAGCGTGCACAGATGAACGCGGAGCTTGAGCTGGTCAAACAGCGAAAGCTGGGCGAGGACGTGGCCGAGACTGAGGCGTTGATCGAGCGGATCGCCGAGCAGATCGCCATCCATCGAATCCCGGTGAGCGATGACAGGCAATGGCATTACACGCCATTCCACCACATCAAGTTGTTGTCCATTGTGGAACGCGTGATTCCCGCCAGCCCCGCGCCTCGTGCCAATGCAAAGCTGATGGAGGTGGTGAAATACTTGGGCCTGGAAGAGGCGGACACGAGCCATGACGAAGAGGGGCGGCTGGCCTATGCGGCTTACCTGCAGCAGCACCGCCTTCGTCAGGACAACGCTCCCGAAACCATCCATCCAGACCTCTTCCGTCCCATGTCTCAGCTGCAGAGCTCGCTGGAATGGGCGTTCCAGGAGATTCCCGCGATGCATCCGGAACAGAGGCAATCGTTCACGCTCAACTCACGAGGGCTGCTGGAGAAGCTCTTGCGAGGCGAAAAGCTGCGGGACAGCAAGACGGACATGCCTTGGCATTCGATTGAAACGGGCGAGGTGGACGTGTCCGACGCACTCTATGGAGCCATGGTAGGCCTCTTCTTGCCCCCCACCCAATTCGGTGAAGCGGGTGAAATGATGATGCGCCTGCTCAAACAGCGGGTCATGAACGGAATCAAAGCGCGTGGTGCATTCGGTGACAAGTGGCGTGAAGCACTGCCCGGCCAGACCGAGGTGATGCTGATGATGGACGAGGCCCACCTGCTGTTGACGGCCGATGACATCAACCTGTTCTCCGTTTCGCGCTCGCTGGGGTTGATGCCCGTGCTTGCAACCCAAGGGTTTGAAAGCTTGGTCAACGCGTTTGGGTCGGTCAACGAGGCGGAGCTGATGGCCAACACGATGCAATCGGTGATCGCGCTGAAGTGCTCGCACAACACCCACGAATACCTGGAAAAGCGGTTCGGCCAGGCCACGTTGACCACCTTCAAGCAGCGCACCCGGGGCATCGACTACCAAGGCGGCATGAACAACTGGCGCCACTCTGTGCTCAACGACCCAGATCATGCCTACGCGTCCGCCTACGACAAGATGCGCATGGAGGGGGCGGGGCGGTTGACGGCTTCGCGCATCGACGCCGTGACGGGTCGCCGCTGGCGGATTGGATCGGAGGACACGCTGGGCCAAGACGAGATCGCGCGCGACATCGACATGCCCACCGGGGGCAAGCGCGAGGTGCAGCCGCTCTTCCTGCAGGAAGAATACTCCGCTCTTCTTGAGCCCCGCGGTCACGCCATCGTGGCGCTGAGCCGTGCCGGCATCAAGCGCTTCGACCTGGCGGAGCTGCTGCCCGATGCGGATTGATGCGGATAGGCAAGGGGGGCTCGCCCCCCTTGCCAAACCCACGGATTGATCAACGATGAACCCATTCACCCCAGCGGAGGAAACAAACATGAGCGACCCCCTTTCCCAACCCATCGAAGAAATGACCGAGCTGCGAGCACTCCAGGCGCAGCGCAACGAGCGGCTTCTGGGCGATCGCCCACCGCCCCAGAAGGACAGCGCGGCACGGGCGGACTTCGAGCAGAACGTGGTCCAAGCCCAAGACGCCATCGAGCAACGCCGACAGCGCGTTCTGGATTGGGCAGAGAAGGCCTCGCCCGATCAGATCGCCGCGCTCCAGGCAAAGATCCAGGAGGCCGACAAAGCCGTTCGTGATGCAAAGCCGGACGACAAGCACGAGCAGGTGGTTCATGCGACCGTTGCGCAGTGGCGGCAGCAACGCGGGGCCCAGCGGGAGGAGACCCCTCCCATGTTGACCCGTGAGCAGCGGATGGAGAATGGACCTGGGCGCCTGGGATACGCCGATTACGCCCGCAGTTCGTTGAAGGAGGCGGCTTTCATGAAGGACTACGCTGCCAATTACGATTGGGAGAAGCACCAGAAGCAGGCCCAACTGAACGTCTTCCGACAGTAATTTTTCATCGATGTTCAAATCTGCCCGGTTCTGCGCAGAATCGGGCATTTTTGCGTCTTGACGTCCAGTTTGATGGTGCTTTACTGGTTTTGTAAAGAGTAGGTAGACCTACTCATAAAGCCAAAAGGAGAGCCACCATGTCCACGTTGTTCAATGCCCTCAAAGACTTCGCTTTCGAAAACGCGGTTCCACTGCTGACCAGCTTGTTCCTGCTGACCGCGGCCTTCGCAGCGGCTGTTCTCGCCTACCCTCCGGCCGTTCCGGTTCTGCTCAAAGTGGTGGCCATGGCGGTGGCGGGCTTTGTGACCATCGGGGTGGTGGTCCAGAGTTCCTTCCGGTGAGCAGCCGGCGCTGGCTCAAGCTGCGTGCAAGGTGCAGGAAGCGTTGGCGCCGGTTTGACTGGGAGGGGTTTGATTTCTGGTTCTATCCCGCGCTGATTTTCTACATGTTGGGTTGGATCGTCTTTGGCCCACCCGACAGCGTTTAGCGATCGGGTCAGTAGTCCGGTAACGAAGCCGGGGCAGTCTGTAAAACTGCTGGTTCACTCCCCTGCAGGTTCAAGTCCTGCCTGACCCACCATTTCTGCGTGTTGGCTTGACGGCCAGCGATTCAACGCTACAACCATGGGGATGGACACTCAAGAATCCCTGTTGCGCCTTTTGCGTCCCCTGGACCTCCAACGAGCGGAGGCCTTGGCGGCCGCGCTCGCGCGCGAAGCCGGCGCATCCAAAGGCCTTCACGATTCGCAAGTGTTGCTGCGTGCCCACGCACTGAGCGTTGCCCCTGTTGAGGGTCGGTTGGGCGATCTGGTTTGGCAGGTGCGCCAGCGGGAGCACGATGATGTGCCCCAAGTGGACCTGCGCTGGGGCTTGCATCGCCTGGGGTTCGACGCGCCCACGCGGGCCTCCACCCAGAACCTGGTGCGTGCTTACGAGAGGCGCTTGGCAGACCGTGACGAGCCGATGGTTTACAGCACCTTGGCAGAGAGGGGGGCTGGGTTGTCCATGGCAGAGCACGTCTCGCTCTTCCAAGGCATGGCGATGGCGGTGGAGGAAGCGCGGGCACGGCAGTCCGATGCAAACCGGTTGCGGGAGAACGCACCGTGGCAGGGCTGGCTCGTGGGGGCGTCCCGGGCGGGCCACGAAGCAGCACTGCTGGCCTGCATCGGCATGGGCGCAGACGCCCGGCTGCCCGATGCCAGCGGCAACACACCACTGCATCATGCGGCCCGGTTTGGTCACTTCTCGCTGGTCACGCCTCTGGTCGAAGCCGGCGCCGACGTGGCGGCCCTCAACGCCCACGGGTGGGCGCCGCTCCACCTTGCCGCCCTCCACAAGCACGCCCGGGCCTGCCTCCACCTGATGGCCCACGGCGCCAATCCTGAGCAGCCAGGGTGGCGGGGGCGGACCCCAACGCGCATGCACCGACATGAGCAAACCCAAGCCCTTTGACGCGCTGGGCGACGTGCCCGGCAGCGTTGCGCCTTCCCAGCCGGTCCGATACTGGCACCGCGCCGTTCTTGCCGGTGCATTCGTTTTTGGCTTGGCCTACGTGGGGAGCATGGGCGTTGCCTGGCTCTTGCCGAATCCCGATGGCTCGCTCATCCGTTTTGCCGATGCCTTAAAAGGCGGACTGGTGACCGCCTACCACTTCCTGACCGTCGGCATCTCGGCTCGGGCTCCGGCACGGGAGTTCATCGAACTGGTGTCCTACCACCACCCAGTGGCGACGTGGTCCCGGATCGGGGTGTCGCTTCTGCTGGCGGTGGGCCTTGGCCTTCGCATGTTCCTCAAGGCAGCTGAGCCGGTGAGCAACACCTGGCACCTGTCCGGACCGCGGTTGTTGGAAGGAAAGGAGGCCGTGGACGAAGCCCGGCACCGCTCGATAACCCCTAAAGAAGCCGAGGCGGATCCCTTCGCCCTGTCCCTCCACCCCGATCTGTTGCTGTCTAAAAAGCACTGGGCGCGCCACGTCCTGATCACCGGCTCGGTGGGTTCGGGCAAGAGCGTCATCCTCAAGCACATCCTGGAACAACTGACGGGAAAGAGGGACGCAAAGCTGTTCCTTTACGACATCAAGGGTGATTTCACGTCGATTTTCAAAAGGCCCATCATCGTGTCGCCCTTCGATGCGCGCTCCCACGTGTGGGACGTCGCCGCCGACGTGCGGACCCCAACCCAAGCGGCTGCGTTTGCTGCCTCGATCATCCCGGAGGGCGACGGCAACGCCAAGTTCTGGAGCATGGCCGCCCAGGACTTGTTGATTGGGTGCGTGCGCGAGCTCCAAAACACCCGGCCTGGCGAGTGGGAATGGCCCGATCTGGCGGCCTTGGTGCGCCGCCCGGCCGCGGAGATGGCCGCAGGCATGCGCCCGCATTACCCCCGCGGCGCGGCACTGGTGCGTGATCCGGAGAGCCAAACCACGTCCAGCGTGCTGTCTTCCCTGGGGGGCTTCACCCGCCTCATCGACGATCTGGCCACCGCATGGCCCAAGGTTGGGAAGCGCCGTTTCTCCATGACCGAGTGGATACGGGATGAATACACCGGGCGCAAGCAGGTCATCGTTCAATCCGGACCCGATCCAACCCTGACGAAGGCCTACATCGCCGCCATGATCAACGTGGCCGTGCCGGATCTCATTGGGCCGGGCTTGCCGGACAATGAGGGTGGGCGTGGGCTCTACTTCGTGTTCGACGAGCTGACCAGCGCCGGGCGCTTGAACATCGATCCGTTGCTCGCATTGGGGCGAAGCAAAGGAGTGGTGGCCATCATGGCCGTCCAGGATCACTCCCAGATTGAGCTGGTCTACGGGGACAAGACTGCGCAGGCCTTCTCGTCGCTGGTGGGGACCCACGTGGTGTGCCAAGTGCAAATGGGGGCGACCCGGGACAAGCTGGCCAGCCAGCTCGGCAAGCGAAAAATCGCCTGGTGTGGGCACGACGACAAAGCTCAGGTTCACGAGGAAAGCCGCGCCTTGGTTTCCAGCGGTGAGCTCACCGACCGGCTGGGTTTCCGCAAAGGCAAGCGCTACGGTCCCGAGAGGTGGGGCATCGAGGCGATCGTGCAGATGGGCGGGGACGTGCTGTTGCTGACATGGCCGGGGAAGAGCTATCCAACGGTTCGAGAGGGGCAGTTGGCCGCTGCGTGGACCACCAAGCCAGCTGGCCCGGTGGTCGAGGGTGAAGGGCCATCACCGGCCGCGTCCCCTGCAAGCGCTGGCGCGTCCGCCTTCCCAACCACCGCCGAAGGCATCGATGCGGTGCAGCGGGTATTGACCATGACACCGGAGGAAATCGACGCGCTTTTCCAGCGGTGAGCGGCCTTGCCAACTCTCCTTTTTCTGGGACCTTGGAACAGTCAACGTTCTTTAGGGGAGCCCCATGATCAATCGCACGCCCATCAATGCCAAGGGCCAAAACTCGCACAGTGGCAACATGTTCGACTACATGCTGGCCACCGAGCGCCTGACCATCGACAGCGCCGTGGCCTATTACGCCGGCAGCGGTCCCGATCCGCGGCAGACGCTCAACTGGGGCGGCAAGCTCGCCGCCGAACTCGGCCTGGAAGGGCAGCCGGTCACCCGCGAGGTGATGGAAAAGCTTGGCAAGGGCTTTTCTCCCACCGGAAGGCCGTTGTGCAAAACGCGGGCAAGGAGCCCCAATTGGTTATCAAAACGGATCGCTGGGGAAACGTGCGGTTGGACGACGACGGCAAGCCGATGGAGAAGTGGGAGGGTGGCCATCGGGTGGGGTTCGATCTGACCATTTCCGCCCCCGGGGACGTGAGCGTGGCGTTCGCGCTGGCGGATGATCGCGAGAAGCTGGCCATCCTGGAGGCCCACCGCCAGGCCTGCGCCGTGGCGATGCGCTACATCGAGAGCAAGGTAGAGACCCGGCGCGGAGAAGCGGGCGTAGACGTTATAGGCACGGCGGGATTGGTTTGGGCAGCCGCCGACCACGTCAGCAACCGGAACGTGGAATCCGACCTGCACACCCATCATCTTGTGTTCGGGGTTTCGAGGGGCGAGGACGGTCGGTGGGGCACCTACGACGCAATTGAGATCTATCGTCACACCCGCGCTGCGGATCACCTTTACAAAGCCGAGCTCTACGCCGCGATGAAAGCGCTGGGCTATGGGATTCAGCGGGAGCGCGAGGTGGACGTGATGGGGCACGAGACGGGCCAGATCCTCACCACGATTGCCGGCATCGACCGGGAGCTGGTGCTTAAGATGAAGACCCGCCGCCAGGAAATCCTGGACTACGTCAAAGAACACCCCAACGCCAGCCACGACGAGGCCTGCAAGGCCACCCGCAAGAAGAAGGAAGAACCGCCCTTCGAGCAGGTGGTCAAGGACTGGCAGCAAACCTTGTCCAACATCGCTAAAGAGCACCCGGAGCTGGTTCCCACCACCCAGTCGCTCAAGCAGACGAAAGGCCAGCACCTGGACCCGCATACGTTTGACGAGGTTTTGAAGCGCATGCACGAGAACGAGGCGATGTTCTGCGAGCATAACCTGGTCCGGGAGTTGGGGATGGAGTTCGCCGGGCAAAAGAACTCGGAAGAGGTTCTCCAAATGGTGAAAGAGTTCACCGAGCAGGACGATCTGGTGCGCGTGAAACCCGAATACCTCCACAAAGAGGACCGTGGCGCTACGCTGGCACGAAGGCACAGTGAGGACCGTTTTTCCGCCACCTGGATGGTCGAATTGGAGGCCGAGATCATCCGCCGCTCGAAGGAGCGGGAGAGCGAGACGGACCTGAAGCTTTTCCGCTCCACCGTGGATCGGGAGATCGCCGCTTACGAAAAGCGAAAGGGGTTCACCCTCACAGAGGAGCAGAAAGCCGCCATCGGTCACCTCACTTACGGCACGGCCGGTGTGGGGGTCATGTCGGGGTTGGCCGGCACCGGCAAGACCACCGTGGCCGAGGTCTACAAGCAGTGCTTCGAAGCCGAAGGAAAGCAGTTGATGGGCTTGGCCGTGTCGGGTAAAGCCGCGGCCAAGCTGGAAGAAGAGTCCGGGATGCCCTGCATGTCTGTTGCAAAGTTCTTTTCCCAGATCCGGCAGGGCAAGGTTGCTCTGACGAAGAAGGACGTGGTGGTGCTCGATGAAGCCGGCATGGTGGCCACCGATGACACCTTGAAGCTCATGACCTACTGCCAGGGGGTGGGCGCCAAGCTTGTCATGCAGGGGGACAGTGACCAGCTTCAGCCCATCGCTGCGGGCAACGGCTTTGAGCTCGCGAAGATGGCCTTGGGGGACAAGAAACTGACCGAAATCCGCCGGCAGAAGAACGCTGATGACCTGACCACCGCCAACAGCTTCTACGAGCGGGACGCCGAGGGAAAGGTCAAGAACATGCGACGCGGGCACCGCAGCCGCCAAGACATATTCCATATGGGCGAAGAAATCCTGAACAACCTCAAGCAACGCGACTGCATCGACGACTTCGGCACGGACAAGCAGGCCATCAAAGCGTTGGTGGACGATTACTTGAAAGACAAGACGCCCATGGACGAGAAGCTGGTCTTGGCCCACACGCGCTCTGAAGTCAAGGCGCTCACCACAGGAATCCGAAAGGGGCTCCAGGAGCAAGGCGTGCTGGACAAAGAGGAGTTCACCTTCCGCTCGATCGTGAAAGGGCAGTGGGAGGACCTGACGCTCTCACGCCGCGACCGTGTGATGTTCACGGCGACCAACAACGACTTGGGCGTCATCAACGGCACCGAGGGCATGGTGGAGAGCATTCGGAAGGACAAATCCGGTGGCTACGACCTGGTGGTGCGCATCGACTCTTCGAACCCGAAAGAGGACGGGCGCATCCTGAAGTTCAACACCAGCGAGCACAACGCCTTGGCCCACCGGTATGCCATGACCGTTCACAAGGCGCAGGGGCATGGGAAATCCGAGGTTTACCACCTGGCCACGAACATGGGCATGCTCGACCAGCAGTCTGCCTTGGTGGCGTTCACCCGCCTCACCAAGGGCAGCTACCGCATGTATACGACGGACAACGTGATGGATCGCTTGGCCGAACGGCTGGGAACCGAACGGCACAAAGAAATGGCGCTGAGCGTCGGACTGTCCAAGAGGCAGGCCGTCCCGGTGCGCAACCTGGTCCAAGACGTGGAAGCGCTGTTGGCCGGGCTGAAATCGGAAACCGAGGTGCCAATCTCGAACGCGGAACGGCGCGAGATGAGGCTTACCCGGTGACGCATCGGGCCAGTGTCAATACGCTGCTCACCACCACTACCCATGGCCACCACCCCACGCGTTCGGAGGGGGCTTTCACCGGTGTTCCCAGCTGCCACCGCCGTTGGTGGGCCAGCCATCGCACGTGCGGCGTTGCCCGACGGTGGGGGTTGACCACAATCCCTGGCGGCTTGGCGTAGATGCTGCGTCCCAGGTTGTGGCGATGGGTCATGGTCTCTCCGTGAGTAAAACGACCCACTCACGAATAGATCAGAATCTGGAGTTGGCAAGCCTGCTGCGAAGGACGTGAGAGGCCACACGTCGCTTGCGTGTAATCTCTTCGCAGTTCATGGCGAGCATGGGGCGGGCGAGTGACCTTTAAGTTCCCGGTTGGACCTTCCAAAGGGCGTTGCAACATATGCGGGCAGGAAACCGACCTGACCGAAAATCACGTGCCACCCAAGGCGTGGGCTCAAGGCATCGCTCTGAGGGTGTCCAGCGTCGCCGACGCAATCAGTGGAGAGAAGAAGCCGCGGTCCCACAAGATGCCCAATGGTGTTTGCTTCAGGAGCATCTGCAGGACCTGCAACGGCTCGGTGCTTTCTCGATACGACAAGGCGCTTGTATCGATGAGCCGGCAGGTGACGGAGATCTTGCGTGATCGAAGCAAGGTCACCTACTACCAGAGCATCCGCATCCAGCCGCAGCTTGTGGCAAGGGGAGTTCTGGGCCACATGTCATCGGTGGGCTTGAATCGCTACGACGAACGGCACAGCCAGCACCTGTTCGATGACCGGTCAGATCTTCTACGCCAGGTTCGGCTTCACTACTGGGTGTATCCCTACAGCGGGAGAACGGTTCTTCGCGACTTCGGGCTTTGTGTATTGGGAGGGAAGGGCAGTTCGGCGGTGTATGTCCTGAAGGCCTATCCGCTGGCCTTTGCAATGGTCTGGAACAGGGAGTTCCAGTTCGAGGACTGGCAGCCACGGAGCTTCGATCCGTTCGCTGGGTTCGAACCAGACCAAGAGGCGAGCCTTCCGCTGGAGTTCGTGGGCCTGCCAGGACAGGTTTGGCCAGAGCACGTCCAGGGGAGCACTATCGCGCTTTTACACTCCGATGGAGCCTTCGTGGCGAAGGAGAAAAAGCGCCGCTAGGCTTGGGAAAGTTCCTGATCTTCTCGATTCGTGTGGCCACGGGTCGCTGCAACGTTCCAAAGAAAAAGCCCGGGCTGGACCCGGGCTTTTCATATCGGTCAACGGGGAGCGTGGCTCAACGCGCGTTCACCGGGTGTGCGGTGGGCAGCTGGCTAGCCGCTACCGCAATGGTCGTCTGATACACCACTTCGTGTGCCACGCCGATAGCGACACCAAGCGGATGCTTCTTTAAGCGATAAATCGTGCTCTTGAAGCGTTCAATTGTCTTTCTTACAACATTCTTCTTTTTCATTTTTGGTTCCTTGTAATTGTTTTTATCAACACATTTGACTTCTTCCTTTGCCTTTAGGTTAACCACCCATCGTCTGAGGGCTTTCAGAGCGATGGCAAACGACGTTACGACCATTGCGACAACCCAGGACTTGCACCCGGAACTGTCCACAAATTCGGATGAGGCGATTATACGGCGAAAGAGGAAGATTTTCAACGAAAACAATTGTATTTGAATTGTTTTTGTGCTTGGAGTTCGCGAACAAGGGCCCCGAAGGGCCCTTGCCGAGATACGATCACCTCCTTCCGCCGCTGACATTCTTTGATTCGTTACCAGCCAATGGCCCAGGCTGCGCCCACGGCCGTGTCCTGCCCGCTGCGGGAAACCCCGATCGAGAAAGCCGATGGGGATCCGCGTGGGGTGGTCACGTCACGGGTGTAGCCAATGGAAATGGCGGCTTGGCCGCTGCAGCCACCGACGCCCACGGCCAAGCGGTTTCGGTTCTCTCCGTGGATAGCCGACGTCGAGGTGGCCATCTGGGCGTTGGCTTGGGCCATGGCGCACACACCGCTCACCCGTTTGTCGAGCTGGCGGAAACGGCGGTCCGTCAGGTTCCAGCGGTCGTCTTGCTGCCGCTGGTAGTCCCACAATTGGCCACCGTTGATCGCGTCCGTGGACCCAGGAGCGATCGCCCCTGCAGCCACCCCAGTTACCCGCTGGTTGCCGGCGTTGATCCCGGATCGGGTGACCGATGGGCCGCCTTGGACAGTGAAGCCGTCGCTGTTGTGGATGGCCTTGGCCACTTGGACCGAGCCCTGCTCGGAAAGCTCAATGGTGTCTTTCAAGGCAACGGTTTGGGTGCCGTCCCCGTTGTCCGTGACCTCGATGTTGGCCCCGGCCACCGCAGAGCTGCCACCGCCATCCTTGCCGTCCTCTCCATCTTGTCCAGCCGGACCTTGGGGGCCTGCTGGCCCTGGTGTTCCGCTTTGTCCGTCCGATCCTGCCGGGCCTGGCTCGCCTTTATCTCCCTTCAGCGACGCCAACCATTCGCGCTCATTGCCCTGGTAGCCATTGTTCACGGCCACTTGGTAGGCACTGGCACCATCGGAGCCTGCTGGACCTTGGCCGCCGCCGGGGTTGTTCTCAATGGTGTGAAGTCGTCCGTCGATGTCGTAGAGCGCGTCAGCAACCGTGTGGTAAGTGTTGCCGCTCTGCATAACATACGTCGGAGCGATGAATTGTCCATTGACGTAACGTGCACCGGCCCCCAGTGCACCAGCCATAGGATTTAATTGCCCGACTGTCGCAGCGTCTGTGTCGTAGAGGCCGTCGGCCACGTTGGACACACGGCGCTTAAGCGTAGCGTTACCCACGGAGACGGTGTTGGCTTCGCGGCCGCAGTCGCTGGTAGCGCCGAGGGCTACGCAGCCATCAGCGTCGGCGTTGGTGAAGGCTCCCAGCGCGGTTGTCGCGGTCTTGGCCCCCAAATGATTGGAATTGAGAGCTCGGCCGCCATCGCCCACTACCACAGTGCCTGCGCCAGTAGCTCGAATGTTCTTGCCCACGCCAACCCCTCCTTCATTGCTATTGGAGGGGTTGCCGTTGACTTGGCTGTTGCTGCCAATGATGGTTGCGTTGTCTCCGTTGCTGTTGTGGCCAACGACGACCGTGCCGCTCACCGCGCCAGCAGGCGCGAACGCGTCGTTTCCAATAACAATGACGCCGCCGGCGAGGGCTCGAACCCGAGCTCCGAAGCCAATCGAACCAGTTCCAACGACACTGTCCGCTCCCACTGCGATGCAGTCGCCGAATGCTGCATTGGGACTTCCAGCGAGGGAGCCCTTTCCTACTGCGACGCAATTGTTGTAGGCGGTCGAGTCGTCACCGACGGAGGTGCCTTCAGAGTCTGTGGCAGTGGCGTTGTTGCCAACTTGGGTTTGAGCATTTGCTAAACCCGCTACAAGGACTGCCAACCAAGCGCAGTGGATGAGGGAGCGTTTCATAGGGTGGCCTCCTGGGTCTAAATTGAGTGAGCGTGTGCACTCACGAATAGATCAGATCCTGGAATGCGCAAGCCCCCCCCCAACGAAACTTCCCGGCGCAACGGCAGGAGGACCGTTGAGCCGGGAAGCGGTGGGGCCGACTTTTCCCCACCCCTGTTCTTCTACGTCAGGGAAAAGATTCCGCAAGCCCCCTTGCGCGTTTTCGATTCTCCGCTTGCATGGGTGTATCGCTCATGTGAGTAAGGAGGCCTACTCATGTTTCAACGCTTGTTGCTCGCGCTCGCATTGGCCAGCGCCCCCATCTTGGTCCACGCTCACGTGCCAGCCACCGATTCCGTTGAGGTCCACGGGAAGAAGCCAGGGTTTTTCAAACGCCTGTTCCACCGCCACAAAGACGCCCCGCAGTGGGACGGTGTCCAGCCCGAGCTTCGCTCAACGCTGGAACGGATCGCTTTGCAGATGAGGGGCGAGGGCTACGACCTGCGCCTGATGGAGGGTTACCGCTCTGAACAGCGCCAGGCTGCGTTGCTCGCCAGCCAGAAGGGCGTGACCCAAGTAGGGCCTGGCAGCAGCTGCCACAACCACGGCTGGGCGGCGGATATGGTCATCTACAAGCGCGGGCGCCCTTCTTGGGACCTGAGGGACGAGCAGGTGCGGCAGGGCTACCAGCGCTTCGGTGAGCTGGCCCAGCAGGCGGGTTTGAGGTGGGGTGGCGCTTGGAAGAGATTCCAGGACATGCCCCACGTCGAGATGCGCAGCGAGTGCCTGGTGGCGATCCGGTCCTACCGTGCCGGCCAGCCCATGTTGGTGGCCGAGGTGGTGCCCGAACCGGTGGTCCCCTTGACGCCGATGTGGCCCGGGCTGATGCCGCTGGCGATCACGCCGGCCACGCCCTGCGAGGGCTGGATGTGCGCCCGGCGGTGGGACTGGAACCTGTCCGTGGCAAGCGTCCCGATGGGGGCATTGTGGATGCGCACCCTGCAACAGGATGCCTCGTTGCAATGTCCCGTCAGCTCACCGCTCTGGGTTGCCTAAGCCACATTGTGTTGCGATGGTGTTGCGATGCGTTCGCCGGATGATTGCGGGAATGCCGGAATTTCCTTGAAATCAGCTGAAAATTGATATCGATAGAAACACACGCCCATGGTGCTTCATGAGGGGCGTGTGCTCTGCACTGGCCTTCGATGCAGACGGTTTCGCTTTTGAATCAGTGGTTTGCAAGAGAGCTTCCTACCGGTTGTAGCGGTCGATCCGGGGCCACGGCGGCGGCAGTGACTCAAACAGGATCACATTGATGGCGCGACAGGCACACAGCGGATCGACCATGGATACGGTTGTTGCGACGCAGGCAGATGCCCGGCGCCGCCGACGCATCAAGTTTAAGCTGACCTACCGGCAAATCTGCCAACTGGGCATCATCGGCTGACACATCACGCAAGAGGTGGAGCTGTGACGCGGCGATTCGGTCCATTGTGGGTGATTGCGATCCTCTTCGCGCCGCTGGGAGCCAGCGGTGGGACGCCTGCTGACCCGGAGCTGCGCGGCGAGCTCCTGCGGATGAAGGATGCCGATCAGGCGGTCCGGGACCTTCCGCTGACCACGGAGGGCGAGGAGAGGGTGCTCAGTGCCGT
This sequence comes from Stenotrophomonas sp. Steno-C15, assembly GCF_056393265.1. Classification (NCBI taxonomy): domain Bacteria; kingdom Pseudomonadati; phylum Pseudomonadota; class Gammaproteobacteria; order Lysobacterales; family Lysobacteraceae; genus Stenotrophomonas; species Stenotrophomonas sp. Steno-C15. Next base: position 106,349 of record NZ_JBWJPF010000007.1, read on the forward strand.
CGATGCGGTGCATACCGCTCGGCTGAAGGCGATCGTTGCGGCCCATGGCTGGCCGACCGTGGCGCAGGTGGGCCAGGACGGGGCGGACGCGGCCTGGCTGCTGGCCCAGCATGCCGACAAGGATCCGGCGTTCCAGCGCTCTGTTGCGGAAGCCATGGAGCCCTTGGTAGCGACGGGGCAGGTCAAAGCGTCCAATTACGCCTACCTCTGGGACCGCACCCACGACCCCCAGCGCTATGGAACGCAGGGGCGTTGTGCAGACCCGGGGCGTTGGGAGCCACGTGCGGTTGAAGCACCTGAGACGCTTGACGAGCGTCGCGCTCGAATGGGCCTGGCGCCCATGGCGGAGTATCAAGCGATGGTCTCCAGGCATTGCGAGCAGTTTGGGCGTTAAGATCGGATCAGCAGTTGGGGCACTGCGCGCGGAGAGGCAGGGGTGAGTCGCACACTCCTTCGGTTCAGGCCGATGGTGGAGGGGAGCGAATGCCGGCCAGCGGATCCCGCAGGATGCCGAGCCAAGGCTCGACGATCTGCTCGAATGCAAAAACGTGTTCCCGGTGCAGGTCCATGCCGCTGAGGTAGTGGCGGATGCTGCGTTCGAATTCATCGGCCGCGTCCAGATTGCCTGCGTTCGTGCGGAGCAGAAGAACGGTGGCCGCTTCCAGTGCCGCCACACGGACATGCATCCGGTTCATGGCCCCCTGGAGGCGCAGCAAGGCATCCCGCGTCTCAGTGTTCATCGGACCTCCCGGGGAAGATCGCTGCATCCGTCCGCGAACCTGCGAGCCGCCGCTGGAGAGTGAGAGCGACGCTCGGATCAATGAGGGCAACCTCCTGGTTGGATGCCAGGCAGACCCGGTGGCTGCAGAGCGGCAATCCCTGCCCATCGTTGCTGATGGAGTGGACGTGGCCGAGCGGGACACTCTCGATGGTGAGCACCTCGTCAAGCGCCAGGGCGACAAGCTGGACGCCAGCCTGCACCAGCAGCATCGCCGGGCAGCGGGCACCGCAGCGGGTGCCGCCCGTGACAAGGCCAAGATCCACGACGGGCACCGTCTGCCCGCGTACGGACACGCTGGACAGGCCGTCCGTACCCCGGGTCAGAGCCTCCGGACCACGTATTTCCACCGCCGATTCAACATCGATCCCGAACAGCGCCGCACCGGCACGAACAACCACAAGTTCCAGGAACGGCTGCGGTGACGCGTGGTGAGCGGGAGCGGCGGCAAGCGGGAGGGCACTGTGGTCGATGGCATCCGCGCGGGGCAACCGCTTGACGAACTCCTCGAAGCGCATGCGGCTGACCGCCTGCCGGTTGTGGCAGCAGGGGCAGACCAGGATCCCTGCGCCACGCAGATCGGTCAGGCCTGCGCCCGCCTTCAGCATCGAGGTGTGGTTGCATGCACGGCATGTTGCTTGCACTGCGTGCAGGCGTGTCAGCGCTCCTTCAGTGGTCAGGTCTCCCTGAACAAGGCGAAGCAGAAAGGAACCTGTGTTGGCCACTGGCAGACTTCTCGGATGGATCAGGAGCAGGCAACTGCCCCGGGATTCTCGGCGGCTTCCATGAAGGGATCAAACGCACGCCGCGCAGTCCATCCGCGGGTGCAGGCCTGGCTCATTCGAGCAGGTGGGGTGCAACAGTGAGTCTATCGGTCAGTTCGGTCGCACTGATGGGCCTGCACAATGCAAAGCCCTGGATCTGGTCGCATCCGAGCTCCCGCAGCGTGGTGACCTGGTCGGCGGTTTCAGCCCCCTCAGCGACGGCGGTGTAGCCCAGATCATGGGCCAGGCCGATGATGGCACGGACTTTCAGGCGGGCCCGCGTGTCGGTCGAGATTCCATCAATCAGCGATTTGTCCAGCTTCAGCGTGTGGATCGGCAGTTCGGTCAGGTAGGCGAAGTTGCTGTAGCCGCTGCCGAAGTCGTCCAATGCCAGGCGGATTCCCGCCGATGCCATCCGCCTGAGCTGCTCGCCGGGCACGGAGTTCACCCGCAACCATTCTCCTTCGGTGATCTCGATCTCGAGGTCGCTGCAGCGCAGCCCCTCGGCATGGATCCTGGCGACCAGCGCATCGGCCATGCCGGCACGGGCCACATTCCGTGCAGACAGATTGATCGACAGGCCCAGCGTGATGCCGTCGCGTCTCCAGCATGACAGCTGCTCCAGCGCTCGGTCGACGACCCACTCCGTGACTTTCTCCATCAGTGCGTTACGTTCGAATACCGGGATGAATTCGGCAGGGCTGACCGGGCCAAGCCGAGGATGATCCCAGCGGATCAGCGCCTCCGCTGACACCGCACTGAGATCAGACCCGCGGAAACGAGGCTGGTAGAGCAGATGGAATTCGTCGTGGCGCAGGCCGTCGCGGGCGCCGGCAAGCAGGTGATACTCGCGCCGCAGACTTTCATCGCGCGGGGCGGAGTACCAGCAGTAGGTGACCTGGCTGGACACTGCCCAGTGAAGTCCCACGAACATCCCGCGGATGATGTCGTCGGCGCTGTCCTTGCCGGTTTCGGCCTGGCAGAGGCCGACGTGGACGAGAGGCCGGAGGGGCTGCGCTGCACCCTCCCTGGGCTGCGTCAGGCGCAGGTGCAGCGCTTCCACCAGGCGCTCGACGGCGTCACGGGCGGGCAGCTCCACGATGAAGGCGAAACGGCTGCCGCCCATATGGTGGACGTCCGCCTGGCCGTCCAGGGCGGCCTCGATGCGTGCTGCGTCCTGCCTGACCCGCGTCTCCAGCGAGGCCATGCCGAAGGCCTGACAGGGCTCGGCATTCGGCAGGTCAAGGACATCGACGAGGACGGCGACGGGCGATCGGCCCGGTAACCGGGATGATCGTGTGGTGTAGTCGATCGTGAAGGTATGTCTGTCCAGCAGCCCGCTGGAGGTCCCGTGGCGGCTGGACAACGCATGCGGCCGCAGGGGGCGTGTCACCGCCCCGATGAGGGACGGCAACGTGCGCCGATCAGTCAAGGAGAGTTTCCTGGGCAGGCTTTCCATCGAAGGACCCCGGGCATCGAGGGCGGCGCGGAGTGGCGCCGCCCTTGAGGTTTACTGCCGGGCTACCAGGGTCAACCCGGAATATGTTCCCGTGAGGCGGATCATGTAGGTGACCGCCGAGGGCGAGCCGATCCGCACCGACTCCGAATTGGTCGGTCGGGTTGATTTCGCATCGTAATCGGAGGCACTGGGGACGCGCTGCGCCGCTACATACAGCGATACGTCGCCTTTGCCGCCCAGCGTCATGATGGTCAACGGTGTGCCGGCCCGGGCGGTGAAACTGTAGGTCCGCTCTGCGGAGGTGCTTGACAGCCCGCGCAGTTCGACTGCATTGCTCAGTTCCACATTCGGCGGGGTGCAGCTCTCGACGGTGGGATCGCAGGGTTCGGTGGTCGCGGCGGTTACCAGTGCATTGGCGTCGAGGATTCCCGCGCCCATCGGTGTGCTGGTGGGAATGCTGGCCGGGAAAGGACGCGCAGTGGACTTCAGCAGGTCCCGCATCTGATCCCAGCGCAGCGGCGTGGTGGCCACGCTCTGGACCAGCGCTGCCGCCGCGGCCACATGGGGCGATGCCATCGAGGTGCCGGTATATCCCCCGATGCCGAACTCGGTCGTGGGGCGGGTGGTGCCCGTGTTGACGATCTGGAAGATGTAGCCGTTCGGGTCTCCATCTACACCTCCACCGCCACCTGGCGCGGACAGATCCACCCGGTTGCCCCAGCTGGAGTAGCTGGCCTTGCCGCCGGTGACACGCGTGGCGCCGACGCTGATCACATCCTTGCAGGAGGACATCGTGTAGGTGCCGGCATCGGCGTTGGAGTTGCCGGCTGCCACCACCACCATCGCACCGCGTCGGTTCACTTCGTCGATGGCGTCCTGGTAGATCTGCGGGCAGGCGTCGGGCCCATTGCTGCCCAGGCTCATGTTGAGCACTTCTGCCGGATTGGCATTGACCGGCAGGCCGGCAACGGTCGCACCGACCGCCCACAACATGCCATCGGCAATGTCGCTGCCGTACCCGCCACACGAACCCAGCACACGCACCGGCAGAATCCTGGCGTTGTGGGCCAGACCGGCCAGACCGACACCGTTGTTGGTCTGCTGCGCGACGGTACCGGAGACGTGGGTGCCGTGCCAGGAGCTGTCGCGGGCGGCGTGCGGAGGCGCGCCCAGCGCCGTGCAGTAATTGGCTTCCATCCAGTCGCCCTGGTCCCAGCCACCGGCGACGCGGGCGTCGGTGTCGCGACGGGAGATCAAGCGGTCGGAGATCATGTCATAGCCCGGCAGCACGTTGTCCTTCAGGTCGGGCGTGTTTTCCACGACGCCGGTGTCGATCACCGCCACCACGACGCCTGCGCCGGTGGAGATGTCCCAGGCCTGGTCGGCGCGTACTCCACCGGTCTGATCGTGGAAGTTCCACTGCAGCTGGGCATATTGAGGATCATTCGGGATCAGTTTCGGCTGCACCATGCCGCGCCCGGTGTCGAGCGCCTGGTAGAGCCGGTCCACTTCGACCGACGTCACGCCGGGTTCGGCCGCCAGCTCGCGGACGAAGGCTGCCGTCTCGGCGGAGTTGAGCCGGCGTGAGGTCTGCACCACGTACCAGCCAGGTACGGCCATGTTGCGCAGGACACTGGCCCTGGCGGCCGGACGGGCGGCTGCGCGTGCCGTCGCCGCAGCCGCCGTGGTGATGCCTGAACGCTGCGCCGAGCTGGCGAGCGACTGCGTCAACAGGCTGCGTGACTGGGTGGTGGTGCCGGTGGTCTTGACGATGAAGCGCTGGCCGACCGACGGCTGGGCGGTCGATGTGGCGGCAGCCACGTTGCGCTTGATCACCTTGCTGGTATCCAGGCGTGGTGCGGCATGGGCGGCGCTGGTGGTGATCAACACCGAAGCGATTGCAGCGGCCAGTGAGGTGTGGATGGACATGGTGGGTCTCCAGGAAAAGGGTGAAGTGCGTCGGAGCGGGAGTGGTCGGTGTCGCTCTGTCACAGGTCGATGCCGAAGCCCACGCCTGCGGAGGATTCGCCACCACTGAAGGCCCCGCCCAGACTGAAGGAGCCGCGTTCCCCGATCTTCCGTGCATAGCCCACCGACAGCGCCTGCTCGCCGCTCTGGAAGCCCGCACCGACCGCGATGCGCCCGCGTTCGCTGCGGGTGCCTGCGGCGTTGGTCGCCATGTTCAGCATCGCCGCGCTCATCGCGCCCTGGCGGTCCAGGCGGCGATCAACCGAGCTGAGGCGGCGGTCCACGTCCGTACGATAGGTTTCGAAGGAATCGTTCAATGCGGTGAACCGTGCATCGGTATAGGATTTCGCCGCGTTGACACCGGCATTGACCTGGCCCACGTTCGCCGCATCGGTCGCCTGGGTACCGGCGGCCACATGGGTGATCTGGCGCTCCGCACCGCTGGCACCGACCGACACCGTGTCGGCGCGATCGGCGACCGAGCCGCGCCCCAATGCGACGGCGTTGTCGGCGGTGACGCTGGCACCTTGGCCGAGTGCGGTGCCGGAAGCGCTGCTGACGGAGGCCGACTCACCCAGGGCCACGGCGTTGCTGGCCTGGGCACTGATGCGGCTGTTGGCACCGACGGCCGTGCTGCCGTCGGCATTGACCCGCGCGTTGCCGCCCAACGCCGTGTCGTTGGGTCCATGGGCGTAGGCGCCGGCGCCCAGCGCCACGCTGTTGTCCGCGTTGGCGGTCGCCCCGGATCCCACTGCCACGGCGTTGGTCCCTTCGCCCGCCTGGGCTGCGGAATCGCCTCCCACGGCGACCTGATCGTTGCGGCCATGACCTGCACCGACGTCCGCCTCGATGTCATCCAGTCGGGTGGTCAGCCTGCCGATCTGCACATCGATGGCTGCGAAACTGTCGGCGAAATTGCCGAGCGCACCCGACACCGCATCCAGCTGTGCCTTGTTGACCGCATCGGTTGCCGCCGTACCGGCCGCCACGTTGACGATCTGGCGTTCGCTGCCTGCGCGTCCCACCGAGATGGTGTTGTCACGATCGGCGTAAGAGCCTGCACCGAGCGCCACCGCGCGGTCGACGGGGTGGGTCACGCCGTCGACGAACGACGGGTCGCCCACGGTTGCACCGCCGCCGATCGCCACCGACTCGCTGCCCCACACGTCCGAATCCGTGCCGATCGCCACGCTGTTGGTGAACAGCCGCGGTGTATCCCCCCAGAAATCGCCATTCCAGGTCATGCCGTCACCGACCACCACGCTGCCTTTGCCGGCGGCCCAGGCGCCATAACCGACTGCGGTGGCGCCCTCGATCAGGGCCAGCGCGTTGGCGCCCAGGGCCGTGGTGTTGAGCGCGCCCGCCCGGGCATTGCTGCCCACGGCCACGGTCAGGTCGTACAGGGCCAGTGCGCCCGAACCGAACGCATTGGAGAACTCGCCCAGAGCCTGGGCCCGGTCACCGACGGCCATGGCGTCATACGCGCTGGCCACCGCGCGGTAGCCGATCGCGGTGGAGCGGATAGCGCTGGCACTGGCCAGCCCGCCCATGGAGATTGCTGCATAGGCGGTGGACTGCGCGCCGCCGCCGACGGCCACCGAAAGGCGACCGGTGGCCTGCGTGTTCTGCAGCAGCTGGCCGGCAAAACCTTCGCCGATCTGGTCCTCCAGATCGTCGGCAATGCCGCCGATCGCCACGCTGGATTTGCCGCTGCCCAGGGCGCCGGCGCCCCCGGCAGTGGCAAAGTCACCTTCGGCCTGCGCGCCGGCGCCCAGCGCCGTGGACGCCACGCCGGTGGCGGCGGTCTGCTGGAACAGCACTACGCCATACGGGTTCTGCGACTGGTAGTCGATGTCCAGCATGCCGCCGATCGCGGTGCTCGAGTCGGCGATGGCCAGCGCTTCATTGCCCACCGCGGTGGCGCGGTTGGCGTAGGCCACGCTGCCGGCGCCAAGCGCGGTCGTGCCTTCCCCGACCGCGGCGCTCGCCTCGCCTGCGGCCAGCGCGTTGTCGCCGTCGGCGTAGGCGCCGGCATTGCTGTCCTCGCTGCCGGTGGCGGCGAGGTAGGGCACTGGATCAGCCTCGACATCGGCGGCGTACACGATCTGCTCCGGCGCGGACACCTGCTCGACGCCCAGCGCCGTAACGATCCCGCTGGCCAGGGCGGAGCAGGACACCAGCAGCGAGCCGGTGGCCAGCAGCGCCGCGACCTGACGGCGGCGCCCGGACCGCGTCCGGCTGCACGCGATTTCGGACACAACCACCTGCCGGCCCAGCGCGGCGTTCCACACGATACGGTAAATCCGGTTCATTGCTCTGATCCTCGATCTGGAGTGCAGGCCCGTCGTCGTGGCTGCCCGCAGGGCGTCGACGGGTGGGGCGGTGTAGTCGTCGTGTCACGGCAGTGGCGTAGGTGCCCGCCGACAACATGAACGTAGGCCCACCGAAAGGGCATGTCGACTGCAACTCCTGACAGAAATATGATCGGTTTCTCGCCATCTCTTCACGCCGCCCATGCTCCGTTCATTCCTGCGCTGGCTGGACCGGGCGCCGATCGAAGACCCGGTGGACCGCCGCAACGCGCGCGTCATCCAGCTGCTGCTCCTGTTCCTGGGGGTGACCATCCCGGCGACCCTGGCCTTCGCGGTGATCGTGGCCTGGTCCCAACTGGTCTCGAGCGAGGTGCACTGGTCGACGCATGCCTCGTTGGCGATGAGCCTCTCGATCGGTGCAGCCGCATGGATCGGACTGGTACTGACGCGGCGTGGTGCGTTCGCTGCGGCGGTCAAGCTGTTGATCGGTGCCATGCTGCTGGTCACGACGATCAATCTGGGCGTGAACGGCCTGCAACGGCAGATGCCCGACCAGCTCGCCCAGATGCTGGTGCTCGTGCTGAGTGGTCTGGTGCTTGGTCGTGGCGCGCTGTGGACCACGCTGGCGGTCCTGGTGGGCAGCGTGGTGCTGGGTGCAGGACGCGATGCGATGAGCGTCTTCGCCGATGCTCCGGCGCGTGCGTTCTACAACCTGCCCCCACTGCTGTTCACCTACCTCCTGGTCACCCTGCTGATCGACCGGACGACCCAGGCCCTGCGCGAGAGCCTGCGCGAGTCGAACGAGCGCGGGCGGCAACTTGCCGAAGAGATGCGCGAACGCGAGCGCACCCATGCCCAGCTGATCCATGCGCAGAAGAAGGAGATCACCGAACGCATGGCCAGCGGCATGGCGCATGATTTCAACAACATCTTTGCGGTGATCGTCGGCTTCGCCAACCAGCGGCATGAAGACGACGGCGAAGGCAGCCGGCAGCGTCTGGTGCAGCTTGAAGGCCACCTGTCAGACGTGGAGGAGACCGCGCGGCGTGGCATGGCCATCAGCCGGCGGCTGCTCCGTTTCAGCCGTCGTGATGGCGAGCAGGCCGTCGTGTTTGATGCCGCGCAGGCGGTCCGGGAACTTGAGTCGATGCTGCGCCAGTTGCTTGGGCCGGGGATCGTACTGTCCGTGCGCAGCGATGGTGAAGCGGCGCCGGTGCGGATGGACCGCAGCCAGTTCGAGCTGATGCTGTTGAACATCGCGTCCAATGCCCGCGATGCGCTCAGCGATCACGGGCGGTTCGAGATCGACATCGACCGCGATGGAGATCGCGTCCGCATCCACCTGCGTGACAATGGCAGCGGCATGCGCGCCGAGGTGGCGGCCCGGATCTTCGAACCCTTCTTCAGCACCAAGCCGGCGGATTCGGGCACGGGACTGGGGCTGGCGGTCGTGAACGAGCTGGTGACAGAGGCCGGCGGTGGCATCGGCGTCGAGAGCATCTGTGGCGAAGGAACGACGTTCCTGATCAGCCTGCCGTGCGCCCGGCAGGATTCAGCATGTATCCCCGGCCATGAACCACCGTAAGAGGCAGTTCCATGCCACAGCGCTTGCGTGTCTTCACGCGCAGCCGGTAGACCATGGCGTCGAGCCGGTGCGCATCGAAATCGTCTGAATCATCTGCAATGGCCAGGATCAGCTGCTCGCGTGACACCAGCGCCCCGGCGTGCTGGAACAGTTCCGCGCACAGGCTGCGCTCGCTGCGGGTGAGCGCGGCCGAGGTGCCGTCGGGCGCGATCAGGCCCCATTGGTCCTCACTCATCCTCCAGCCGGGCAGTGACCGGTTCGCTGTTGCCGGCGTGGCGATCCGTCGTGCCAGGCTGTGCAGTGCCGCCGCCAGCAGATCGATCTCGATCGGCTTGGAAAAATACACGTCGGCACCTTCGGTCAGGCCGCGGATACGATCACTCACATCGGCAAGGCTGGTCAGCATGATGACGCCGAGGCCCGGTTGTCGTTGGCGCATTTCGCGCGCCAGGCTGAAGCCATCGCCGTCAGGCAGGCTCACGTCGAGCACGAGCAGGTCGGCGGGCTGTCTCTCCATTCCGGCGCGGAAGGCGGCGACGCTGGCGTAGCCGGTCGCCAGGAATCCATAGCGCGCCAGGCCTGGCAGGATGATGCGCTCGCGCAGGGCAGGCTCGTCCTCCAGTACCGCTACCCTCAAGCTTTCTGATTCCTGCACATCCACGTCCAGATGCCTGCGCCCTTTGTCGGTTGATCATAGCCGCATGCGCGCTGCCCCCGGGAGGGGCCGCGCGGGTCGGCGCACCGATGCAGGGGGCCGATTCCCTTCGCGGCGACCGAACGGAAGCCTCTGCCAGGCGCTGGATCGTTCCATGGCCGCGGTTCTCTTCATGAACGACGCATTGCCGATGAAGTCCTGATGACACCGATTTCACTCGTAGTTGCCAGCGGCAGGCGGAGACTGGACCCATCCCGGAAGACAGGAGCTGGCCATGAAGACCTCGACCCGACTGCTCGTGCTGGGCACCCTGATGGCGGCATCGTCGATGGCGGGTGCGCAGACCTACGGGCCCCGCGATGAAGGCCGCAAGTTCAACGACGGCAGCCGTGTGGAATGCAGGAACGTTGAAGTCCAGCGCAACTCGCGCGATCCGAACCGCATTGCCGGTACTGCCACAGGTGCGGTGGTGGGCGGCCTGCTGGGCAACCAGGTGGGCGGAGGCAATGGCAAGAAGCTCGCCACCGTCGCCGGTGCAGTCGCCGGCGGCGCCGCCGGACGACAGATCCAGGGCAACCACCAGCAGAAGACCGGCGATCGGGTGGTGGAACGTCGCTGCGAGCGCGTCTACCGCTGATCGCCGTTTTCCCCTTCCACGTAGTGATGCAACGAACGCCGGCTCCGTGCCGGCGTTTGTCTGTGCTCAGGGGCGCACCCCGCCCGACGGCCTGCCATGCAGCCGCCAGATGGCAAGACCGCCGTAGATCACCAGCAGCGCCGCGAGCGTGGCAAGTTCACGGCTGACTTCGTCCAGGCGTGCGTCCATCTGGTTCAACCGCACCATCAGATTGATGCCGGAGGTGGTCGGCAGCAGCTGCGCCAGCCACACCAGCGGGCGGGGCGTCATCACCGCCGGCCAGGAGAGGTTGGCGAGGAAGAACAGAGGAATGGAGGTGGCGATGATGTACTGGAAGGCGCGTTCGCGGGTGCGGAAGAAGCTGCCGATGAACAGCCCGAAGGCCACGGTGGCGGCAATGAACAGCGTGCCGCCCAGCAGCTGGCCCAGCGGATTTCCGCCGCGCGGGTAGTCCTGTACCCAGGCGGTGAAGCCGGCGTAGTAGAACAGGCCGAACAGCCCGATCAGGCCGAAGCCCATCGCCATGCCTGCCAGGGTCGGCAGATCGAAGTGCAGCCGGCGGCCGAGCACCAGACGCCGCCCTCCCAGCAGTACCCCGATGCCCATCAGCAGTGTCTGGTGCACGATCAGTTCGGCCACGCCGGGTACGATGGCGCTGCCATAGCCTTCCTGCGTGTTGTACAGGGGCCGCTGCACGAGCGTGACCGGCGCTGCCTGCGGCGCGCCCATGAACGCGGCCTGGGTCACGGCGGCGTCGCGGCCGAATGTGCCCAGCGCATCGGCGATGCTGCCCAGCACCCAGCTGGCGCGTCCCAGGTAGGCGCCATTGCCCAGCAGGACCAGCTTGGCTGGCTGGCCACGCAGGATGTCGCGCTCCAGGTTCGCGGGGATGAGCACGATGCCTTCGGCATGCCCCGCTTCCAGCTGACGGCGCGCGCTGTCCAGGCCCGCCGGCTGGCCAACCACGCGCGCCACGCGCAGGCCATCGAGGATGCGCAGCAGTTCGCGGCTGGTGGCACTGTGATCCTGATCGACCACCAGCACCGGCAGATTGCCGGCCACCTGGTGGCGGTACGCGGCGGGATAGAAGAACGAGTACAGGATGACCGCACCGACCATCACCACGATGGCATAGCGGTCGCCGAGCACCGCCAGCAGGGTCTGCCGCAGGCTGCGCCAGACCGTGCTCATGCGTCGGCTCCGGCCGGTCGCGCGGCCTCCGGGGTGCGGCCGAAAGCGATCAACCGCAGGCTGCCGATGCCGCCGGCCACCACCGACATCAACACCAGCGTGGCCAATGGCCACAGCGAGACGGACAGCGGTGCGCCGACGAACTGCTGCTCGGTCTGCACCTTGATGTACGCACTGAGTGGCAGCAGCTGGTGCCAGATGCGGGTGAACAGCGGGCCATCCAGTACCGGGAAGGTGGCACTGGAGAAGGCCAGCGCGGTGCCGATGGTCAGGCCGACCACCGACAGCGCGGTACCCATGTCACGGGCAAGGCCGACGAAGAACAGCGCATATGCGGCCGTGGCCAGGTAGAACGCCGGCTGCGCAGCCAGCAGCAGGAGCAGACTGCCGGCGATGCCGTCCCCGCGCAGCCATGCGAGGTAGCCGACGCCCAGCGCGCCGTACAACGCGAACAACAGTACGTAGGGCGCGAGCTTGCCGGCGATCGAGGCCCACGGGGTGTCACCGAGCCAGGCCGGCAGCGTGCCATCGCGGATTTCCCGGCCCACGCTTCCGGCCACGGCCAGTGCCAGCACCAGCGACAGGACGGCCGGGAAGATCAGCGGCAGCAGGAACAGCTCATAACTGCGTGCAGGGTTGTAGAGGATGTCGGACTGCACGGCGATCGGGGCGGCGCGCAGCTTTGCGGGCCCCACCTGCAGGCCGATGCGCTCGCGCAGCATGCGTGCATTCCAGGCCGACACCGCATCGGCGATATCGCGCGCGGCCGATTGTCCGGTGGTCATGTAGGTGGCGTTGTAATAGGCGAACACCGTGCCCTGGCGGCCGCGCAGGGCCTGACGGGTCACGTCGCGCGGCACCAGCACCACTGCGAACACCTCCAGGCTGCGCAGCTGCGAGCGCGCGGTGTCCATGTCGGCGGGCTGGCGGGCGACGCGGACCCCCGGGCTGGCATCGAGCATGCGCAGCAATTGCCGGCTGTCGCTGCTGTGATCGAGGTCGACCACGGCGATGGGTACATCGCGCATGACCGATGGCGTGAACATCCAGGCCATCAGTACCAGCATCAGCAGCGGCAGCACCGTGACCAGCGCCAGGTCGGCACGGTTGCCACCAAGACCCCGCAGCTCGCGCTGCCAGGCAGCAGCAAAGCCGTTGCCACCAGGGCTCAGTGCTGGGGCCATGCGAACAGCACGCTCATGCCGGGGCGGAAGCCCTCGATGCGGCGTACCGGGCGCACCCGCACCTCGAAGCTGCGGACATCGTAGCCGGACGACTGCCGGGTGGTACGCCAGGTGGCATAGTCGCCGGCCGGGTTGATGAAGTAGACCTTGAACTCGCTGTCCTGACCGAGGGCCGGCACGCTGCCACGCAGCGTGCTGCCGACCTTCAGGCCCTGCATCTGTGATTCGCGCAGGTTCATCGATACCCACATGCGGTCGATGTCGACCAGGGTGAATACCGGGTAGCCGGCGGGTACCAGTTCGCCGGGATCGGCCATGCGCTTGTTGATCTCGCCGGCCACCGGTGCACGGCCCTCCACTTCGACGCGGGCCGCATCCACTTCGGCCACGGCGCCCTGCGCCTGCTGTACCTGGCCCTGCGCGGCACGCTTGTCCTGTTCCCGCGCACCGGCCAGTGCCATGTCGTACTGGGCACGGGCGGCACGGGCCAGCTCGCGCGAGCTGGTGGACTGGGCGAGTGCTTCGTCGCGCTTCTGCCGGGTCATCACCCCTTCGTTGAACAGGTTCTCCACGCGGCGGTAGGTGGCTTCGGCCAGCGTTGCTCCGGCTTCGGCACGCTTCCAATTGGCTTCGGCAGCACGGATGTCCTCACTGCGCGCACCTTCGGCAGCCTTGTCGGCCACCGCCTGCGCAGCGGCCAGAGCGCCGCGTGCCTGCTGTTCCTTCGCCGTCACTTCGGGGCTGTCGAGCAGGAACACGACCTGACCGGCCTGCACGCGGTCGCCTTCGCGAACCTTCAGCTCGGCGACACGGGCGGTGATCTTCGCGGCGACGTTGATCGTGTCCGCGTCGGCCATGCCCTGGATCTGGTCGGCCGGGCTGCGCCAGGCGAGCCACAGGCCCAGCGCCACCACTACCAGCAGCACCACGAGCAGGATCCGGCCAAGCCGGCGCTTGCCTGGTGGTGTCGCTTCATCCTGCAATACGTCACTCATGGTCGATCACCTCATCTGCGCGACGCCGGAATTCCTCGAAGCGGTCCATCTGCCCACTGATCTCCAGCAGCTGTGCCAGCGCGACATCGTACTGGTAGGCGGCCTGTGCACGCTCCACGCGAGCGCCTCCCAGACCCAGCCGCGCATCGATGACGTCCAGCGACGTGGACTGCCCCTCGCGGAATGCCAGCTCCTGCAGGCGCAGGTTCTCCTGTGCCTGGGCGATGCTGCTGTCGAGCAGCACGAACTGCTGGCGTGCCGTTTCCAGCTCGTTCCACGCCTTGCGCACGCCGAGCGCGACCTGGTTCTCGGCTTCGCGCAGTCCGGCTTCCGCCTGCTCCTGCTGCGCACGTGCCGCGCTGATCTGCGCCGGTCGCGAGTTCGGCGACAGGAAGGTGTACTTCAGGCCGATGCCGAACGCCCAGTCCGGATCGGTCAGCATCTCGTCGCGGCGACGGAAGTCGTACTGGCCAAAGGCGAATATCTGCGGCTTGAGCTTGGCCTGTTGTACGCGCACGCCCTGTTCGGCCTGCGCCACCATGGCCCGCAGCCGTGCGATCTGGGGTTGCCGTGCCTGCGCGATGCGCTCGAAGCTGGCGGCCGGCTCCAGCGGCACGCGCTGCACGAACAGGGGGGATACCGGCTGCACCTCGCCGCCACTGCGCAGCAGGGTGGCCAGCGCGGCCTTCAACGTGGCCAGGTCGTTGACGGTCTTCTGGTACTCGCGCTCTGCCTTGTCGCGCGCCACGGTGGCCTGCAGTCGCTGCGCGCGGGTGGCGAAGCCTTCGCGCTCCAGCTTCAGCGCATCGGCCAGGTGGCGTTCCAGGCCATCACGGACGTCACGGCGCACGTCCACCGCCTGCTCGGCCAGGCGCTGGCCGAAGTAGGCCTGGGCCAGCTGCACGGTCAACGACTGCCGCTGTGCTTCGCGTTCCGCGCTGGCCTGCTCGTGGGCTGCGCTGGCGGCACGCTGTGCGGCAGGAATGACGCCACCGGTGTACAGCGGCAGCACAGCGGTGACGATCGGGCGGGTGCGCCAGTCGCGTTCGGTGAACGACAGGGGGGAATCGATGCCAAAGGCCTCGGCCACCGGTGCCAGCGAGCCCAGTGGCAGGGTCAGGGTCTTCTGGAACTGCAGGCGGCGGACCTCGCCGGTGATCTCCGGCAGGCGCAGAAGGCGCGTGGCCTCCTGCAGATCCTGCTTGTTGCGGACGGCGGCGTCGGCCGCGGCCAGCGCGTCGGAAACCTGTTCCAACCGCTGCCGCGCCTGTTCCCAGTCCAATGCCGGTGTATCGGTGATGGCCTGCGCTGACGTGGCAAAGGGCAAGCAGGCCGCAAAGGCCATGCCGGCGACGCCCATCGCGCTGCGCATCCTTGTCCGTGGGCGGCTCACACGCATGCCGTTCCTGTAGTTAAGAAGTGAGCAAACGTTAGTGGTCTGCGCGTGAAGCCGGGGTCTGCGGTCGTCGTGTGGGTCTCAACGCAGGGCGCCGCTGGCCGCAGTGCGCAATGCCTGGGTGATGTGCTGCAGCGTGCTTGAGCGCACGGCCGCGTGCTGCCAGTACAAGGGCACGTCGAGCCAGCGGCGGGGTTCCAGTACCACCACGCGGCCGGCATGCACGGCAGGCCCCACCAGGGTTTCCGGGGCCATGCCCCAGCCCAGTCCGCACGCGGCGGCTTCGACGAAGCCGGTCGAGGAGGGCAGATAATGCAGCGGTGGCTGCAGCCGCGCACGGGTCAGCCGCCGCACGAAGCGCCACTGCAGTTCATCTTTGCGGTTGAACACCAGCATCGGCGCACGTGCCAGCGCCGCAGCCTGCATGCCCTCGCTGAAGTGCCGGCGGGCGAAGCCGGGCGAGGCGATGGCGTGGTAACGCATGGCGCCGAGCGGATGCACGTTGCAGCCCTTCACCGGCTGGCTTTCGGCGGTGACCGCGCCGAGCACGCTGCCATCTCGCAGCAACTGCAGGGTGTGGTCCTGATCATCCATGCGCAGGTCGAACAGATAGCCATGGCGCTGGTGCAGCTCGGCGATGGCCGGCACGAACCAGGTATCGAGCGAGTCGTCGTTGACCGCCAACGGGATCGGTGTGCGCGGGGCATCGCTGCCGCGTTCGGGCAGCAGTTCGGCCAGCGCCTCGGCCTCCAGCGTCTGCATCGGCCGCACCCTGCGCAGCAGCGCTTCACCTGTGGCGGTGGGTCGGCACGGTGCCTGACGTACCACCAGTACCTGGCCGAGCCGGTCCTCCAGTGCCTTGATCCGTTGCGACAGCGCCGACGGGCTGATCGACAGGCGTCGGGCGGCAGCGTCGAAGCTGCCTTCCTCCAGCACCGCAGCAAACGCAGCCAGTTGTGGATGTAGCAGATCCATGCCGGTGCCTCTTCAGTTTTTCTGCACAGGATAAAGAAGAATCAGATTGTCTAAACAGGGGCGGCGGCCGCACTCTGCGCGTCCCCTCCCTGCCAAGCCTGTCCCCATGTGGATCGCCGCTGCCGCCGCCGGCCTGTTCGCAGGTGCCGGCCTGATCATCGCCATCGGTGCACAGAACGCCTTCGTACTGCGGCAGGGCCTGCAGCAGCGTCATGTGGGAAAGGTGGTGCTGGCCTGCGCCGGCGCGGACATCGTGCTGATACTGGCCGGTGTCGGTGGCATGGGCGCGCTGGTGCTGCAGTGGCCGCTGCTGCTGCAGGTGCTGCGCTTTGGTGGTGCGGCGTTCCTGCTGTGGTATGGCCTGCAGGCGGGACTACGCGCGTGGCGTGGTGGCAGCGCGCTGGCCGCCGCCGAGGCGCAGGGCGGCAGCGGGCGCGAGGTACTGCTGACCTGCCTGGCCTTCACCCTGCTCAACCCGCACGTCTACCTGGATACCGTGGTGCTGCTGGGCAGCCTGTCCACGCGCTATCCGGGCGATCTGCGCTGGGCGTTCGCCACCGGTGCCTGCGTGGCCAGCGTGGCCTGGTTCTGCACGCTGGGCTATGGCGCGCGCCTGCTGCAGCCGGTGTTCCGCAGGTCGAGCGCGTGGAGGGTGCTGGATGCCGGCGTGGCGATCTTCATGTTCTGCCTCGCCACCCTGTTGCTGTTGCGTCCGCTCTAGGCCGCGTCCACCGCGCACAACGGCGTCTCGTCTGGGCGCAGCGTCAGCACCCGCACGCCCTTGCGGGTCACGGCCACGGTGTGCTCGAACTGTGCCGACAGCGTGCCGTCGCGGGTATAGACCGGCCATTCGCCCGCGCGCTGGCGGATCGCCGGCCTGCCCTGGTTGAGCATCGGTTCGATGGTGAACACCATGCCTTCTTCCAGCACCCTGCCGGTGTTGGGATGGCCGTAATGCAGGATCTGCGGTTCTTCGTGCATCTCCCGGCCGATGCCATGGCCGCAGTATTCCTTGACTACGCTGTAGCCGTGGCGGCGAGCGTAGCGGGCGATGGCGTGGCCGATGTCGCCCAGGCGCGCGCCGGGCCGTACCACGGCGATGCCTTTCCACATCGCTTCGTAGGCGGTCCGCACCAGCCGCCGTGCGGAAGGGGTGACCGCGCCGACCGGGTAGGTGGTGCTGGAATCGGCGATGTAGCCGTTCTTTTCCAGGGTGATGTCGAGATTCACGATCTGGCCCTCACGCAGCACGTCTGCGGTACTGGGCACCCCGTGGCAGACCACGTTGTCGATGGAGGTGTTGAGCACGTACGGAAAGCCATACTGGCCCTTGCTGGCAGGCCGCGCCTGCAGCTCGTCGACGATCATCCGTTCGACGAAGTCGTTGATCTCCATCGTGCTGCGGCCCTGCAGTGGCCATCTGTCGAGCGCGGCGAACACCTGTGCCAGCAGGCGGCCGGATTCGGTCATCAGCGCGATCTCGTCGGGCCGCTTGATGATGCTCACGTCAGGCCCGTGCGGGTGCCAGCGGCTGTGGCTGCACGCCGGCGGCGCGCAGTTCGCTGGCCACGATGTCCTGGAAGCTCAGCGTCGGGTTCATTTCGCACAGCATGCCCACGCGGATCCAGAAACTGGCCTGGGCGTTGATCGAGCGGCTGGAGACGGTGCAGGCACGGCGCAGCTGGTCGTGCAGGGTGTCATCGATGTTGACGATGCCCATGGGCGGATCCAAGCAAGAGGAATATACGTATCGTATATGTTTCGTATATCCCTCTCAAGCCTGCGAGGACTCAGTCCGTTGCGGTGGCGAAGCGCAGGCGGTTGTGGTCCGGATCGAGCAGCAGCATTTCGCGGCTGCCCCACTCGGTGTCATGCGGCGGCTGTTCGATCGGTACCCCCGCGGCACTGAAGGCGCGGTGCAGCGCGTCGACATCCTCGACGATGAAGTAGACCGCGCCGCCCACTTCGCAGTCGCCGCTGTGCTCGGTGAGGAACAGCGTCTGGCCGTCGCGGGTGAGCTGGGCGAACAACGGAAACCCCGGCTCGAACCGATGCTCCCAGTCGACGACGAAGCCCAGGCCCTGCACGTAGAAGGGCAGGCTGGCATCGGCGTGGCGCATGCGCAGCTGCGGGATGACGGTCTGGCGCATCATGGTGGCTCGCAGGGGTGAGCCGGCAGTGTATCCCCGGCAGGGTGCCGCCACCTTCGTGGTCAGTCCTGCAGGCCGGGTTCCCCCTGGACCAGCGGCACCCGTGAGCCGTCCAGCAGACCGCGGCTGAGCCGGCCATCCTCGATGAACAGCAGCTCGCCGTTCTCGCCGTTCTTGATGCTGCTGTCGATGGCGATCACGCGATCACCATGGAACGTGCTGACATGCGGCATCGACGTGTGGCCGACCACGATGCGCTTGAGCTGCAGCGTGTCAAGCACGTCCTGCACACCCCGTGCATCGAGACGCCCATCGAAGTAGCCGCGGTACCAGATCGGGCTGGTCTTGCCGTCGTACAGCGGCGCAGTTGCGGGGTCGGCCTTCACTTCGGCCTTGGGCAATCCCAGCGAGGCCTGGTAGGCGGCATTGGTGTGTGCCGGGTGCAGTGCCAGTTCCACCGCTTCGGGCGAGATGCCGCCATGCAGGAACAGGGTGTCGCCGATCTTCAGCAGCACCGGCCGCGTCCGCAGCCATTGCCCGATCACCGAATCGGCGCCGTACAGCTGCGGATAGCTGCGGCCGAGCAACTGCGCACTGCGCAGGTACTTCGGATTGACATAGCGCAGGTCGTCGTACAGGACCATGGTCTCGTGGTTGCCGAGCACGAAGTGCACCGCACCGCCGGCGGCCGCCGCCTGCTGCTGCAGGCCATACAACAGCCAGAACGCTTCGGTGACCTGCGGGCCGCGATCGAACACGTCGCCAGCGACCACCAGGGTGTCCTGGCCGAGGGCCCAGCGGTCCTGCGCATCGATCACATGGTGGGCGCGCAGCAGTCGTACCAGCAGGTCGTACTGGCCGTGGATGTCGGACAGGGCGACGATGCGCGGTACCGCAGGCAGCTCCGACACCGAAGGCGCGACCGGTGGCAGCACGTGCACGCTGTGCGGGTAGCCGCACAGGGGCGCGACATCGGCAGCTCCAGTGGCGGTGCCCAGCGAGCGGGTCTGCACAGCGTCAGCGCAGATCCATTTGGCCTGCAGCTGATCGCCGTTGCGGAACACGTAGGGGCCATCGGCCTCGACGTGGGCGGCAGGCGCGGCGACTTCGCGGCCCTGCGCGCCTGGCACGCCCCACAGCAGGAGCAGGGGCAGAAGCACGGACGCGGATCGGGGCAGGGCACGGCGGAGCATGGGCGGAGTCCTAGGCAGCAACGGAAGGGCGGGCCGCAGGGCCCGCCCGTGATCCTACGCTGGCATTGCTACACGCTGCATGCGCGGGCGGCGCGCAGGCTTTGCCGTGGGAGGCGGATCATCGATCCGGCGCATCGCGCTCAGGTGGAACGGCACGCGAGGCTCGGGCTAGCGCATGTCCACCTTGCGGACCGCGGTCTGTTCCGCCAGCAGCGGCGTACCGGTGTGGTCATGCGGCTGCATGTAGGGAAGGGGCGCTCCGCTGGCACGCTCGACAAGCTGCGAGTGCGCCTCACCCGTTGCGAAACGATGGCGTTCGCCCCATTGGCGCAGCGCCACCAGCACCGGGAAAAGTTCGCGTCCGGCTGGCGTCAGCACGTACTGCTGGTAGGCGCTGCCATCGCTGGCAGGTTGCTGCAGCAGCAGCCCGGCCTCGACCAGACGCCGCAGGCGGTCGCTGAGGATGTTGCGCGCTGCGCCGAGGCTGCGCTGGAAGTCACTGAAGCGGGTAACGCCATCAAAGGCATCGCGGATGATCAGCAGGGCCCAGCGATCACCGAGCAGATCGGCGCTGCGGGCAACGGGGCAGGGGCTGGCGGCATGCATGGGCAAGGCTCGTGACGATGTGGTTGCATTTTAAAACCATTGTCGATAGGGTGCATCCAGTTTCAATATGCAACCACATTCATGCCCGTTTCCGTCCTTCCGCGCGCCCTGTTGGGCCTGCTGGCCATCGCGGCGGGTGCCAGTGTGGCCAATGTCTATTACGCACAGCCGCTGCTGGAGCGCCTGGCGCAGGCCTTCGCCATGGAGCGCGCGACGGCCGGCGCTGTGGTTGCCGCTACCCAGGCCGGCAGCGTGCTGGCCCTGCTCGGCCTGCTGCCGCTGGCCGACCGCGGCGATCGTCGCCGCCTGCTGCGCGTGCAGCTGCTGGCACTGGTGATGGTGCTGCTGGGACTGGCGGCAGCACGCAGTACCGCCTGGCTGCTGGGGGGCATGCTGCTGGCGGGCCTGCTCGGGACGGCGCTCACCCAGGGACTCATCGCCTATGCAGCCACGCTGGCACCGTCGGGGCAGCGGGGGCGCGTGGTTGGCATGGTGCAGGGCGGGGTGTTCATCGGCCTGCTGGCTGCGCGTGTGGTATCCGGCGCGGTGGCGGCCCTGGCCGGCTGGCGCGCGGTGTACCTGCTGTCAGCAGTGATGATGGCGGCGTTGGCGATGCTGCTGTGGCGACGCCTGCCTGCCGTGCCTGTTCCCTCGCAGCCGCCGGCGTGGCGCGCGCTGCTCGGCTCGATGATGACGATGCTGCGCAGTGATCGCACGCTGCGCGAGCGTGGCCCTCTGGCGCTGCTGCTGTTCGCCGGCCTCAACGTGTTCTGGGCGGCCGTACCGCTGCCCCTGTCGGCATCACCGATGAACTGGTCGACCGCGGCCATCGGCGCGCTCGGTCTGGCCGGCATGGTCGGTGCGCTGCTGGCTGCACGGGTGGGGCACTGGATGGATCGGGGTTTCTGCCTGCGGGTGAGCCTGGGGGCGCTGCTGCTGATGCTGCTTGCGTGGTGGCCCCTGCTGGGTCTGCCGCACGCCCTGGCATGGCTGCTGCTGGGCGTGGTGGTGCTCGATCTGGGAGGACAGGCACTGCATGTGTCCAACCAGGCGTTGCTGCTGCGCGCGCCTGCCGAACAGCACGGTCGCCTGGTGGCGCTGTACATGCTGTTCTACGCGGTCGGCAGCGGCGCCGGTGCTGCGGCCGGTACGTGGATGCAGGCGCACCACGGCTGGACCAGGGTCTGTGCACTCGGTGCAGGCATCGCGGTGACGGCGCTGGCATGGTGGGCGTTGCATGCCGCTGCACCGGCAGCGCGTCACCCCGGCGGCCACCGGCCCCCTGCGTAGTACCCATCAGCAGGGGTACGCCGAATGAGCGTACTTGGCCCCATGCACATTTGCGAAGCGCTTGCACTGAGTTGACGCATTTGAGAATCAATCGCATTGATGGGAGAATGCGCGCATGGACCGGCCTGCGGAAGATGTGCGGCGCCGCTCCCACTCCCCCGTCGCCGCCTCAAGCCCTTTGCCAGAGGTCCCGTTGCCCTGCCAGAAGGTGTTGAAGATGTCTGCCGTCCTTGTTCCGCCGCCGCGCCCGTTGGCGCTTGCCGTTGCTGCCCTGCTTGCGGGCAGTGCCCTGGGTGCCCATGCGCAGACCGACGCGACCGATATCGATACGGTACACGTCACCGCCTCGCAGATCGCGCGCCAAGCACTGGGTACATCGACAATCACCGCCGAGGACATCGCGCGCCGTCCTCCTGCCAACGACATCGCCGAGCTGCTGCGGACCATGCCCGGCGTCAATCTCACCGGCAACAGTGCGTCCGGCCAGTACGGCAACAACCGCCAGATCGACCTGCGCGGCATGGGGCCGGAGAACACGCTGATCCTGGTGGACGGCAAACGCGTCGGCGCCCGCGACGCCGTGCGCATGGGCCGCAGCGGTGAGCGCAATACCCGTGGCGACACCAACTGGGTGCCGGCGGAGATGATCGAGCGCATCGAAGTGCTGCGCGGTCCGGCAGCGGCGCGTTATGGATCCGGCGCCTCCGGCGGCGTGGTCAACATCATCACCAAGCGCCCGACGGGCGATCTGACCGGAGCGGTCGACCTGTACGGACTGGTACCCGAGCACAGTGCCGAAGGTGGCAGTGAGCGCGTGGGCCTGCAGCTGAGCGGCCCGATGACCGATGCGTTGTCCTTCCGCCTGTATGGCAACCTCAACAGGACCGACGCGGATTCGCTCGAACTCAATCGCGCGTTCGCCACCGCGCCGGGCACCGTACCTCCCGCAGGCCGCGAGGGCGTCAAGAACCGCGATGTCAACGCGCTGCTGCGCTGGGACATCAACGCCGGCCAGGTGGTGGAATTCGAAGCCGGTACCAGCCGCCAGGGCAACATCTATGCGGGCGACCGTGCCGTGAGCAACACCGGTACCTCCACGCCGGTCGATCTGGCGGCGCTGGCCGAGAGCGAGGCAGAGACCAACCGCATGTACCGCACCACCGGGGCGATCACCCATCGTGGCCGCTGGGGCGATGTGACCTCGCGCGTTACTGCTGCGGTGGAAGCGGTCAACAATTCGCGCATCAACGAAGGCCTGGCCGGTGGCCCCGAGGGCAGCTTCAACGGCACCGACTGGTCCACCTCCCGCCTGCGCAATTACCAGCTCGATGGCGAGGTCAGTTTCCCGACCACGATCGGCGCGGCGGAGAATGTCTGGACACTGGGCTTCGAGCATCTCGACAGCCGCCTGACCGATCCGTATTCGATGAGCCAGTCCGGCAGCAGTGGCGGTGGCCTGCCGGGCCTGTCGGCCGATCGCGCGCGCGGCAAGTCCGATGCGCAGACCACGGCGGTCTTCGTCGAAGACAACATCTACCTGGGTGAACGCTGGATCGTGACGCCGGGCCTGCGCTTCGACCACCACAGCCAGTTCGGCAACAACGCCAGCCCCAGCCTCAATGCGCAGTTCCGCATCAATGGCGACTGGGTGGTGAAGGGCGGCATCGCACGCGCGTTCAAGGCTCCCAACCTCTACCAGTCCAATCCGGACTACCTGTACTACACCCGTGGCAACGGCTGTCCCAACGCACTGCCGAGCCTGGGCGCGGGCTGCTACCTGCAGGGCAACGCGGAGCTGGACGCCGAGACCAGCCTGAACAAGGAACTGGGCGTGGAATGGGCTCCGCAGAGTGGCTGGCAGGCCTCGTTGACCTACTTCCACAACGACTACAAGGACAAGATCGAGGCCGGGTATACCCAGGTCGGCCTCACCGCCGATACCCGTGGCCGGATCTTCCGCTGGGAAAATGCACCGAAGGCCATCGTGCAGGGCCTG
The DNA here is from genome assembly GCF_056393265.1 of Stenotrophomonas sp. Steno-C15. Taxonomy (NCBI): domain Bacteria; kingdom Pseudomonadati; phylum Pseudomonadota; class Gammaproteobacteria; order Lysobacterales; family Lysobacteraceae; genus Stenotrophomonas; species Stenotrophomonas sp. Steno-C15. The sequence continues at coordinate 129,483 of NZ_JBWJPF010000007.1, forward strand.
GAGGGCAACCTGGTGGTGCCGCTGCTGGGCGAGCAGGGCGACCGGCTGAAGTGGAGCAGCAACTTCACCTACATGGTGGAGAACGAGAACAAGAGCACCGGCCAGCCGCTGTCGGTGATACCGCGCTACACGGTCAACACGATGCTGGACTGGCAGGCCACCGAAAAGCTGTCGCTGCTGCTCACCGGCACCTTCTACGGCAGGCAGGAGCCGGCCACCACCAACATCAACAACGATCCTCGCTGCACCGGAAGCTGCGATCCGTCGGTGGTGCTGCAGGATCGGGGGGCATACAACATCTGGGGCGTGAGCGCGCGCTACAGGGTTACCGGGACGGTCAGCTTCGGTTTCGGCGTGAACAACCTGGCCGACAAGCGCCTGTTCCGCGAAGCCAACAGCAGCGACGCCGGTGCGGCGACCTACAACGAACCGGGCCGCGCATACTGGGCCAGCCTGCGTTTCGGCTTCTGAGCGCGCGCGGTGCCTGACAGGCATGGCCCGGTGCAATCGGCGAGCGCCGGGCCACGCCCGGCGCGACCGGCGCCGCACAGCTGCAATGTTATAAACATCGTAATAGTCTCCCCCGCAGCCACGCCGTAGCCTGACCGCATCGCACAGGAGCTGTTGCATGGGCCACGACCACGATCACCTGCCGTCCCAGATCCGCCACGAGAAGCCGTTGTGGTGGGCGTTGGGGCTGACTTCCACCTTCCTTGTCGTCGAAGTCGTCGGCGCGTTCTGGACCAACAGCCTGGCGCTGCTGTCCGATGCGGCCCACATGGCCACCGACGCGCTCGCACTGATGATCGCGCTGGTCGCGGTGCGCTTGAGCCGGCGTCCGCCGGACGCGCGCCGCACCTATGGCTATGCGCGGCTGGAAGCCCTTGGCGCGATGATCAATGGCGCGATGCTGTTCGTGGTGGCCGGCTACATCCTGTGGGAAGCGGTCGGCCGCTTCCGCGAACCGCAGGAGATTGCCTCCACCGGCATGCTGGTGATCGCCGCCGCCGGCCTGGTCATCAATCTGATCTCGATGCGCCTGCTGCAGGCCGGCAGCGGTGAAAGCCTCAACGTCAAAGGTGCCTACCTGGAAGTGTGGGCCGACATGCTCGGCTCGGTGGCGGTGATCGTCGGCGCGCTGCTGATCCGTTGGACCGGCTGGCAGCCGATCGACCCGATCCTGGCGGTGCTGATCGGCCTGTGGGTGCTGCCACGCACCTATGTGCTGATGCGCGAGGCGATCAACGTGCTGCTGGAAGGCGTGCCCAAGGGCATGGATGTGGCGAAGGTCCGCGACAGCCTGTCCGGCCATGCCGCGGTGCTGGACGTGCATGACCTGCATGTGTGGGCACTGGCCTCGAGCACGCCGGCGCTGACCGCGCATGTCGTGATGCGCGACGGTACCGACGCCGACGTGCTGCGCCGTGAGCTGGGAGGTCGCCTGCACGATGACTTCGGCATCGAGCATGTGACCCTGCAGATTGAAGCGGATCACTGCGGAGAGGCATGCGGAGATCCCGCGCCGCCCAGTGCGGCCGCACCGGATGCGCGGCACGATCACGACCACGGCGAGGACGCGCAGGGCCATCGCGGCCACGTGCACCACTGATCTGCCGCTACGCGTCCCGTCGCGACGCCAGCCGATCCGCCAGGCGGGTCGGCTCCGGCAGGCGATAGCCACGCAGCGTGCGCTGCACCCACTGCAGTGCGGTATCGGCGCCGATGCGGTGCCCGCCAGCGACGAACAGCGGCCTGCAGCGGACCTTGCTGCGCAGCACCCAGCCGAGCTGTTCATCGCCATCGAGCAGGGGCGTATGCGCGCCAGCCTCGTCTGCGGGCTCGACGAAGCGACCGACCAGTTTCGACTTGGCCACGCCGATGCTCGGCAGATCGGTGACGACGCCCAGGTGCGCCGCCACGCCCAGCCGTCGCGGATGGCTGATGCCGTGCCCGTCGACGAAGACCAGGTCCGGCGAACGCGGCAGCAGGGCCAGTGCAGCGAGCAGGGCGGGCAGCTCGCGGAAGCTGAGCAGGCCGGGGATGTAAGGCATCACCGTGGGAATGCGGGCGATCTCCCGGGCCACCGGTTGCAGGGTGGCGGCATCCAGCAGCACCGCTGCGGCGCGGGTGGTGCGGCCGTCGTCCTCGAAGCCGACGTCCAGCCCGGCCAGCCAGCGTACGGTACCCGGCAGCCGGTCGCTGCGCTCCACCCGCGCCGCAAGCCGCAGCTGTTGCTCGCGTGCGGCGGCGACGCTGCCCTGCCAGCGCCCGGGATCAATCACGGTATTCATCGATCACAGCATCGCATGGGCCGCGCCACGGCACGGTGAGCGGCCCCGGGGCTACAATGGCGGCCTGCCTTTCCTCGCGTTGGAGATCCTGCAGTGACCCGTAAACTCGTACTGTTGCGCCATGGCCAGAGCCAGTGGAACCTGGACAACCGCTTCACCGGCTGGGTCGATGTCGACCTGACGGAGCAGGGGCGCCGGGAAGCGGCCGCCGCTGGCCGCCTGATGCGCGAGGAAGGCCTGCAGTTCGACGTCGCCCACACCTCGGTGTTGAAGCGCGCCATCCACACCCTGCAGGGCGCCCTGGCCGAGCTGGAGCAGGACTGGCTGCCGGTGAACAAATCCTGGCGTCTTAACGAGCGCCATTACGGCGGCCTGCAGGGCCTGGACAAGGCCGAGACCGCTGCAAAGCACGGCGAGGAGCAGGTCAAGGTGTGGCGTCGCTCCTATGACATCCCGCCGCCGCCGATGGATCTGGAAGACCCGGGCCATCCGATCCACGACCGTCGCTACGCCGGGCTGGACCGCAACGCGCTGCCGGGTACCGAATCGCTGGCCACCACCCTCGACCGCGTGCTGCCGTACTGGCACGACGCCATCGCGCCGCAGCTGAAGGACGGCAAGACGGTGCTGGTCACCGCCCACGGCAACTCGCTGCGCGCGCTGTACAAGTACCTCAACAATGTTTCGCGCGAGGAAATCCTCGAGCTGAACATTCCGACCGGCATTCCGCTGCTGTTCGAACTGAACGATGACCTGACCGTGCAGTCGTTCCGCTACCTGGGCGACCCGGAAGCGGCGCGCAAGGCCGCTGAGGCCGTAGCCAACCAGGGCAAGGCCAAGTAGGAATCGGAAGGCCGGCGCACGCCGGCCTTCGCTTTTTGTGGCGCAGAGCAGGGCTCGGCGCCACATGACGAGCGCTCTGTGACCTTTGGCCGGTCCCTGCCGCGGGCGTCCCCGTCTACCCTGTGGAATTACCCGCAGGAGAGCCTCATGAACGTCCGCAACCTGGCCCCGCTGGGCCTGACCATCGCCATCGCCGCCTCCCTGGCCGCGTGTGGCAAGAACGAAACTGCACCGGCGACCAGTGCCGACGCTACGCCGGCCTTCGACCTGTCACAGATCAAGACGCCGCTGATCTCGCTCAACAGCGCCGATCTCGATCCGGCCATCGCGGCCTGCACCGACCTCAATGGCTTCGTCAACAGCAAGTGGCTGAAGGCCAATCCGGTACCGGGCGACCAGACCACCTGGGGCAGCTTCGAAATCCTGCGCGAGCGCTCGCTGGAAGTGCAGCATGCGCTGGTACAGCAGGCTGCCGCCAGCCAGGCCAAGACCGGTTCGGTGGAAGCCAAGATCGGCGACATCTGGAAGACCGGCAACGACGAAGCGAAGATCGAGGCTGCGGGCCTGGCACCGCTGCAGCCGCAGCTCGACAAGATCGCCGCGCTGAAGGACACCGCCACCCTCACCCAGTACCTGCGCGACAGCCAGGCCGAGGGCAAGGGCGTGCTGTTCTCGCTGTTCGCCAATGCCGATTACAAGGATTCGGCCAATGTCATCGCCTACGTCGGCCAGGGCGGCCTCGGCCTGCCGGAGAAGGGCTACTACTTCGATGATGCGCAGGCCAGGATCCGCGACGCCTACGTGGCCTACATCGCGCAGGTGCTGACCCTGTCCGGCGTGGACGCCGCGCAGGCCGCCGAGCAGGCCAAGGCCGTGATGGCCTTCGAAACCCGCTTGGCCAAGGCGTCCATGTCGCGCATCGAAATGCGTGACCCGGCCAAGCGCTACAACCCGCTCAGTGCTGCCGACGCCGACAGGCTGACCCCGAATTTCAGCTGGACCGCGCTGTTCGACACCCTGAAGGTGCCGGCCGCGCAGAAGTTCTCGCTGGCCCAGCCGGGCTTCTTCTCCGAGATGGACAAGATGCTGGCCGATGTGCCGGCCAGCACCTGGCAGGCCTACCTGCGCTTCCACACCATCGACGACGCCTCGCCGTACCTGAGCAGCCAGTTCGAGAAGGCCAACTTCGATTTCTATGGCACCACCCTGCGTGGCCAGAAGGAAATGCAGCCGCGCTGGAAGCGCGTGCTGGAGTCGGTCAACGGCGGCATGGGCGAGGCGCTGGGCCAGCTGTACGTCGACGCCGTATTCCCGGCCGAGTCGAAGGTGGCCATGCAGCACCTGGTGGAAAACCTGTCGCAGGCGTTGAAGGTGCGCCTGGAGCAGCTGCCGTGGATGGGCGAGGAAACCAAGAAGAAGGCACTGGAGAAGTGGGCCAGCTTCACCCCGAAGATCGGTTACCCGGACAAGTGGCGTGACTGGGCAGGCCTGCAGACCAACGGCGACAGCTACCTCGGCAACATGCAGGCGGCGCGTGCGTTCAACTACCGCTACATGCTGGACAAGATCGGCAAGCCGGTGGACAGGACCGAGTGGGGCATGACGCCGCAGACCGTCAACGCCTACTACAACGCCACCAAGAACGAGATCGTGTTCCCGGCAGCGATCCTGCAGGCGCCGTTCTTCGACGCCAAGGCCGATCCGGCACTGAACTACGGCGGCATCGGCGCGGTGATCGGCCACGAGATGATGCACGGCTACGACGATTCGGGCAGCCAGTTCGCCGCCAACGGCAACTTCGACAACTGGTGGACCGATGCCGACCGCAAGGCGTTCACCGAACGTACCGACCAGCTGGTCGCGCAGTTCGATGGCTACGAAGCGGTGCCCGGCGTGAATGTGAAGGGCAAGCTGACCCTGGGCGAGAACATCGGCGACCTGGGCGGCCTGACCGTTGCCTATGACGCGCTGCAGATGGCGCTGAAGGAAGATCCGAAGGCGAACGTCGAGGTCGATGGCTACAGCCAGGACCAGCGCTTCTTCATGAACTGGGCCACCGTGTGGCGTCGCAACTTCACCGATGGCGAACTGCGCGTGCGCCTGAACACCGATCCGCACGCGCCGGCCAACTTCCGCGCCAACGGTGCGCCCTCGAACATGCCGTCGTTCGCGGCTGCGTTCCAGTGCAAGGCCGGTGACGCGATGGTGCGTGCCGACGACAAGCGCGTGGTGATCTGGTAACCGATCACACGTGAAGCGTGATGCGAAAGGCCCGGCGCAAGCCGGGCCTTTTGTCTGTTCGCCCGGTGGCGCCGGATCTCAGGCCAGCGCAGGTTCCTGCGCCAGCAGGCGATGGAAGCGCCGCAGCACGTAGGGGTCGACCAGGCCGCCGGCCTGGTCATCGAGGATGCGCAGTGCCGTTCCGTGCGCCATCGCCGCCCGGTACGGACGATCACTGGTCATCGCATCGTAGGCGTCGGCGAGCGTGACAATGCGCGCGCCCAGCGGGATGTGCTCGCCGTGCAGGCCGTCGGGATAGCCGCTGCCGTCGAATGCCTCGTGATGGGCCCGGATCAGCCTGGCCACCGCGGCGGCATCGCTGCGGCCGGTGGTCAGGAAGATGTGCTCGCCGCGCACGGGATGCTCACGCATGATCGCGCGCTCCTGTTCGGTGTGCCGGCGAGGGCTCAGCAGCACGTCGTCGGGAATGCCGATCTTGCCGATGTCATGGAATCGCGCGGCCAGCGCGACCCGCGTGCCGGCCTCCTGGTCCAGGTCGCAGTGCACGGCCAGGCGCTGGGCCAGCCGGCCGACCCGGTCACAGTGATGGCGGGTGTAGGCATCGCGCATCTGCAGCGACATGGCCAGGGCATCGATCAGGCAGGCCTGTGCGTGCAGCAGGTCGGGGGCGGGTACGGCGTCAGGCAGCATGGTCGTCCGCCCGCACCGGGTGGGGCCGGTGCGGGGTGGTGGCGGTGGGAAATCAACCCGGGGCGAGGGTCGTCAGCAGGGCGCGGGCCGCATTGAAGCGGTCTTCCGGCAAGGGTAGCGGGTGCTTGATGCGGAGCTTGTCCGGGCCTTCCATCGCATACAGGTTCGGCTGCTTCTGGATCAGCTGGATCACGGCCATCGGGTCGATGTCCGGCTTCGATTCGAACACGATGCGGCCACCGTTCTCGCCCAGGTCCAGCTTGCGGATGCCCAGCGCGTTGGCCCGCAGCTTCAGCTCGGCAACCGCGAACAGGTGCTTGGCCGGGTCCGGCAGCAGGCCGAAGCGATCGATCATCTCGACCTGCAGCTCGCGCAGCGCATCGTTGTCGCGCGCGCTGGAAATGCGCTTGTACAGCGTCAGGCGGGTATGCACGTCCGGCAGGTAGTCTTCCGGAATCAGGGCCGGCACATGCAGCTCGACGTCGGCACCGCGCACTTCCTCGCCGGCATCCAGGTCCGGCAGCTTGCCCTGCTTGATGCTGCGTACCGCGCGCTCCAGGAGCTCGGTATACAGGCTGAAGCCGACTTCGGCCATCTGCCCGCTCTGGTCCTCGCCGAGCAGTTCACCGGCACCGCGGATTTCCAGATCGTGCGTGGCCAGGGTGAAGCCGGCGCCCAGCTCGTCCATGGAGGCGATGGCTTCCAGGCGCTTCTCGGCATCCGGGGTGATCGCACGGCGGTCAGGCGTGATCAGGTAGGCGTAGGCGCGGTGGTGCGAACGCCCCACGCGGCCGCGCAGCTGGTGCAGCTGGGCCAGGCCGAAGCGGTCAGCGCGGTTGATGATGATGGTGTTGGCGTTGGGGATGTCGATGCCCGACTCGATGATCGTGGTCGACAGCAGCACGTTGAAGCGCTGCTTCTGGAAATCCAGCATCACCTTTTCCAGTTCGCGCTCCGGCATCTGGCCATGGGCGATGCCGATGCGCGCTTCCGGCACGAGTTCGGACAGCTCGCGCTGCATGCGGCCGATGCTCTCCACGTCGTTGTGCAGGAAGTACAGCTGGCCACCACGCGCCAGTTCGCGCTGGAAGGCCTCGCGCAGCAGCGCGTTGTCCCATTGCGTGATGAAGGTCTGTACCGCCAGCCGGTTCGGCGGCGGCGTGGCGATGATCGACAGGTCGCGAAGACCGGCCATGGCCATGTTCAGCGTGCGCGGGATCGGCGTGGCGGTCAGGGTCAGCAGGTGCACGTTGGCACGCAACGCCTTCAGCGCCTCCTTCTGGCGTACGCCGAACCGTTGTTCCTCGTCGACGATGACCATGCCCAGATCCTTGAACTTCACGTCCGGCTGCAGCAGGCGGTGGGTGCCCACGATGACATCGATGGTGCCGGCAGCGACCTTCTCCAGTTCGGCCTTGATCTCCTTGGTGCTTTTGAAGCGCGACAGCACTTCCACCTTGAGCGGGTAATCGGCGAAGCGGTCGCGGAAGTTGCGGTAGTGCTGTTCGGCCAGCAGCGTGGTCGGCACCAGCACCGCCACCTGCTTGCCGGCACTGGCAGCGGCGAACGCGGCGCGCACGGCGACCTCGGTCTTGCCGAAGCCCACATCGCCGCACACCACGCGGTCCATCGGCTGGCTGCTGGCGAGGTCGCGCAGGGTCGCGTCGATGGCGGCCAGCTGGTCGGGTGTCTCCTCGAACGGGAAGCCGGCAGCGAATGGTTCGTACATCGCGCGGTCGACCTGCAGGGCCAGTCCGGCACGTGCCTGCCGGCGCGCCTGGATTTCCAGCAGTTCGGCGGCGACGTCGCGCACCTTCTCGGCGGCCTTGCGCTTGGCCTTGGTCCACTGCTCGCCCCCGAGCGAATGCAGGGGGGCAGTCTCGGCGGAAGCGCCGGAGTAGCGGCTGATGAGGTGCAGCTGTGCGACCGGCACGTACAGGCGGTCGCCCTTGGCATACTCGATTTCCAGGAACTCGCCCGGCATGCCACCGACGTCCATCGCGATCAGGCCGCGATAACGGCCCACGCCATGATCCTCGTGCACGATCGGCGCGCCTTCGGTCAGCTCGCCCAGGTCACGGATGATCGCTTCCGGTTCGCGGCCGGCGCGGCGCGTGCGGCGGGTACTACCGGCGCGCTCGGGGAACAGCTGGCGTTCGGTCAGGACCGCCAGGCGCGGATCGTCCAGGGCGAAGCCATCTTCCAGCGGCGCCACGGTGATGGCAAAGCGCACATCGCTGGCGAGGAAGGCGGGCAGGTCGGCAACCACCGGCGGCTTCAGTTCGGCCGCCTGCAGCACTTCCAGCAGGGCTTCGCGGCGGCCCGGTGAATCTGCGGCGATCAATACCCGGCCGGGGTAGTGGCCGAGGAAGGATTTCAGCGCGTCGCCAGCGGGCGCTTCGCGGGCCGCTACCGGCAGCGCCGGCAGGGGCTGGTCGCCCAGCGCATGTGCATCGGCGATGCGTGCATGGTCGGCGGCCCACACTTCGATGCGTGGCGCGTCGTTCAGCCGCTCGCGCAGCTGCTCAGGCGAAAGGTACAGCGCCGAGGGCGGCAGCAGCGGGCGCTCGACATCGTGGCGGCGCTGCTCGTAGCGTTCGCCGGTCTGTGCCCAGAACGCATCGGCGGCTTCGCCGGCGCCGGCACACACCACCGGCAGGCTGCCGGCAGGCAGGTAGTCGAACAGGCTGGCGGTGCGATCGAAGAACAGCGGCAGATAGTACTCGATGCCGGCCGGGGCCAACCCGGACTTGAGGTCCTGGTACAGCGCGCTGCGGCGCGTGTCGACATCGAAGCGCTCACGCAGGGTGGCCAGCACGCGGCCGATGCTGGCCTCATCCATCGGTACTTCGCGGCCGGGCAGCATGTGCACCGACTCGACCCTGTCCAGCGAGCGCTGGCTTTCCGGGTCGAAGGCGCGGATCGAGTCGATGTCCTCGTCCAGCAGCTCCACCCGCAAGGGCTCGTCGGCGCCCATCGGGAACACATCGAGCAGGCCGCCGCGCACGGCGAAGTCACCGGGGTCCATCACCTGCGGCACGTTGCGGTAGCCCGCGCTCTCCAGGCGGCGTTTCTCGGCCTCCAGGTCCAGGCGCTGGCCGACCTTCAGGTCGAAGCTGCCGCCGATCACGTAGCTGCGCGGGGCCAGCTGCTGCAGCAGGGTCTGGACCGGCACCACCACCAGGCCGCGCTTGAGCGCAGGCAGGCGGTGCAGGGCCGCCAGGCGCTGCGAGATGATGTCCGGATGCGGGCTGAAGCGGTCGTAGGGCAGGGTTTCCCAGTCCGGGAAGGCGATCACCGGCAGCGCGGGATCGTTGCCCAGCAGGGTCTGCAGATCGGCTTCGAGCTGGTTGGCGCCGTGGTTGTCACGGGCAACCACCAGCAACGGCGCGTCATGCGCGCGCGCCGCCTGGGCCAGGTACCAGGCCAGGGCGGTCGGTGAAGCGGGGGCGCGCCACCAGGCGCGGAGCTGGCCGGCGCGCGGCAGCGGCGGGGCGGGGTATGAAGTACGCGACATGGACCGCGGATTTTAGCAGAAGCCTCCACCCGCCCCATGATTGCTGCGTGAGCGGGCAGCGCCGGGCCATGCCCGGCGTGCGCAGTGGCTGCAACGGCATCGCCGGGCGGCGCCCGGCGTCACCGTCAGTTGTCCAGTTCCAGCACCATGCGCACCAGCCCTTCGGTGCCGTTCGGGTGCGGAACGGGCTTGAAGCCCAGCGAGGCGGCCAGCTGCTTCATCGGCTCGTTCTCGGCCGCCACATCGCCGTACAGGCGATCCAGGTACTTGCCCCGGCCCCACTTCACCAGCTTGCGCATCAGCTGCCGGCCCAGGCCCTGGCCGATGAGGAAGCGGCTGATCAGGATCGCGTACTCGGCTTCGCGGGTGCCGGGGATGATCGAGGCCCGGGCGACCGCACCGACCACGGCCTCACCGGCGGGCAGGGACTCGGCCGCGACCAGGGTGATCTCGGTCTTGGGATTCGGATGGGTCAGGCGCTGCGTGGTTTCCGGTGACAGCTCGGTCACCGCCTGCAGGAAACGGTCGCGGATTTCTTCCGGCCCGAACAGGCTGAAGGCCGCTTGCAGCGGCGCGCTGTCTTCCGGGCGGATGGGGCGGATCAGCAGCTCGTGGCCGCTGGGAGCCTTGAAGATCTCATGCCAGGGCGGCATGCGGTTGCGAGTGGCCATACCGGGTGATTCCTTGGTGGTCCATCGATTGTGGCATCACCGGGGCTGTCTTCCGTGAACAAAAGGCTCACGGGCGTACAGCCTCGTGAAGGCCATTATTCAGGTGCCTTGAGCCAATCCAGGCGGGTGCTGGCGCCGGGCTCACCCAGGTGCTGGCGCAGCGCCGGCAGGGCCGGACCGACCGCCCGGTCGAACTGCCAGGGGGCGTTGAGCACCAGCATGCCGCTGCCGTTGAGGCGCAGCGGTGAGTCGTCGGGGCGTACCAGGAACTCGATGGTCACTGCCGACTTGACCGGCAGGGCAGTGGCCTTGCGCAGGAAATGCAGGATCGTGCGGCGCTGCTTGATCGGGAACCACACCGCGCAGGTGGCCTGCGGCCAGCGCGCCAGCGTCTCGGCCAGTGCTGCCAGGATGCGCTGGTACTCGGCGTCCTGGGCCTCGTAGGGCGGGTCGATCAGCACCAGGCCGCGGCCGATCTTGCTGCCGTTGACCTTCGGCGGCAGCAGCGAGCGCAGCAGTGCATAGCCGTCGCCCGGGTGCACGCCGACCCGGCTGTCATGGGCGAACAGGGCCTTGAGCGTGCCCACTTCGTCTTCCTGCAGCTCGCATACCGCCATCCGGTCCTGCGCACGCATGGCCTGGGCGGTGAGCAGGGGCGAGCCGGGGTAGTTGGTCAGCGCGCCGACCGGATTGTCGGCCTGCACGGCCTTCAGGTAGCGCTCGACCACGTCCGGCAGCTTCGGCTGCGCCATCAGGCGCATGACCCCGGATTCGGCCTCCAGCGTCTTGCGGCTCTCTTCGCTGGCCAGCAGATAGCGGCCTGCGCCGCCGTGGGTGTCCAGCACGAAGAACGGGCTGTCCTTGCGCTTGAAGCTGTCGATCAGGGCCAGCTGCACGATGTGCTTGAGGACATCGGCATGGTTGCCGGCGTGGAAGGCATGGCGGTAATTCATGCGGGCAGTGTACGGGGCGGCGGCCGCAGCGGCTATGCTGCGCGCCATGACAGCTCCCGTTGCCCATGTCCTGGTGGTCGAGGACGAAGCCGCCATCGCCGAAACCGTGCTCTACGCGCTGCGCAGCGAGGGCTACCTGGCCAGTCACTGCCTGCTCGGCAGCGATGCCCTGCAGCGGTTGCGGGACGGTGGCATCGATGTGGTGGTGCTGGACGTGGGCCTGCCGGACCTGAGCGGCTTCGAGGTCTGTCGTCGGCTGCGTGCGCTGCCCGGTCCGCAGGCGCAGCTGCCGGTGATCTTCCTGACCGCCCGCAACGACGAGCTGGACCGGGTACTGGGCCTGGAGCTGGGCGCCGATGACTACATGGCCAAGCCGTTCTCGCCGCGCGAGCTGGTGGCGCGGGTGCGCGCGCGGCTGCGGCGGGCGGCGCCTGCTGCCAGTGACACCGATGCGGGCTGGCAGACGCATGGCGCCTTCGCCATCGACCGGGAGGGCCGGCGTGTCCGCTTCCACGGCCAGGCACTGGACCTGACCCGCTACGAGTACGCCCTGCTGGAAGCCCTGCTGCAACGCCCCGGGGCCATCCTCAGCCGCGCCCAGCTGATGGATCGCGGCTGGGACAGCAGTGCCGACAGCGCCGACCGCACGGTCGATACGCACGTCAAGACCCTGCGAGCCAAGCTGCGCGCGGCCGGCGCCAGCACCGACCCGATCCGGACCCACCGTGGCCTGGGCTACGCCCTGGAGGCGTGAGCGATGCGTCTGGTGATGAAGCTGTTCCTGGGCTTCTTCCTGATCGTGGGCATCGCCGCGTTCTTCGTCATGCGCGTGTTCGTCAACGAAGTGAAGCCGGGCGTGCGCCAGGCGATGGAATCGACCCTGGTCGATGCGGCCAACGTGCTGGCCGAGATGGCGGCGGCGGACGTCAAGGCAGGCACCATCAACAGCGGCAGTTTCACCCGCAACCTGGCCAAGGCGCGGCAGCGTGACCTGAAAGCGATGGTGTGGCGCTTTCCCAAGCGCGCCCTCGATTACCGGGTGACGATCACCGATGCGAAAGGCATCGTGATCTACGATTCGCTGGGCCGCGACGTCGGTCGTGACAACTCGCGCTGGAACGATGTCTACCGCACCCTGCGCGGCGAGTACGGCGCCCGCTCCAGCCCGGAGACGCCGGGCGAGGAGGGCAACACCGTGATGCATGTGGCCGCGCCGGTGTACGACCCGGGCGATGGCCGCACTCTCATCGGCGTGCTCACCCTGGCCCAGCCCAACCGCAGCATCGATCCGTTCATTGCGGCCAGCCAGCGCGCCATCATCGAACGCGGCGCATGGCTGATCGGGCTCTCGGCGCTGGTCGGGGTGCTGGTGACGATGTGGTTGACCACCGGCCTGGGCCAGCTCAGCCGTTATGCGCGCGCGGTCACCGCCGGTGAGCCGGTGCCGCCGCCACGCCGCCGCCGCGATGAGATCGGTGATCTCGGCCAGGCGCTGGAGACCATGCGGCGCAAACTCGAAGGCAAGGCCTACGTCGAGCAGTACGTGCAGTCGCTGACGCACGAAATGAAGAGCCCACTGGCCGCGATACGCGGTGCCGCCGAGCTGCTGCAGGAACCGATGGCCGATGCCGACCGTGCGCGCTTCGCGCGCAGCATCCTCGAGCAGCAGGAGCGGTTGACCGAAACCATCGACAAGCTGCTGGCGCTGGCCGAAGTGGAGCAGCATGGCTGGCTGCAGACGCGTGCGCCGATCGCACTGCCGGACCTGCTGCAGCAGACCGTCGCAGCCGCGCAGGTGCGCGCGCAGGCGGCCGGCGTCGAGGTACGCACTGATGCCGTGGCGGATCTGAGCGTGCGGGGTGATGCCTATCTGCTGCGGCAGGCGCTGAACAACCTGGTCGACAACGCGGTTGCCTTCTCTCCATCGGGGACGGAGGTGGTGCTGCAGGCACAGGTTGAGGACGGCGGCGTGCGCCTGCAGGTGGCCGACCGGGGGGCCGGCATTCCCGACTATGCCCGTGACCGCGTGTTCGAGCGCTTCTACTCGCTGGCCCGTCCCGGCAGTGGCCGCCGCAGCTCCGGCCTTGGGCTGCCGTTCGTGCAGGAAGTAGCGCGCCTGCACGATGGCCGTGTCCAGCTGCAGGCCCGCGACGGCGGCGGGACCGTGGCCAGCCTGTGGTTGCCGCTGGGCATGCCCGGCCCGCGCACGCGGCGCTGACTTCACATCCGCTTCAAATTCGCCACAAACCCCGCTCACCGCGACGGTCCATGCTGCAGCCCTCTCCAACGAGGATGGACCATGAAATCCCTGAAGATGCTGCTGCGGTTCGCCATTGTCGGCGGACTGATCCTGCTGCTGCTGATTCCGCTGATGATGATCCGCAGCGTGATCAACGAGCGCAGCCAATACCGCGACGAAGCCTTCGCGCGGGTCGCTGACAGCCGCGCCGGCGCGCAGCAGCTGGTGGGGCCGGTGCGGGTGGTGCCGTGGGTGGAGCGCCAGCAGGTGGAAGTCGTCGACGCCAAGGGCAACAAGAAGACCGAGGTGCAGGTCAGCGAAGGGCACTGGCTGCAGATGCCGGCCTCGCTCGACGTTGGCGGCGAGATGCTGCCCAGCCAGCGTGAGGTCGGGCTGTTCAAGGTGCCGGTGTACAGCTGGAACGGCCAGTTGAAGGCCTCTTTCGCGGCTGACGACTATCCGGTCAAGCCAGGCCGGACCTATGGCCAGCCCTATGTGGCGTTGGGCGTGTCTGACGCGCGTGGCCTGGTCGGGACGCCCAACCTGCGCGTGGATGGCCGCCAGGTGCGCCTGCTGCCGGGTGTCGGCGCCGCTGCGGAACTGGGGCGCGGCCTGCATGCCCCCGTGGCGGGCTTTGCCGGGGTGCAGGGTGGACAGCTGGCAGCAAGCACGGTGGAGCTGGAGCTGCGGCTGGACGGCAGCCGGATGTTGTCGGTCGTGCCGGTAGGCGATGACAACCGCATCGCACTGCGTTCGCGCTGGCCGCATCCATCCTTCGCCGGCGCCTTCCTGCCGAACGAACGCCGCGTCGATGCGCAGGGCTTCGACGCACGCTGGGCGGTGTCCTCGCTGGCCTCCGATGCCCAGCGCCAGCTGCGCAGCGATGGCGCGGTGGCGTCGCAGGCGGTGAGCGTGTCGCTGGTCGATCCGGTCGACGCCTACACGCAGGCGGATCGCGCCTCCAAGTATGGCGTGCTGTTCGTGCTGCTCACCTTCGTCGGCTTCATTCTGTTCGAGCTGATCAGATCGCTGCGCATCCACCCGCTGCAGTACCTGATGGTGGGCCTGGCGCTGGCGATCTTCTTCCTGCTGCTGATCAGCCTGTCCGAGCACATCGCCTTCTGGAAGGCCTATCTGGTCTCGGCGGCGGCCTGCATCGGCGTGCAGGCGGTGTATCTGGCCAACGTGCTCGGTCACTGGAAGCGCGGCCTGGGCTTCGCCGCGCTGCTGACCGTGCTGTATGGCGCGCTTTACGGGCTGCTGGTCTCGGAGAACAACGCGCTGCTGATGGGCTCGCTGCTGCTGTTCGTGATTCTGGCGCTGGCGATGTGGGTGACCCGCCGCGTGGACTGGTATGCGCTGGGCGCGGAAGCAAAGTGAGGAGATCGCGATGGGATGGCGCCAGGGATTGCGGCTGAGAGCCCAGCAGGGCATTCCGGCTCTGCTCGAAGTGGATGCACTGCTGCAGGCGCATGGCGTGCTGGCGGCCCTGCCGGGGGCACGGATCGCCCCCGGCCTGGTCCGCTTCCAGCTGGCAGCGGCCACCTGCGAAGGATTGCTGGGGCAGGGGCTGGAGTGGCTGGACGGTGCACGGCAGGGACGCGGCGTGCTGGGTGGAAAGGTGCCGTGCTACCGGCCCTGGAAGGCCGGGCCGGGGGCGTTGGCCGAGATCGGCATCGCCGGCCTGCCCGGCGACTGGCCTGCGCATGCTGCGGTTTACGGCTGCAGCAGCATCGACCGGCGGCACTGGTTGCTGCTGCTGCCCATGCGCGCCCAGCTGTGGCTGGGCTGGAGCGGATGAGGCGCCTGCACCGCCCATGACCGATGGGACGGGGGGCGGGCGCCCCCGCTGGCTAGACTTCAGGGGTTGATGATCGAGCCGAAGGGCAGGGGTGGGATGTGCTGAAGTGGGGTGTGCTGGCGGTTGCGCTGGCAATGAGCGGCAATGCGACGGCGCAGCAGCGCGAGCCGGTGGACCTGGACATGGTCAGCCGCATCCGCCAGGAGGCGTTCCATCGCTCGCAGGTGATGGACACCTTCAGCTATCTCACCGAGCGCATCGGGCCGCGCCTGACCAACTCCCCGGCGATGGGGCGCGCAAACGCGTGGACCCGCAGCAAGTTCACCGAATGGAAGCTGGACAATGTCCACGACGAAGCGTTCGATGACTTCGGCCGTGGCTGGGAGTTCACCTCGGCCAGCGTGGAGATGCTCGGCGACCGCGTGATGCCGCTGCACGCACTGCCCAAGGCCTGGACGCCGGGCACCGGAGGACCGGTCGAGGGCGAGCTGGTACAGGTGGACATCAAGAAGCCGGAAGACATCGAGAAGTACCGCGGCAAGCTGCGCGGGAAGATCCTGCTGCTCGGCGAGGCGCGCGAGTACAAGCGGGGTACCGAGCCGGACTCGCATCGTCACGACGCCACCTCGCTGGAGGGACTGCAGGAATTCACCCTGCCCAAGGACAAGGACGCCACCGCCGAGCGCGCCAAGCGGGTGAAGGAGTACCAGGAGCGGCAGGCGCTGGCGGCCAAGGTCAACGCCTTCTTCGTCGAGGAAGGCGCATTGGCCTCGATCAGCATCAGCAGCTGGGACAACGGCATCATCCGCGTGGCCGGTGGTGGCTCGCGCAAGGCCGGGGAATCGGTCGGCATTCCGGAGCTGGCGATGATCGCCGAGCACTTCAATCCGCTGGTGCGTGCACTGGAGGCCAAGCAGCCCGTGCGCCTGCGGGTGGACGTGAGCGCGCGTTTCACCGACGACAGCGATCAGCCCGGCTACAACACGCTGGCGGAGATCCGGGGCAGCAGCAGGCCGGATGAGGTGGTGATGATCGGCGCGCACCTCGATTCCTGGCACAGCGGCACCGGCGCGGCCGACAACGCGGCCGGCGTGGCGGTGATGATGGAAGCCATGCGCATCCTCAAGGCCACCGGTGCCAAGCCCCGGCGCACCATCCGGGTGGCGCTGTGGAGCGGCGAGGAGCAGGGCCTGATCGGCTCGCAGGCCTACGTCGCCAAGCACTTCGGCCAGTTCCCGGAACCGGTGGACGCTGCGCAGAAGGCGTTGCCGGCCTCGCTGCGCGACCCCACCGGACCGCTGCGCAAGACCCGCGACTACAGCAAGTTCCAGGTCTACTTCAACATGGACAACGGCTCCGGCCGCTTCCGTGGCATCTACGCGCAGGAGAACCTGGCGGCGATGCCGATCTTCGAGGCCTGGCTCGCCCCGTTCCATGATGTCGGCGCCACCACGGTGGCGACCCGCAACACCGGCAGCACCGACCACATCAGCTTCGATCGCATCGGCCTGCCCGGCTTCCAGTTCATCCAGGACCGGCTGGATTACTTCACCAATGTCCACCACAGCCATCTGGACACCTGGGACCACGCCGAGCCCGAAGATCTCAAGCAGGCAGCGGCCATCGTGGCCTCCTTTGCCTACAACGCGGCGATGCGAGAGCAGTCGTTCCCGCGCAAGGCCGAGCCGCAGCCGTGACGTGAGCCGGAGGGGCGGACCCCGTCCGTCCCTCCGTGCCGGCGCGGGGCTGGTGGTAAAATCGGGGAATTCCCGTTCCTCGAGCCCCACATGACCTGCCGCACCCGCTTCGCCCCCAGTCCTACCGGTTATCTGCATATCGGTGGCGCCCGCACCGCGCTGTACTGCTGGCTGGAGGCCCGCCACCGCGGCGGCGAGTTCGTGCTGCGCATCGAGGATACCGACCGTGAACGCAGCACCCAGGGGGCGATCGACGCCATCCTGGAGGCGATGGAGTGGCTGGGCCTGGACTACGACGAAGGTCCGATCTACCAGACCGACCGGGTGGCCCGTTACCGGGAAGTCGCCGAGCAGCTGATTGCCGACGGAAAGGCCTACTACGCCTATGAAACCCGGGAAGAGCTGGACGCGATGCGCGAAGCCGCCATGGCCAGGCAGGAAAAGCCGCGCTACAACGGTGCCGCGCGCGAGCTGGGCCTGCCGTACCGGGACGACCCGAACCGCGTCATCCGCTTCAAGAATCCGCTGCAGGGTACGGTGGTGTTCGATGACCTGATCAAGGGCCGGATCGAGATCGCCAACAGCGAACTGGATGACATGGTCATCTTCCGTCCGGACGGCTATCCCACCTACAACTTCGCGGTGGTGGTGGATGACTGGGACATGGGCATCACCGAGGTCATCCGCGGTGACGACCACATCAACAACACGCCGCGCCAGATCAACCTGTACGAAGGCATCGGTGCACCGGTGCCGAAGTTCGGCCACATGCCGATGATCCTGGACGAGCAGGGCGCCAAGCTGTCCAAGCGCACCGGCGCCGCCGACGTGATGCAGTACCGGGATGCCGGCTACCTGCCGGACGCACTGCTGAGCTACCTGGCCCGCCTGGGCTGGTCGCATGGTGACCAGGAACTGTTTACCCGCCAGGAACTGATCGACCTGTTCGATGTGAAGGACTGCAACTCCAAGGCGTCGCGCCTGGACATGGCCAAGCTGGGCTGGGTCAACCAGCACTTCCTGAAGACCGTGGAGCCGGCCGACATCGTGCCGCACCTGGTCTACCAGCTGCAGAAGCTGGGCCTGGACGTGGCGGCGGGCCCGGCACCGGTAGACGTGGTGATCGCCCTGCGTGAACGCGTGCAGACCCTGAAGGAAATGGCCGAGAAGGCCGTGGTCTGGTACCAGCCGCTGAACGACTACGACGAAGCCGCAGTGGCCAAGCACTTCAAGGCCGGGGCCGAGGTCGCCCTGGGCAAGGCCCGTGAACTGCTGGCGGCGCTGCCGGAATGGACGGCCGAAGCGGTCGGCACGGCCCTGCACGACACGGCCGCCGCGCTGGAGATCGGCATGGGCAAGGTCGCCCAGCCGCTGCGCGTGGCCATCACCGGTACCCAGGTCAGCCCTGACATTTCCCACACCGTGTACCTGGCCGGCCGTGAGCAGGCCTTGAAACGCATCGACGCGGCCATTACCAAGGTAGCAACGGTCTGAGGCATCCTTGCCAGGCCGAACCGGAGAACGCGCATGCCCGCCAAGACTGCCACTGCCTGTACCGCCCCCCACCACCACGTCCATGACGCATCGGATTTCGTGGCGGTGGTCGAGCGTGTCTCGCGCGAACGCGGGCTGCGCCTGACCCCCATCCGCGCCAACGTACTGAAGCTGATCGCCGAAGCCGGCAAGCCGGTCAAGGCCTACGAGCTGCTGGAATGGGTGCGCAACGGCAAGGGTGTGGGTGCCGATGCCCCGCCCACCGTGTACCGCGCGCTGGACTTCCTGATGGCCAATGGCTTCGTGCACAAGCTGGAATCGGTGAATGCCTTCGTGGCCTGCCACCACCCCAGCAGTGCGGCGCATTCGGTGCCGTTCCTGATCTGCAACAGCTGCCACAGCGCGGTGGAGCTGGAAGACCGCGAGATCGTCGGCCAGCTGGAGAAGCGGGCCAAGGAGCTCGGCTTCCAGCCGCAGGCGCAGACGCTGGAAGTGCACGGACTCTGCGCCCGCTGCGCAGGCTGAGCGGCCGGTGGGATTGGGGTCAGATCCCTTTTGCCTTGGAAAAAGGAATCTGACCCCGTTTCACGAGCTCGACCCTACCGGGCCGGCGCAGGCTCGGCCGCCGTATCCACCCGTGCGATCACCGACATGCCGGGACGCAGTCGCGCGGCCAGCTCCTGCCCCGGATCGATCGAGATCCGGATCGGCAGCCGCTGCACCACCTTGGTGAAGTTGCCGCTGGCATTGTCCGGGCGCAGGACGCTGAATTCCGAGCCGGTGGCGGGGGCGATCTGCTCCACATGGCCGCGCAGCACCTGGCCCTGGAACGCGTCCACGGCGAACGTCGCAGGTTGGCCGATGCGCATCTGCCAGGTCTGGCCCTCCTTGTAGTTGGCGACCACCCACAGCGCGTCGGGCACCAGGAACAGCAGCTGCGAGCCGGCGGCCACGTACTGGCCGGTCCGCACGCTGGCCTCGCTGATCTGCCCGTCGCGCGGCGCATGGATCACGGTATTGGCCAGGTCGATGCGTGCCAGTTCCAGTTGCGCCTGTGCGCTTTCCACCTGTGCCTCCAGGCTCTTGCGTGCCACCTGGGTGGAGATCAGCGTTTCCTCGGCGATGCGGATCTGCGCCTGCGACTGCTGCACGCTGGCCTGCGCCGACGCCTGGGTCGTGCGGAAGCGGTCGCGGTCATTGATCGATACCAGGCGTTGTGCGGCGAGCTGCTCGTATCGCTTCAGCTCGTTGCGGGAGCGCTCAAGCTCGGCCTTGCCGGCGGACAGGGTGGCCTGGGCCGCAGCGATCTGCGCGCGGTTCTGCGCCTGCGACTGATCGGAGTTGGCCAACGCCGCGCGCGCGCTGTCCAGCGTGGCCTGTGCCTGCGCCACGCGCTGCGCATAGATGCGGTCATCGATGCGCAGCAGTGGTTCGCCCTTCTTCACGTGCTGGAAGTCCTTCACCAGCACCTCGGTCACATAGCCATTGACCTGGGGTGCCATCACCGTGATCTGCCCGCGCACGTAGGCGTTGTCGGTGACCATCACGCTGCTGGCAAACGGCCACAGGTGCCACGCGCGCAGGATCAGTGCGATGCCCAGCAGGGCCACCACCACCATCACTGCCACGCTGCGCGCACTGGGTCTGAGGTACTTCGGCGCGACCGCCGGCTCAACCGGCGTGGGCGCAGGTGCCGCGTCGGTTGGCGGCGGTGGAGTCACGTTGTCGGCATCGTCGGGACGGGGCGGGACGGGAGGCATGGCGAAGGACTCAGCGGGGCGCTGCGGGGGAGGCCGCAGCGGAGGAGGGCGGATGGCGCTTGCGCCACTGCTTGAGCACGGCGGTACGCAGCGACAGCAGCAGCAACCAGCACAGGAAGCCGATCGCCAGCCAGCCGCTCAGGGTGAACACATCATTGAACCCACGGACATTGGCCTCGCGGCGCGTCGTCTGTGCCAGCTGCGCGGTGCCCTGCGCGCTGCGCAGCACCGGATCGGTGATCTGCGCGGCGTACAGCTGCTGCTGGATGCGCAGGCGCTGCGCCACCACCGGGTCGGCGGGATCAAGCTGGCTGGTCAGCGCGCTGGAATACAGCTGTTCGCGATGCAGCTGGAAGGTTCCCAGCAGCGCCGAGCCGGCCAGCCCGCCCAGCGTCTGGGTGATCGACAGCGTTACCAGGAAGGTGATCATGTGGTCCACACCCTGTTTCAGGGCGGCGGAGATGCCCAGCATGATCAGCGGGCCCATGAACATCCCGGCACCGACCGAGGCCAGGAACTGGCTGAGGTAGAAATCGTGGGGACGGTCCATGCTGGTGCGGTTCTGGTCGAAGAACGCCGCCGAACCCAGCAGCAGGATCGCCATCAGCAGCTGCGGGATCAGCCGCTTCGGGCCGAAGGTCACGGCGGTACCGATGATACCGGTGACAACCCCTGCCAGAATCACCACGAACAAGGGGCGCAGCTGGTCCGGGCCCATGCCCAGCGTGCGCATCAGGCTGACCACGCCGTAGGACTGCTCGGTGGTCAGGAAGCGGATGAGGAACGCACCCACGATGAAGTGCAGTACCGGCAGGCTGGCCAGCCAGCGCGTCTGCAGCAGTGGATTGCGCCGGTAGTGCTCGATGATGAAGGCGGTGGTCGACAATGCGATCGAGGCGACCAGCGCCCAGCCCAGCCACGGTGTGTCCAGCCACCAGCGCGTGTAGCCCTGGGCCAGCACCACCACCAGCAGCGCAACCGCCGGGGCAAGCAGGCTGAAGGTGAGGAAATCCATGGGCTCGAAGGCCTTGATCTGCACGCCTGGCGGCAGCTTCAGCACCACCACCGCCGCGAACGCACACAGCGCCAGCCCTGCTTCGAAGGAATACAGCTGGTGCCATTGCCCGGTATCGACCAGGCCGGGCGACACGATCCAGGCCAGCGGAACCGCCAGCTGCGACAGACCGACGCCGATCACCAGCAGGTTGCCGGTGAAGCGCCGCGGCAACGCCTGCAGCATGTACAGCGTACCCAGCGTCGAACACGCCGCACCGGCGAAACCGCTGGCCGCGCGCGTCAGCATCGTGGTTTCGAAGCTGCCCACGAACAGGTGCAGCACGGCCAGCGCGGCATACAGCCCCAGGCCGATCTCGGCGAACAGGCGGATGCCGTACTGCTGGCGGAACTTGAAGGCCAGCAGGTTGGCGGTGACGTTGACCATCGCGTAAGCGGCCACCAGCCAGCTGCCCTGGGTCGGGGTGAGCTGCAGTTGCCCCTGCAGGAACGGCAGGTTGGCGGTGACCAGCGCATTGCCGAGGCCGCCGGTGATGGCCACCAGCAGCGATACCAGGGCATAGGCTGCACGCCGGTACGGAGGGTGCCACGGCATGGAAGCCGATCCGGGCATGGTGGGCTTCTCATGCTCCTCCCAGTCCGGCACCGGCTTCAGATACGGCTGCACCATCAGCGTGCTCCGCTGGCTGCTCCCTGGAGTCCTCCGCGCAGCAGTTGCAGGGCACGCCCGGCCAGACGGGCGCGCTCGTCACGGGTCTTGCCGCGAAGGGCCGCTCCCAGCATGCCGGAGATCAGTGAAATATCCGTTTTTTCCAGATCGGGACGGCACAGGCCTGCGGCGATGGCCCGCTGGATCGGTGCTTCCAGCAGGTCGCGTACGGTCTCGCGCGCGGCGCGCATGGAGGGCACGTCCGAATCAACGGCGCGCCAGTAATCGGCCAGCGCAGGTGAATCGATGATGCGCTGGGCCATCCCCTCGAACACCTCGAACAGGGCGTCGTCACGGTCGCCCAGCTGCTCCACCTGGCGGCGGATGCGGTCGACCGCACGCTGCAGCAGGGCCTGGATCAGCGCGGTGCGGTCGGGAAAATTGCGGTACAGCGTGGCCCGGCCCACCTGGGCGCGTTCGACCACCAGGTCCAGCGGAGCGGTGACGCCGTGTTGCCCGAACACATGGTCGGCGGCGTCGAGAATGAGGGCACGGCGGGCAGCGGCATCAGCGCGTTGAGCGGTCATGGGTTCATTTTCGGACAGAAGTGTCCGATGTGCGAGACATTGAGTGACGGGATTGTCCGGTTGTTGTCCTACGCACATCTTTGTGATCGGTGTGTGAATTCGTATCCATGGCAGGTGGGAGGTGCCACCAGGCCATATCGATAGCGTCACGGCGCGGCTCATGTCCGAAGCCGTACCGGGTCCAAAAAAAGCGGGGGGCCAGCAGGCCCCCCGGGAGAGAACGACAACGAGCGTCGTCAGGGATCAGTGGAACGGCGTCCTGCTGCTGGAGGGGTCAGAAGTACGCACGGATGCCGAATGCGACACCGCGGCCCGGCAGCGGCGAGTAGTCGCGCAGCAGCGAGGTGTGCGGGCGCACTTCACGGTTGGTCAGGTTGCTGCCATCCAGGAACACCTCATAGCTGTTGCTGTCGTTGCGATCCCAGCGGTAGGCCAGGTGCGCATCGACCAGGGTGTAGCCGTCGCTCGGCTCTTCGTTCTGCGCCACGTCCTTCTGCCGGCTGTAACGCACGGCGCCCACCGACGCGCGCCAGCCGTCCTTCGCCCAGCGCAGGTCGGCACCAACGCGGGCCGGGGCGATGCGCGGCAGGTAGCCGGTGTTGGCCAGCTCCACGGTGTAGTTGTGGTTGTGGTCACCGTGCGGCACCGCGATGTCGAGGTTGCGGCTGCCGTTGCCGTCCAGCTTGGCCTGCACGTAATCGCCGAACAGGCGCAGATCCCAGTCGCCTGCGACGCCTTCGAACAGATGCACCAGGGCTTCCGCCTCGGCACCCTTGAACACCGCATCCTGCTGCGTCCATGCACGCACCGGCAGGCCTTCGGTGACGCCGGTGTCGGCCAGGTAGATGAAGTCCTTGAACTTCGTCTGGTAGATCGAGGCGGAGAAGTCCAGGCGATCGCTGTGGGTGTGGATGCCCAGCTCGACACGCTGGCCGCGCTCGGTCTTCAGGTTGGCGTCGCCGATTTCCAGCGAGCGGGTGGCAATGTGCGCGCCAGCGGCATACAGCTCTTCATTGGTGGGGGCACGTTCGGAGCTGTCCACGCCGATGCGCAGGTCGACCGCGTCGTTGAGCTTCCAGATGCCGGCCGCGGACAGATTGGTGGCATCGAACTGCCGGCGGCGGTAATCGCCGGTCGGGTCCAGCTTGACCTGGTCGTGGCGGCCGCCGAGTTCGAGCTTGAACGGGCCGAACTGCTTCTCCTGCAGCACGAACAGGCCGATGTTTTTCGTTCCGGTGTCCGGCACGAATGCTTCTTCGCCCTTGGCGCCGAAATCGCTGTTGCCGAACTGCACGCCGAAGGCGCCGTCCCAGCCACCGACCTGCTGCTGTACGGCTTCCAGGCGGGTTTCGATGCCGCGGTTGGTGAAGCGTGTGGAGGGCGTGCCGGCCTCCAGCTCGACATGCTCGTAGTCGGTGTAGGCCACGCGGGCATTGATGTTCTTCAGGAACGAGACCGGGTTGTAGATGCCGGCCTTGGTCTCGAAGCGGTTCTGCACCATGTCGATGCGTACGTCATGCTCGTCGCCGCCTTCCTCCTCCTCGCCGTGATCATGATCATGATCATGATCGTGGTCATGATCGTCGCCGTCCGCGTGGACGTGGGCCCCATTGGGGATGCCATAGTTGGTGCGATAGGTGCTGGCCGACACGCCGAAGTAGCCGCCCTCGCCCAGCCAGGTGGCACCTACGCCACCGGCCCGGGTGCGGATGGAGCTGTTGTCCAGGCGGCCACGGCGCGGCTCGTCGCCTTCCTCGCCCGCGTGGTCGTGGTCATGGTCTTCGTGGTGGTCTTCCAGGCTGTCGATCACCGCGTAGCCGGGAATGCGGTAGTCGTCGCCGTTGCGCACCAGGCCGTCGACATGCAGCACGACGTTGCCGCTGACGCCGTCGAGGCGGAACATGCCACTGCGTTCGTCATTGACGGAGTTGCCGCGCAGTTCAGCGCGGCCGCTGAGCGGACGGTCGGGCAGCTCGCGGGCGATGCGGCCATCGACGACGTTGACCGCGCCGCCGATCGCACCGCTGCCGAACAGCAGTGTCGCCGGGCCCTTCAGCACTTCGATCTGATCAGCCAGGAACGGTTCGATGCTGGTGGCATGGTCGGCGCTGACGGTGGAGGCATCCATGTTGCCCATGCCGTTGGACAGCACGGCCACCCGCGGGCCTTCCTGGCCGCGGATGATCGGACGACCGACACCGGGGCCGAAGAAGGTGCTCTGCACGCCCGGCAGCTTGGCCACCGTATCGCCGAGGGTGCCTGCCTTCTGTTCGTCCAGGCGCTCGCCGGCGAGCACTTCGACCGGCCGCGCCAGCGACTCGGCATCGCCCTGCAGCGGCGAGGCGGTGACCTGCACCGACGACAGCTCGGTCAGGTGGCGGTCACGGTGCGCATCGTCGTCGGCTGCGGCGAATGCGGCGGACGGCAGCAGCGCGGCGAGCGCCAGGGCGAGGGTGTGCGGCTTGAACCGCAGGGAAGGGGCGGGCATCGAGAAGTCCTTGTTACTGTGTATCAATTGTGAAGCGCACGTATCCCGTCGCGGGACAGGGGGAGAGGAGATCGTGCGGACCAGGAAGGGATGTTATATTATTCCATAACGATTCGCCGACCCTGCTGGAAGTCATGTCCCTCTCCTCCCACCTGCGCCATCTGCTCGACCGTTTCGGTGCCACCGGATCGATGCTGTGCGCAGTGCACTGTGCGGTGATTCCGGTGTTGCTGGCCGCAGCGCCTTCGCTGGGCCTGTCGTTCTGGCTCAGCGATGGCGTTGAACAGGCGCTGGTCGTGTTCGTGACCCTGCTGGGTCTGTTCAGCCTTGTCTGGGGCTACCGCCGGCATGGCGCCCTGCGCGCGCTGGCGTTCCTGATTCCCGGGCTGGTCGCGCTGTGGGCTGGGGTTCTGTACGACCCGCTGCATCACAATGCCGTGCCGCACGCGGTGGTGATGACCATTGGCGGTCTGCTGGTCGGCGTTGCCCATCTGGTCAATCTGCGGCTCAACCACAGCCACGTACACGACGCCAGCTGCGCGCACTAGGCGCTCCGTGATAGGCTTTCCGATCGTGCGCGGGGGCGTCCAGCAAGGCGGCCCCGCCGAACCCGTGTCAGCACGGGGTAACCAGATTTCACATTTGAGGAGTTGAAGACATGGGTAAGGGTGACCGCAAGACCGCCAAGGGCAAGCGCTACAACGCCAGCTACGGCAACGCCCGTTCGCACACCGCGAGCAAGGTCGCCGTAGGCGCCGCTGCCCCGGTTGCCAAGAAGACCGTGGCCAAGGCTCCGGCGAAGAAGGCCGTGGCGAAGAAGGCCGTCGCCAAGGCCTGATCGGCCGGCCGATGGGTCAACGGAGAACGCGGCGCCTGGCGCCGCGT